>JAZKDL010000446.1:0-4920 GCA_040387575.1 Pseudomonadota bacterium
CAGTGGCTGCTGGTGGCGGTGGGCGACGCCGCATGCGACGCGCTGTGCGAACAACAGCTCTACCTGCAACGCCAGTTGCGCGAGAGCCTCGGCCGCGAAAAGGACCGCATGGACCGTGTCTGGCTGGTCAGCGACGCCGCGCCGGTGCCGCAGCGGCTGGACAACGGCCTGCATGGCGCGACCGTTCTGCGCGTGCCGGCCGCCGATCTCGCCAAGTGGCTCGCGCCGGTGGCCGGCCATGCGCTGGCCGAGCATCTGTTCGTCGTCGATCCGATGGGCAACTGGATGATGCGCTTCCCGGCGCGCATGGACGCCGCTGGTGCGGCCCGCGCCAAGCGCGATCTCGAGCGGCTGCTGCGCGCCTCCGCCTCCTGGGACGAGCCTGGACGTTGAACACGAGGCACGCCGCATGAATGTCCCGTCTCCCTACGATCTGACGCCCGTCGCCTGGCTCATGGCCATGGGCGTGCTGGTCGCGCTCGGACCACTGCTCTGGGTCTGGCGGCGCAACGCAGGTGCCGGTCCGGCGCGGCGTCTTCACGCTCTCACGGTCCTGACGCTGTTCCTGACCTTCGACCTCACGCTGTTCGGCGCCTTCACGCGACTCACCGATTCCGGCCTGGGTTGTCCCGACTGGCCCGGCTGCTATGGCAACGCCAGCCCGATCGGCGCACGTCACGACATCGCGATGGCGCAGGCTGCCCAGCCGACCGGTCCGGTGACCCATGGCAAGGCCTGGATCGAGATGGTCCATCGCTACTTGGCCACCGGCGTCGGCGTGCTGATCCTGACGCTGGCCGTCGCGACCTGGATCGTGCGGCGTCGTCAACGTCGTGCGCCTGCACAAGCCACGGCCGGCGGCGATGCGGGTGTCAGCGACCCTGCCGCGCTCAGCGCCTGGTGGCCCGCCGCGACGCTGGTCTGGGTGTGCCTGCAAGGCGCATTCGGCGCGCTCACCGTCACGCTCAAGCTCTATCCCGCGGTCGTCACGATGCACCTGCTCGGCGCGATCGTGCTGCTCGCGCTGCTGTGCATCCAGGCCGTGCGCTATCGGCAAGTGGCAGCAGCGCGTCTGCCCACCGCGCTGCCTTCGCCGTTGCGCACGCTGCTGGTCGTCACCAGCGTGTTGCTGGCGTTGCAGATCGCGCTGGGTGGCTGGGTCAGCACCAATTACGCGGTGCTCGCCTGCACGCAGTTCCCGACCTGCCAGGACAGCTGGTGGCCGCCGATGAACTTCACGCAAGGCTTCGAGATCTGGCGGGAACTCGGCGTGACGGGTGCTGGCGTGCCGGTCGATTTCGCCGCGCTCACCGCCATTCATTACGTCCACCGGCTGATGGCCTACATCGTGTTCGTCGCATTGGGCGTGCTGGCCTGGCGCTTGCGCCGCGTGCCGACGCTGCGCTCACAAGCAGGTTGGCTGGCCGGTCTCGCGCTCCTGCAACTGGCCACCGGCCTCGGCAACGTGCTCCTCGGCTGGCCGCTGGCTGCGGCCGTTCTGCACACCGGCGGCGCGGCGGCGCTGGCCGTCGTCCTGACCTGGACGCTGTGCGAGAGCCGCCGCGCCTCGGTCAAAGTGTCCCAGCCGGCTGTCGGCACGCGTGCGTCCGGCTCAGGCAACATCGGCACCGCATGAAAAAGATGAGCACGCCCGTGCACACCCCGTCGACCCCCGCGCCCAGCATGGCGAGCGTGCTGCGCCAGTTCTACGCGCTGACCAAGCCGCGCGTCGTGCAGCTGATCGTCTTCTGCGCACTGATCGGCATGGTGCTCGCCGTACCTGGCGTCCCCAGCTGGGCCGATTTGCAGCGCGGCCTGCTCGCATGCATCGGCATCTGGCTCGTGGCCGGTGCGGCTGCCGCGTTCAACTGCCTGGTCGAGAAAGGCATCGACGCCAAGATGAAGCGCACCGCCTGGCGCCCGACGGCACGCGGCGAGCTCAGCGACCGGCAGGCGCTGATCTTCTCGGCGGTGCTGTGCGCGGCCGGTTCCGTTCTGCTGTGGTTCACCGTGAATCCGCTCACGATGTGGCTCACCTTCGCGACCTTCGTCGGCTATGCGGTCGTCTACACGGTGATCCTGAAGCCGCTGACGCCGCAGAACATCGTGATCGGCGGCGCTTCGGGGGCGATGCCTCCGGTGCTGGGCTGGGCCGCGATGACCGACAACGTCGGTCCCGAGGCGCTGATCCTGTTCCTGATCATCTTCCTGTGGACGCCGCCGCACTTCTGGGCGCTCGCGCTGTACCGCGTCGAGGATTACCGCAAGGCCGGCCTGCCGATGCTGCCCGTCACGCACGGCAACGAATTCACGCGCCTGCAGATCCTGCTCTACACGTTCGTGCTGTTCGCGGGCTGCCTGATGCCCTTCGCCTACGGCATGAGCGGCTGGCTCTATCTGGCCGTCGCGGTGGCGGTGAGCCTCGGCTTCTGCGGCTATGCGTTCGCGCTGTGGCGCAACTATTCCGACGCACTCGCGCGGCGGACCTTCCGTTTCTCCCTGATCCATCTCAGCGTGCTCTTTGCGGCGCTGCTGGTCGACCATTACCTGCTGTGATCCGCGCATGATGAACAAGCGACAAGCCCTGAAGACCCTGGCAGCCGGCGCTGGCTGGATCGTCGCAACCGCCGTGATGGGCGGCGCGCTGGCGGGCTGCACCGAAGAAGCCAAACCCAGCTTCAATGCGGTCGACATGACCGGCGCCGATTACGCGAAGGACTTCTCGCTGACCGACGCCGATGGCAAGGTTCGCACGATGGCCGACTTCAAGGGCAAGGTGGTCGTGCTGTTCTTTGGCTACGCCCAGTGCCCCGACGTCTGCCCGACCACGATGACCGAGATGGCGCAGGTCAAGCAGCAGCTCGGCAAGGATGGCGACAAGCTGCAGGTGCTGTTCGTGACGGTCGACCCGGAGCGCGACACGCCGACCGTCATGAAGGCCTACATGGAGGCTTTCGACCCGTCGTTCACCGCGCTGATTCCCACGCCAGAGCAACTCGTCGCGATGGCGAAGGACTACAAGGCGTATTACAAGAAGGTCGACGGCAAGACGCCCACCAGCTATTCGATGGACCACTCGGCCGCGAGCTATGTCTACGACATGCAGGGCCGGTTGCGCCTTTATGCGCGCTACGGCGCTGGCGTCGCGCCGATGGTGGCCGATGTCCAGACGCTGATTCGGCAGGGCTGAGCCGGGGCGCGCGCCAGCGTCACCGAGCCCGCGCCGGGGCCGCCTCGAGACAACCCGGCCGTCCTATGCCGTATCCGCCGCTTATTCCGCGCTGATCCCGCGCGCCTTGATCACGCCGCCCAGCAGCGCCGTGTCGGCCTTGATCCGATTGGCCAGCCCCTCGGGCGACGAGCCGACTGCCTGCCAGCCCTGCACGAACAGCTTGTCGCGCGAGTCGGCCGTGCGCACGATGTCGCCGATCAACGCGGCCAGCTTGTCGACGATCGGCTTGGGCATCGCCTTCGGAGCGGCGACGGCGTTCCAGATTTCCAGCTGGAAGCCTGGAATGCCCAGTTCGGCCAGGCTCGGCAATTCAGGCACCAGCGTGCTTCGGCCGGCGGAAGTCACGCCGATCGCCTTCAGCTTGCCGGCGCGTACTTGCGCCATGGCGGGAGCCGGCGGCAGCAGCGCCCACTGAAGCTGGCCACCGATGATGCCGTTGATGACCTGCGGATAGCCCGGATAGGGGACGTGCACCGACTGGATCTTGAGTTGGCCGTTGAGCAGTTCCATGCCCAGATGGCCGACGGTGCCGACGCCCGGCGTGCCGTAGCTCCAGCTGCTGCCGGAAGCACGTGCCGCCGCCAGGAAGTCCTTGGCCGTCGCGCCCGGCGCGTTGGCCGGCGCCGCCAGCACCAGCGGCGCGGTGCCGACCAGGGTGATCGGCTGCAGGTCCGACACCGGGTCGTACGGCAGCTTGCTGTTGAGCAGCTTCGCGATGGTCATGTTGCCGTTGATCATCACGCTGATCGTGTGGTTGTCGGTCGCATGCGCCACGATTTCGCCGGCGATGTTGCCGCCCGCGCCCACCCGGTTGTCCACGATCACCGGCTGGCCCAGCGCCTTCGACAGCGGCTCGGCGATCATCCGCGCGGTCAGGTCGGGCGTCGAGCCACCGGGGAAGCCGACCACGATCCGGATCGGCCGATTGGGCCAACCGTCCAGCGGCGAGGCGGCGAAGGCCGGTCCGGCGAGCAGGGCGCTTGCAGCGAGCGCGGTGAAGGAGCGGCGGGAGAGTTGGGGAAGGCGGCCGAGGGAGCGAGCGGGCATTGGATTTGTCTCTTGGAGTGGAGAAGGCGGGAGCAAGCGCACGAGTATAAAAAAAGCCCGGCATTGCCGGGCTTCTTCATGGGAGGGCAGCCGTCACACGGGCTATGCGATTTCGCAGATCAGGCGTATTCGACCAGCGCCTTCTTCATCTTCTTCATCGCCGCCACCTCAATCTGGCGAATGCGTTCGGCGCTCACGCCATAGTCCGCAGCCAGCTCGTGCAGCGTCATGCCGCCCGAGCCGTCGTCGTTGACCTTCAGCCAGCGCTCCTCGACGATGCGGCGGCTGCGCGCATCCAGCGCTTCCAGCGCGGTCGAAATGCCGTCGCTCGACAGCCGGTCGCGCTGACGCGATTCGAGCTGCGCGGTCGGTTCCTGCGTGGCGTCGGCCAGGTAGGCGATCGGGCCGAAAGCCTCGTCACCTTCGTCGGAAGGTGACGGGTCGAGCAGCACGTCGCCGCCCGACAGGCGCATTTCCATCTCGAGCACTTCTTCGCGCTTGACGTTGAGCTTCTCGGCCATCTGCGTGACCTGGCTGGCGGTCAGCGTGGCGCGGTGCGTGTCGCCATCGGCGGCTGCGTCGTCGGCCTTGAAGCCCTGCTTCATCGAGCGCAGGTTGAAGAACAGCTTGCGCTGGGCCTT
>JAZKDL010000447.1:0-21987 GCA_040387575.1 Pseudomonadota bacterium
TGCTGCGCGAAACCGGACTGCTCGGCCTGGCCACGCCGGTCGAGTTCGGCGGCGCGGGTGCGAATCTGCCGCAGGCTTTGCGCATCGGTCAGATCGTTTCGGCGGCCGACGGATCGATCGGTCAACTGCTGCTCTATCACTATTCCAACGGCGTCTGGAGCCACATCCTGGGCACGCCCGCGCAATGGGAACAGGTGGCGCGCGGCGTGGGCGACAAGGGCTGGTTCCAGGGCGGCGTCAGCAACCCGCGCGACCCGAAGTCCGACATCACGGAGCGCGATGGCAAGTTCCACATCAACGGTACGCGCACTTTCGCGACCGGCGCCTCGGTGGCGTCGGTGCTCACGGTGACGGTGTGGCTCGGCGAGCGCCTGGCCAACTTCCAGGTGCCGGCCGACCGCGCCGGCCTGCGCTACGAAAGCGACTGGGACAACCTGGGCCAGCGGCTCACCGCCAGCGGCAGCGTGGTCTTCAGCGATGTCGTGGTCGACCCGTCCGAACGGCTCACCGGCCTCGACGAATGGCCGGGCGACGTGGCATTGCGCGACGGGTTGCGCTCGCAGTTCAGTCAATTGATCTTCGTGTACCTGTATCTCGGCATCGCCGAAGGTGCGCTTGCCGCGGCCGGCGACTACGTGCGCACCGCGGGCCGGCCGTGGCCAGAATCGGGGCTGGCCGATGCGGGGCAGGACCCGTACCACCTGCAACTGCTCGGCCGGCTGTCGGCGGGCGTTGCGGCCGGCATCGCGCTGGCCGATGTGGCTGCCGTGCAATACCAGGCCGCACTCGAAAAAGGCCCGGCGCTCACCGCGCAGGAATGGGGCGAGCTGGCACTGCGCATTTCGCAGGCCAAGTCGGTGGCGAGCGAGATCTCGGTCGAGACCAGCACGCAGATCTTCCAGGCCACCGGCGCGCGTTCCACTGCCAACCGCTACGGGCTCGACATCTTCTGGCGCAACGTGCGCACGCACAGCGTGCACGACCCGCTGCCTTACCGCCAGCGCGAAGTCGGGCAGTACGTCATCAACCGCGTGCTGCCGAAGCCGCGCGTGTTCGTCCCGCCCAAGGCCTGATTCATTTTTCTTTCTCTGGAGCGGCCCGTTGCGCGGGCCGGATTGCAGCCATGTCCGATTCCCATCTGCCCATCGTCAACGATGCGTTCGTCCCCCGCCGACAAGGCCGCCGCCAATTCATGGCCACGATGGCGGCCATGGCCGGCGTGGTGTCGCTCAGCCTGCAGGACGCTTCGGCGCAAGAGAAGCGCAGCGCACCGCGACGCGGCGGCACGCTCGTCGTGGGCCTGAGCGGCGAGCCGTCGGTGTTCGACCCGAACCGCCAGTTCAGCTACGAGACCTACCGCATCGACCTGCACATCTACGAGTCGCTCGTGGCCGAGAACCTGGCGCGACCTTTCAAGGAAGGTCCCCCGGAGATCATCCCCGCGCTGGCGGAGAGCTGGCAGGTCAGCGACGACGCCACGACCTTCACCTTCAAGCTGCGCAAGGGCGTGAAGTTCCACGACGGCAGCGACTTCGACGCCGAGGCCGTGCGCTTCAACGTGCGCCGCTTCACCGATCCGACTTTCGAGTTCTACGACGTGCGCTCCAACGGCTCGATGAAGCCGGTGTACGGTGGGCTGAAAGAGATCAAGGTGCTCGACGCGCACACGGTGCAGTACGTGTTCGCGCATCCGTTCATCGACTTCCTGCGACTCCTGCCGCAGGGCAACTTCGTGTCGGGCGTGTTCAGCCCGGCCGCGTTGCGCAAGTACGGACAGGACGGCCTGGCGGAGCATCCGACCGGTACCGGCCCGTATCGCTTCGTGACTCGCGTGCGAAACGAGAAGACCGAGCTGGTGCGCAACGACGGCTACTGGGGCGCGCAACCGCATCTCGACAAGCTGATCTTCCGCCCGATCAACGACGACGCCACGCGGCTGTCGGCGCTGCGCTCGGGCCAGCTCGACATCCTGAGCAAGATCCCGGCCGATGGGGTCGAGGGCCTGCGCAAGTCGGGCTACACGGTCCACGACAGTCCGGGCGCGAACCAGCTCTTCCTGAGCTGGTACTTCGGCAACCGCTTCGCCAAGGACAAGGCGGTGCGCCAGGCCTTCGTGAAGGCGATCGACCGCGAGGGCCTGGTGAAGTCGCTCTACAAGGGCCTGGCCTTTCCGTCGTACAGCATCTTCAACTGGGGCAGCACGGCCTACGACCCGGCGCAGAAGGACTTCACCTACGACCCGGCCGGCGCCCGCAAGCTGCTGGCGGATGCCGGCTACAAGGACGGCGAGATCGAGTTCTCGATCATTACGTACACGCTGCAGCAACCCGTGATTGAGTGGATCCAGCGCGACCTGGCCAAGGTCGGCATCAAGATCAACATCATCTCGCTCGAATGGCTGACCTACGCCAGCAAGCTGGCCAGCCCGACGCCCGAGACGGCGCTGTTCACCATGGAGTGGGGCTTCATCACGCCGTACTGGCTCAAGCTGGCCTACCAGACCTACATCGTGTCGCGTGGATCGGGCGAGAAGGTCGTCGACCCCGCGCTCGGCCCGGCCGTGGAGAAGGCCGCCGCGCAGACCAACGAGGCGCAGGCCATCGTGGAATGGAAGAAGGCCAACCTGATCGCCCAGCGCGACGCCGCCTTCGTGCCGCTGCTGTCGCCCACCGTCAACTTCATCAGCGGGAAGAAGGTGCAGGGCTTCAACGTGCCGCTGCAGAACTTCTACGACCTGAGCAAGGTCTGGCTCGAGAAGTAGGGCGGCCATGATCGCGCGCTCCATCGCCAGCCGCGTGCTGCAGGCGATCCCGGTGTTCCTGGCCATCTCGGTGCTGGTGTTCTTCATCTCGCACCTCGGCGGCGACGACCCGATCACCAACGCGCTGGCCGGCATCCTGCCGCAGGACGCGATCGATGCGATCCGGCGCGAGTACGGGCTCGACCAGCCCGTCTACGTGCAATACCTGCTGTGGCTGAAGCACCTGTTCTCGGGAGACTGGGGCCTGTCGCTCACGCTGCGCGTGCCGGTGTTCGACGTGCTCGGCACGGCCTTCTTCAACACGCTGATCCTGACGGTCGGCGCGGTGCTGATCTGCCTGCTGGCGGGAGTGTCGGTCGGCGTGCTGGCCGGCCTGAAGCGCGGCTCGGCGGTCGACGGCGTGACGATGCTGGTCATCCAGCTGGGCCACAACCTGCCGGTGTTCTGGTCGGGCCTGGTGCTGATCTGGCTCTTCGCGGTGCGGCTCGACTGGCTGCCGGCCTCGGGCATGTACGACATGCGCGGCGACCAGACCGTCGGCGACCTGCTGGCCCACCTGGTGATGCCGGCCTTCTCGGCGGCGATCGTGTCGATGCTGATCCTGGCGCAACTGGTGCGCGCATCGGTCATCGAGATCATCGGCTCCGACTACATCCGGACCTATCGCTCGCAAGGCTTCTCGCGCGGCACCATCCTGCGGCGGCATCTCGGCCGCAACCTGCTGAGCCCCATCGTCAACATCACCGGCCTGCAGATCGGCTACCTGTTGAGCGGCGTGATCTTCGTGGAGAACGTGTTCGCCTGGCCGGGCATCGGCACCCATCTCTACAACGCGGCGGCCGGCAAGGACTACCCGGTGACGCAGGCCGGCGTGATGCTGATCACCGGCTGCTTCCTGGTCATCAACCTGACGACCGACGTGATCCTCGACCTGCTGAATCCGCGCCTGCGCGGCTGAACTGCCAGCCACTCACCGAACAACCGATGTCTCCTCCCGATCCCTCCATAGCGCTGACGGCCGAATTGCCGGCGCACGATGCCGAGCCCGTGTTGCCGTCCGGCGGACTCGTGCATTGGCGCCGGCTCCAGGCCAACAAGCTGGCGCTGGCGAGCCTGGTCTTCATCGTCTTCATGCTGCTGGTGTCGCTGCTCGCACCGTGGATCTCGCCCTACGACCCGAACGCCGCGGCCGACCCGGCGCTGCGGCTCGCGCCGCCCGGCACGCCGGGCCATCTGCTCGGGCTCGACGGCCAGGGCCGCGACCTGCTCAGCCGGCTGATCTGGGGCGGTCGGCAGTCGCTGCTGTCGACCATTCCGCCGGTGGCGGCCGCCGTGCTGCTGAGCTTGGCGCTCGGGTTGTATGCGGGCTACACGCGGGGGCGCGGCTCGGCGCTCGTCATGCGCGTGATCGACATCCTGTTCGCGTTCCCGATGGTGCTGCTCGCGATCGGGCTGGCCACCGCATTGGGTCCGGGGCTGTGGACCATCGGCCTCACCATCGTCTTTTCGGCGACGCCGTACCTGGCGCGCGTGGTCTATGCCGGCGTGCGTGCGGAGCGCGACAAGGACTATGTCGAAGCCGCCCGCGCGCTGGGCGCCTCGACCTTCACGGTGCTGTTCTCGGAGATCTTGCCGAACGTGGCCACGGCCGCCGTGGTCTACGGCACCACGCTGGTGGGCAGCATGATCGTGTTCCTCTCGGGGCTGAGTTTTCTCGGACTCGGCACCCAGCCGCCGACGGCCGACTGGGGTCGCATGGTGAGCGAAGGCGCGCAGGTGCTGGTGCTCGACGCGGCGCATGTGGCCACCGTGCCCGCCGTGACCATCGTGCTGGTGGCGCTGGCGTTCAACTGGCTCGGCAACGGGCTGCGTGACGTGCTCGACCCGAGAAACTGACATGACCGTGCTTTCCATCAAGGACCTCGAGGTCGACTTCGTCGGCGCCACCGGCGCGGTCGAGCCCGCAGTGAAGAAGATCAGCCTGTCGATCGGCGCCGGGGAAATCGTCGCGCTGGTCGGCGAGTCCGGCTCGGGCAAGAGCGTCACGGCCGCCGCGGTGCTGGGCCTGCTGCCGCAGCGCGTTGCGCGGGCGCGGGGCAGCGTCGTCTTCGAAGGCAAGGAGCTGCTCGGCCTGGCCGACGCGCAGCTCAACACCGTGCGCGGGCAGGGCATCGGCATCGTTTTCCAGAACTCGCTCACGTCGCTCGACCCGTCCTTCCGGGTCGGCGAGCAGTTGCTGGCCTGCGCGGTGCACCGTCGGCGCCTCGCGTCCGACGAGGCACGGGCGCTGGTGCGGAGCTGGCTCGACCGCGTCGGCATCCGCGACGCCGCGCGCGTGATGCGCTCCTACCCGCACGAGCTCAGCGGCGGCATGCGGCAGCGCGTGATGATCGCCATCGCGGCAATGGCGAACCCGCGGCTGCTGATCGCCGACGAACCCACGACCGCGCTCGACGCCACCATCCAGAAGCAGATCCTCGCGCTGCTCAAGGACATCAACCAGCGCGACGGCACCGCCATCCTGCTCATCACGCACGACTTCGGCGTGGTCTCGTACCTGAGCCATCGGGTGGCCGTGATGCGCGGCGGGCAGATCGTCGAACAGGGTCCGACCGACCAGGTGCTGCGTGCGCCGACGCATGCCTATACGCGGCGACTGATCCATGCGGTGCCGGAGCTTGGCGAGCGCTCCGCCAACGCGACGGCGTCGCGGCGGCTCGGCGTGGAACGGCCGTCAGCGCCGCCGTCGGCGGTCGTGCCGCAACTGCATCAGGAAGGCCGGCCGCTCGCGCCCGTGCTCCTCGAAGTGACCGATCTCAGCAAGACCTATGTGATCGACAGAAGCCTGTTCGACCGCCGCGGCAAGTCGGTGCACGCTGTCAGCGACGTCGACCTGCAAGTCCGGCGCGGCGAGATCTTCGGACTCATCGGCGAGTCCGGTTCGGGCAAGTCGACGCTGGCCCGGCTGGTGGCGCAATTGCTGCCCGCCACCAGCGGCCGCATCCGCTTCGACGGCGTGGACACGGCGGGCTTCGACAGCGCGGCGTTGCAGGCGTTTCGCCGGCGCGTGCAGTTCGTCTTTCAGGACAGCACGGCGTCGCTCAACCCGCGCCGCAGCATCGCGAGCCAATTGGTGGAGCCGGCGCTTCGGCTGGGCGTGGCGGGCAGCCGCGGCGAAGCGTTGACGCTCGCGGCAGAAGCGCTCGAACGCGTGGGACTTCTGCCGAGCCATCTGGCGCGTTATCCGCACGAGTTCTCCGGCGGGCAGCGACAGCGCATCGGCATTGCGCGCGCATTGATGGTGAAGCCCGAGTTCGTCATCCTCGACGAGCCGACCTCGGCGCTGGACGTGTCGATCCAGGCCCAGATCCTCAACCTGCTGCTCGAACTGCGCGAGCAGCTCGATCTGACCTACCTGTTCATCGGCCACAACCTGTCGGTGATCGAGTTCCTGTGCGACCGCGTGGCCGTGATGGACCAGGGCCGCATCGTCGAGACTTTCGACGCTGGCGACCTGCACGCCAATGCCACGCACCCGATCACCCGTAAATTAC
The DNA here is from genome assembly GCA_040387575.1 of Pseudomonadota bacterium. Classification (GTDB taxonomy): domain Bacteria; phylum Pseudomonadota; class Gammaproteobacteria; order Burkholderiales; family Burkholderiaceae_C; genus Variovorax. The sequence goes on from JAZKDL010000447.1 coordinate 6,316, forward strand.
TGGATTCGGTGTTGCCGGTACGCCGCGCGGTGTTGCGCGATGCCTTGGCAGCCTGATCGGAGCACTTCATCCCATGCCATTCACGATGCAACTCACCGACGCACCCGACGAGCAGGCGCGCGCGGCCATCCTCGACGGTCTTCGGGCCTACAACGCCGAACAGACCGGTATCTCGGACCACCGGCTGCTTGCCGTCCTCCTGCATGACGAGGCGGGCCGGGTGATCGGCGGTCTCTGGGGGCGCACGGGTTATGGCTGGCTGTTCACCGAGTTGCTGTTCGTGCCGGATTCATTGCGCGGTCAGGGCGTCGGCAAGTCGCTGCTGCTGCAGGCGGAAGCGCAAGCCCGCGAGCGGGGTTGCCACGGCGCATGGCTCGACACTTTCGCGTTCCAGGCGCGGCCGTTCTATGAGGGGCTGGGCTATGCGTGCTTCGGCGAGATCGAAGACTATCCGCGCGGCGCTTCCCGGTTCTTCATGAAGAAGAATCTCGAGGTCGCCGTGGACTGACGGCGGGCGTTGGTCCCCGTGCGTAATTGCCGCTGCGGTAATTTCCTACGTGCCTTGCATCGACACGCGGACAACTCGACGCATCGGGCGTAGCAAGCTCCGACTTTCAATGCGAAGTCCATGGCCGCATATCGGTGGTTCGGGTGTTCGCTGACAAGGAGCCACCATGCCGCTACCGGGTCCCGAGCAGGATGTTCCACAGCAGGACGATCAGTCGTCCGTCTCCGTGTGGCGCCGATTCTGGCTGCCGTACGCCTATCTCGATCCCCTTCCGCCGCGCGATGCGCCGGCCTTCCGACATGCGCTGCGACGCAATGCGCGATGGCTCGATGCGCACCTCGCGGTGTACTTGAAGAGATGGGCCGTCGTCTGGTTGGCCACGCAATTGGGACTGGCTCTCGCGGAGCGGGCCGAGGCGGATCTGATCGCCAGTGTCCTGGCGATCTGCGGCTGGGTATGCATCGGCTTCATCGTCAATCTGGGCACCGCACTGATACAGGCGAAGCGCCTGCTTGCCGAACGTCGCGAGACATGAGCGACATGATTGCCAACAGGGCATGAGGCACCCAAAGCGGGCGTCTGTGCACCAAGCGAGCGCATTGCCTACTCGCGCAGTGGCTCCGTGACGACGCACCGGTCTGGTTCCCGCAAAAGACATTGCAGGCTTCTACAAGTGAGGTACTGCCATGGCGACATATTCGGATCAGAACGTGATTGGTCGGATCTCCGACGACCCCTTGCCCGATGCGGCGAGACATACGAGTGGCGTCTCCTGGGGCGCCATTTTTGCGGGCGCGGTCGGGGCTGCCGCCCTGTCGCTGGTGCTCGCACTGCTGGGTTCGGGGCTGGGCTTTTCGTCGGTCAGCCCCTGGGGTGATCGAGGCGCGAGCGCCGCTACGATTGGCATCGCTGCCGTCCTCTGGTTGACCTTCACACAGATCGCCGCGTCCGGCATGGGTGGGTATCTGGCCGGTCGCCTGCGCACCAAGTGGGTGGGTGTCCATACCGACGAGGTGTACTTTCGCGACACCGCGCACGGGTTCCTGGCCTGGGCCGTCGCCACGCTCGTCACCGCTGCGCTGGTGGCTTCGGCGGTCGGTTCGGTCATCAGCGCCGGCGCACAGGCCGGCGCATCGGTCGTTGGCGGTGTGGCATCGACCGCCGCAGTCGCCGGTGCTGGTGCAGCGGGCGCTGCATCGGGCAACGGGGCTGGCGCCGGCGCATCGGTCAACCCGATGAACTATTTCGTGGATTCGCTGTTCCGGAAAGACGCCGTTGCGCCGACGCCCACACCTGCGCCAACGCAGGACGGTTCCGCCGTCGTGGCGTCGCCGGCACCGGCACCGGATCGGTCGACCGACAACGCCAATGTCAATGCAGAAGTGACCCGCATCTTCCTCAACAGCATCCGCACCGGCGCGCTTCCGGCGGACGACGCCAAGTACGTCGGACAGGTCGTCGCGCAGCGGACCGGGCTGAGCCAGCAGGATGCGGAGAAGCGCGTCAATGACATCTATGCCAAGGCGCAAGCCACGTTGAACGACGCGCAAACCAAGGCCAAGGAAGCGGCAGACGCCGCCCGCAAGGCTTCGGCTTACGGTGCGCTGTGGCTGGTGGTGTCGATGCTCATCGGTGCGTTCGTCGCGAGCTTCGCAGCGACGTACGGCGGCCGTCGCCGCGACTTCTGAAACTGAACTCAACCCCTTACACGAAAGGACCTGATCATGCGTTCACTCTTGCTGTTGTTTCTCGGCGTTCCGATCCCGATCATCATCCTGATCGCGCTGTTCTTGCACTGACGTCGCTATCAATGGCAGGGCCCGGTTCACACCGGGCCCCGTGTGTCGAGCCGGACCTTGCCGTAACTCCGGTACCGCTCGCGCACGACGGCCATTTCTTTGGCATCGAGAATCACGGGCGCCCCGAGTTGGGCGCTCATCCAATATTGCCTGGCCAGTGTCTCGAGCTTTGCCGCATTGGCCACTGCCTTCTCCACGGTTGCGGCGTGGCAGATCATTCCGTGATTGGCCAGCAGGCAGGCATTGCGGCCCTCCAGCGCTTCTGCGGCCGAGTGCGCCAATGCATCGGTCCCGAAGGTCGCATAGTCGGCGCAACGCACATCGTCGCCACCAAAGCCGGCCAGCATGTAATGAAAGGCCGGTATCGGTTTGCGCTGGCAAGAGAGTGCCACGCAAGCATCGGAATGCGTATGCACAACCGCCTGCGCTTGCGGATAGCGGCGATAGATCTCGGTGTGCATCGACCATTCACTGGAGGGAATGCCCGGACCGCGCGTATCGCCGTCCAGTGCGATGTGCACGAAGGCCTCGGGGCTGATGCTGTCGCCGTCCGCGCCAGTCGGGCTGATCAATGCGCCGTCGCCGAAGCGGCAGCTCATGTTGCCGGCGCTGCCGTTGTTGAGTCCGAGTCGCGCCAGACGCTGGTAGCCGGCGGCGAGCGCCTGGCGCAATTCGACTTCTGATTCGGCAGTCGCGAGTGATGTGAATGTCGTCATTGGAATCCTGCGCAGTCGGCGCGTGAAATGTTGAACGAAGCCCTTAGTTGCCCTGCATGCTCTGGAGCATCGGCAGCAGCATGTCCTCGGGCCCGAGCTTTCCGGACTTGAGGCACAGCGCGATCTGCGACTTGCCGTCGTGCGCCACGGCGCGCGCGATGCCTGGCCCGGCATACGGCCCGACCTGAAGCCGGTCGATGCCCAGGTGCGCGAGCACCGCGCCCGAGGTCTCGCCGCCGGAGACGATGAAGCGGGTCACGCCCGCGTCGCGCAGGCGTCGCGCGAGCCGGCCGAGGATGTCTTCGGCGATGCCCGCCGCCTCGTGCTTGCCGACCCGCACCTGGATGCGTTCGATGACGTCGGCTTGCGCGGACGTGGCGATCGCCACTGGGCCGCTCTGCAGTTTCTGCAGCGACCAATCGAGCGCGTCCGCGACCACGTCGGCGCCGTCGAGTGCGCGCTCGACGTCGATCCAGTGCACCGGTCGGTCGCGCGCGAAGGCATGCAATTGCGCGATGGAACGATCGGCGCAACTGCCGGCGAGCACCACGCCCGGACCGTCGACGGCGGGCAACTGCGCGACCTGGGCCACTGCGCTTTCGCTTGCGAGCCAACCATGCTGGCGCCACAGCGCGGGGTAGTAAGCGCAGATGGAGGAGTTGCCGGTCATCAGCGGCCAGTCCCACGTCAGCTCGGCCAGCGCGGCGAGGTCGGAAGGCTCGGCCGCATCGGCGATCGCAAAGCCGATGCCGGCGTCTTCCAGCGCGCGGGCATGGGCGCGCAGGGCAGCGGGCCCGGCATGCACGACCTGCTGCGGAATCAGCCCGACGCGTGTCGCGGTCTGCCGCTGCAAGGTTCGCACGAGGCTGGGGTCGAGCATCGGCGTGAGCGGATCGAAGCGCTTGGGCGACTCCGAGATCAGCATGTGGTCCGAGAACAGATGGCCCTGGAACCCGCGCCGGCCGGCTTCCGGGAAGGAAGGGCAGAAGGCAGTGAGCCGCGAGCCGGTCATCTCCCGGAGCACATCGGCGCACGGCCCGATGTTGCCGTCGTCGGTCGAGTCGAAGGTGGCGCAGTACTTGAAGAACAGTTGCCGCGCGCCGCGCGAGCGCAACGCCTCGGCACCTCGCCGGAATGCGGCAACCGCCTCGGCGGCCGGCACGACGCGCGTTTTCTGCGCGATCACCAGCGCTTCCAGATCGGCATCCAGCGAGTCCACTGCCGCGGGATCCGTCACGAAGCCGCAGCGCACGCCTTGCGCCACGAGCATGGCGGCGAGCTCCATGCCGCCGGTCAAATCATCGGCCAACGCGCCGAACAAGAGAGTCATGAACGTGTCTCCAAACTTGGCTATTGCATCGCTATTGCACTACATCAAACATGATATATCATGCAGCGAATTAGCAAATCGCTCATCAAGCCAAGGATTCCGCATGTCGTCCGTTGCCTCGTCCGCTTCTGCAAATCTTGCCAATCCACAGGATGCCCAGTTGCGTCAACGCGCGGCCAAGGTCGTGCCGGGCGGCATGACCGGCCACCTGAACGCGGCCGCGCTGCCGGCCGGCTATCCGCAGTTCTTCGAGCGCGGGCAGGGCTGCCGGGTGTGGGACGTGGACGGCAACGCTTACATCGACTTCATGTGCAGCTGGGGTCCGAACCTGCTGGGCCATCACCATCCCGAGGTCGATGCCGCCGCTGAGCGCCAGCAAGCGCTGGGCGATTGCCTGAACGGCCCCACGCCACGCTTCGTCGAACTGGCCGAGCGCTTCGTGGCGCGCAGTGCGCATGCCGACTGGGTGCTCTTCCAGAAGAACGGCACCGACGCGACCACGGTCAGCGTGATGGTGGCGCGTGCCGCCACCGGCAAGCGCAAGGTGCTGGTCGCGACCAAGGCCTATCACGGTGCCGACCCGTGGTGCACGCCGGTGCCCAACGGCATCACGGCCGAAGATCGCGCGCACCTCATCTACTACACCTACAACGACGTGGCGAGCGTCGCGGCTGCGGGCGACGACCTCGCCGCCATCGTCTGCTCCGCGTTCAAGCACGACATCGGCGTCGACCAGGAACTGCCCAAGCCCGAGTTCGCACGCCGTGCACGTGCGCTGTGCGACAAGGCGGGCGCCGCGCTGATCCTCGACGAGGTGCGCGCGGGCTTCCGCATGCATGCCGGCGGCAGTTGGGAGACGGTCGGCGTGCGGCCCGATCTCAGCGCGTGGAGCAAGTCGATCGCCAATGGCTACGCGCTGGCGGCGGTCACCGGCGTCGACGCGCTGCGCGACGCCGCCACCCGCATCTACACGACGGGTTCGTTCTGGTCGGGCGGCGTCGCCATGGCGGCCGGGCTGGCCACGCTGGAGGTCGCCGAATCGACGGACGTCGTGGCCCACGTGCAGCGCATGGGCCAGCGCTTTCGCGACGGCATCGCGGCGCAGGCGACGAGCCACGGCGTCGGTGTGCGCCAGACCGGGCCGGCGGCGCTGCCGCTGATCCTGTTCGACAACGATCCGGGCGTCGACCGGGGCGCCGTGTTCGCGGCCGAGGCTCTGCGCCGCGGCGTCTACCTGCATCCGCGCCACAACATGTTCCTGTCGCTCGCCCACACCGAGCAGGACATCGATCTCGCCCTGCAGGCCACCGACGCGGCTTTCGCGCTGGTCGCGAAGCGCTTCGGCAGCCACTGACGACCACGACACGAACACCGACAGGACGCAGCAGCATGAGCACGGTTTCCATGGTTTCTCCCGCAGTCCGGCCATCGCCGGAAACCGCGGCCCACGTCGGCGGTGCCGCCATCGAGATCAGCGGCCTCAGCAAGCAGTTCGGCGCGGTGAAGGCGGTCGACGGCGTGTCGCTCAGCGTGCAGGCCGGTGAATTCCTGGCGCTGCTCGGCCCCAGCGGCTCGGGCAAGACCTCGATCCTGATGAGCATCGCCGGCTTCGAGCTGCCCGACGCGGGCAGCATTTCGATCGACGGCAAGGACGTCACCTATCTGCCGGCGAGCCAGCGCAACCTGGGCATGGTGTTCCAGAAGTACACGCTGTTTCCGCATCTCACGGTGCTCGACAACGTGGCCTTCGGGCTGAAGATGCGCGGCGTCGCGCGTGCGGAGCGCCACAAGCTGGCTGCTCAGGCACTCGCCACCGTGCGGCTCGACGGCTATGGCGCGCGCATGCCGGCGCAACTCTCGGGCGGCCAGCAGCAGCGCGTGGCCTTGGCGCGCGCCATCGTCTACCGGCCCAAGGTGCTGCTGATGGACGAGCCGCTCAGCGCGCTCGACAAGAACCTGCGCGAAGAGATGCAGCTCGAGATCAAGCGGCTGCAGTCGCAGCTCGGCATCACGGTGGTCTTCGTCACCCACGACCAGGGCGAGGCGCTCACCATGGCCGACCGCGTGGCCATCCTGAACCAGGGCCGCATCCAGCAGCTCGACGCGCCCCGCGCGCTGTACGAGAAGCCGCAGACGCGCTTCGTCGCCGGCTTCATCGGCGAGACCAATTTCGTGCCGGTGCAGGTCGGCCCGTTGCGGCCGACCGGCGCGCTGGTGCAGATGCCCGGCGGCGTGGGCGCCCGCGAAGTGCGCAGCGACGCGCTGGTCGGCCGTGTGGCCGCCAACAGCGCGGCCGTGGCGGCGATCCGGCCCGAGCAGATATCGCTCGGTCGGATGGACGATCCGGCTGCACTCCAGGCCACGGTCAGCGGCGTGATCTACAGCGGCTCGACGGTGCTGTGCATCGCCCAGCTGGCCGACGGCACCGAGCTGCGCGCGCGGCTGCCCGATCCGAGCCGTGTCTCCGTGTCGAACGGCGACCGCGTCGGCCTGCTGTGGCCGGACGACGCACTGCGCATCTACGGCGACGACGTGCACGGAGCGCCTGCGCGATGACGGCCGCGGCCATCACGCCAACGGCGTCCACGCCGGGCGCCGCCGCGGCGCCATCGGCGTTCCGACGCCTGTGCCTGGGCAGCCGCTCGATCAGCGTGGCGGCATCGGCTGCGCTGCTGGCGCCGTTCTTCGCGCTGCTGATCGTGGTGTTCCTGTATCCCCTGCTCAGCCTGCTGTCGACCAGCTTCCTCGAACCGAAGCCCGGCCTGGGCAACTACGTGCGCGTGTTCGACAACCCGGTCTATCTGCGCGTCATGTTGCGCACCGGCTGGATCAGCCTGCTGACCACGCTGCTCGCGCTGGTGCTGGGCTTTCCGATCGCCTACATGATGACCAAGGTGAAGGGCGCCACGGCGGCCTTGCTCACCGCCTGCGTGCTGCTGCCGCTGTGGTCGAGCGTGCTGGTGCGCACCGCCGCGTGGATCGTGCTGCTGCGCCGCGACGGCATCGTCAACAACGCGCTGCAGTGGCTCGGCCTCACCGGTCGGCCGCTCACGCTGCTCTACACCGAAGGCGCGGTGGTGCTGGCGATGGCGCACGTGCTGCTGCCGTTCTTGATCCTGCCGATCTATTCGGCGCTGAAGAACATTCCGGACGACTACATGCGCGCCGCCGCCATGCTGGGTGCCAACCGCCGCCGGGCCTTCTTCGAGGTGCTGCTGCCGCTGAGCCGCGCCGGCGTGTGGAGCGGCTGCCTCATGGTGTTCCTGTCGGCGCTCGGCTTCTTCGTCACGCCCGCGCTCATCGGCAGCCCGCAGGAATTGATGATCGCCACGCTGGTCTCGCAGCAGGTGCGCGAGATGCTCGACTGGCCCTTCGCGGCCGCGCTCATCGGCGTGCTGATGGCGGTCGTCGCCACGCTGACGATGGTCTTCAACAAGGCCGTCAGCTTCAACCGCTTGATCGGGGGTGGGGCATGAGCCGCACGAACTTGATGACCCGCGCGCGCTTCGACTTCGGCGCCTTCTCGCTGCGTGCCTACGTCTGGCTGGTGGTGCTTTTCATCATGGTGCCCACGCTGATCATCGTGCCCATGTCCTTCAGCCCGGCGGACTTCCTGGAGTTCCCACCGAGCGGCTTCACGCTGCACTGGTACCAGGAATTCTTCAGCGACCGCCAATGGCAGAAGGCCGCGCTGCTGAGCCTGCAGGTCGCCGCGCTGACGATGGTGTGCTCGGTGGTGATCGGCACCATGGTGTCGTACGCCATCGTGCGGGGCACGGCGCATTTCCGCTCGGTCACGCAGCTGATGGTGATCGGCCCGGTGATCGCGCCGCACATCGCGGTGGCGGTGGCCTGCTACCTGTTCTACCAGCGCCTGGGTGTCGTCGGCTCGCTCACCGGCTTCGTGGCGGCGCACACGGTGCTGGCGCTGCCCTTCGTCATCTTCACCGTGTCGGCGGCCCTGAGCCGGGTCGACCCCGACCTCGAAGCGGCCGCGATGAGCTGCGGCGCCAGCCGGCCGCGCGCCTTCTTCCACGTCACCCTGCCGCTGATCGTGCCGGGGCTGCTGAGCGGCGCGCTGTTCGCCTTCATCATTTCATTCGACGAGCCGGTGGTGTCGTTCTTCGTGTCGAGCGTGCGCCAGCGCACCTTGCCGCGGCGCATGTTCGAGGACATCGAACAGAACCTCACGCCCGTCATTCCGGCCATCGCCACCTTGCTCACCCTGCTGTCCATTGCGGTGCTGATCGCCGTCGCGCTGTTGCGCGTGCTGGAGCGGCGCCGCAAGGGCGGCTGATCCTGCAATCCATTCCCGGTTTTTTCTGGTCTTCGTTCACAAGGAGTTCGTGATGATGAATTGGCTCGATCGATGCAAGGGCGTTGCAGTCGCCTCCCTGTCCTGCGCGGTGTTGGCGGGCGCCTCGGGCGCCCATGCGCAGGCACTCGAAAAAGAACTGGTGATCGCCACCACCGGCGGCCTGATGGAGAAGACGCTGGTGCAGCACTTCTACACGCCGTTCTCCAAGGCCAAGGGTGTCGAAGTGGTGCCGGCCGCCATCGAGGTGCCCGACCAGTGGGCCAAGGTGCAGGCCATGTCGCGCAGCGGCGGCATGGAGTTCGACATCGTCACCGCCACGCCGCCCGACCTGGTCCAGAAGAAGGACCTGCTCGAGACCATCGACTGCAGCAAGCTGCCCAACGTCACGGCGAACGGCGTGAAGGGCGCGTGCACGCCCTATGGCGTGATCCGCACCGTCGGCGGCATGCAGATCGGCTACAGCACCGACGCCTTCAAGGGCGCCAACGTGCCCAAGACCTGGGCCGACTTCTGGGATACCGCCAAATTCCCCGGCCCGCGCGGCCTGCCCGACACCGGCGACCGCGAATGGTGGGTGCCGGTGGCTGCCTTGCTGGCCGACGGCGTCGCGCCCGACAAGCTGTTCCCGCTCGACCTCGACCGCGCCTACAAGAAGCTCGACAAGATCCGCCCGAACGTGGCGGTCTGGTGGAAGAGCGGCGACCAGCTGCAGCAGATCATGCGCAACAAGGAAGTGGTCATGAGCATGGGCTACTCGGGCCGCCTGATCTCGCTGATGAACGCCAAGGTGCCGCTCGCCGTGTCGTGGGACGGCGCGATCCGCGACGTCGGCTACATGTCGATCCCCAAGGGTGCGCCGCATCCGAAGGCGGCGCTGGCGTACCTCGACTACTTCTATGCCTCGTCGCCGGAGCAGCACGTGGCCTTCGTCAATGCCGTCAACTACGACACCGGCAACGGCAAGACCGCCAACCTGTTCCCGCCGGAGCGCCGCGCCATGCTCGCCACGTCGGCCGAGAACTTCGACAAGCTGATCGTGGCCGACTACGAATGGATCGGCACCAACCGCCAGATGCTGCGCGACCGCTGGGTCGCCTGGCTCGGCCGCTGAGAAGCCGTCCCGCCGCGCTGCCATCGCGACAATCGGGAGGCGGATGTTCACGCATCCGGCAACAACAACAAAGGGACTTTCATGGCGAACGAGATCAACGTCGTAGGACGCACCAACCTGGCCAGCCAGATCTATGAACACCTGCGCGAGCAGTTGATGTCGGCGACCTTCCAGCCGGGGCAGCGGCTCAAGATCCGCGAGCTCGCGAAGACCATCGGCACCAGCGAAACGCCGGTGCGCGAGGCGCTGATCCAGCTGGTGCGCGACCGTGCGCTGGAGATGAAGGAGGGCTACTTCATCCGTGTGCGGCGGCTGTCGCTGGCCGAGTACATCGAGCTGCGCGACATCCGCCTGTCGCTCGAGCCGCTGGCCGCCGAGCGTGCGATCCCCAACCTCGACGCGGCTGCCATCAAGCAGCTGACCGAGAGCCACCGGCTGCTCATGCGCGCGGAGAAGACCAAGGACTACCGCGCCGCGCTGCAGCACAACTTCGACTTCCATTTCGGCATCTACCGGCGCTCCGGCATGCCGCAGCTGACCGAGCTGCTCGACCGCATCTGGGTGCAGGTCGGGCCGATGCTGAACTTCCTCTATCCCGCCGGCCATCCGACGTATGACGCCGAGCACCAGCACGTGAACGTGCTGCGCGGCCTGCAGCAGCGCGACGCGACCCTGTTGCGCACTGCGATCGAGCAGGACCTGATCGAAGGCGGCCGCGCCTTCGTGCGCGTGCTGGAAGAGATCGAGGCCAACCCGACGCGCGCGGACGAGCTGCTCGCCCTGCGCAACCAATCCCTCCAAGCCGAAAGCCCTGCCTGATGATGGACCACACCAGCGACCCGAATGCGGCGCGCTACGTACTCGACCCGAAGCGCACCGACCTTGCCCGCGAGTTCCGCGGCTGCATCCGCGGACCGCACAGCGAAGAACTCAAGAAGCTCATGCACCGCATGCGCTGGGGCGCCTTCCCCGGGCGCTACCTGCTGGTGATGGTGGAGCCGGGCCGCCGCTGGGCGCTGGCGCAGATGCCGCAGGAGCGCGGCCAGAAGGTCAAGGTGTTCCACGACGTGATGTTCGATTCGCTCGAAGCCGCCGAATGGCATGTGTTCAAGCTGCGCTGGAAAGTCCTGACCGGCGTCGAACTGAATCTGGATTGACCGAGCGGACCACCTGAAGACCATGAGCGCAACCATCGAAACCAATGCCGTCGTCGGCTATCCCGACACCCTCAGCGTGCGCGCCGGAGAGCGCATCCGCTTCCATCTCAGCAGCGAGCAGCTGTCGCAGGTCGACGCGAAGTTCGTCCGCGTGCGCTGCGCCGACGCCGACGCCACCGGCCCCGGCATCAAGTACGACGAGCTGGCATCGCCGATCGACGGCACGCACGACGTCGCCTTCCATGAGGCGCCGTGCGGCTCCAGCATGTCGACGCCGGTCGACGCGCGGCTGGCACCCACGCGGGCGTTTTCGTTCGGCTGCTATATCTGGCCGACCCGCTTGCTGGACACGCCGCAGACCGTACTCGCGCGCTGGAGCGACGACATCGGCAAGGGCTACGCGTTGCAGGTGACGCGTGATGGCGTGACGTTGCGTGTCGGGGGCGCTGGCGGTGCCAGCGATCCGATCGAAGTGAAGACAGGCGCGCCGTTGCACGAACGCCGCTGGTACTGGATTCAAGGCGGGCTCGACCCGGCGACCGGCGAACTCGTCGTGCAGCAATGCCGGCTCGCGGAAGGCGTGCTGCCCGAGCAACGACACGAAGCCCGGCGCCACGCGCCGTCGACCTGGCAGCTCGACTCGGGTGGGCCATTAACGATCGCCGCGCACCACGCGTCGCTCGCCACGCTGCGCACCACCGCGCACTACGACGGCAAGATCGAGGCGCCGCGCATCGTCGAAGGGCTGCTGTCGATCGACGCGCTGCGCCGCATCGACGACCTGCCGCGCCCCGGCCTGGCACCCGCCGAGGTGATCGCCTGCTGGGACTTTTCGGACGGCATCGACGGCCTCGAAGTGACCGACCGATCGGCCAATCGCCTGCACGGGACCTTGAACCAACTCCCGTGCCGCGGTGCCACCGGCGTGCACTGGACCGGCGACGTGCACGACTGGCGCCTCGCACCACGCGAGTACGGCGCGATCCACTTCCACAGCGACGACATCTACGACTGCGGCTGGCCCGCCACGCTGACGCTCGACGTGCCGGCGCACTGGCGCTCCGGCGTCCACGCGCTGCGCCTGCGGCCGACCTCCGCCGAGCATGCGGCGCGTGCCGAAACCTTCATCACCTTCTTCGTCACGCCCGCGGTCGGCGCGCCGCGCGCACCGCTGGTGCTGCTGGCCGCGACCATGACGTACATGGCGTATGCCAACAGCGCGCTGCGGCTGCACTCCGTTCATTTCGAAGTGCTGACCGAGCGGCTGCTGATGCTCACGGGCGACGACATCTACCTGCAGGAACATCCGGAAGTCGGCCAGTCGACCTACGACCATCACATCGACGGCAGCGGCCGCGCGTACAGCTCGTGGCTGCGTCCGGTGCTCAACATGCGCCCGCGTTCGCAGCCCGGCAACCTGGCCATCGACACCCACTTCATCGACTGGCTCGAAGAGAAGGGCATCGACTACGACCTGGTGACCGACGTCGAACTCGACCGCCAGGGCGTGGGCGCCATCGCGGGCTATCCGGTGCTCGCGACGCTGTCGCATCCCGAGTACTACAGCGAAGCCATGATGAACGGAATCATGGCCTACCAGAACGGCGGTGGCCGGCATCTCGCGCTGGGGGCCAACGGCTTCTACTGGCGCTGCGCCTTCCATCCGAAGGCGCCGGCGGCGGTCGAAGTCCGGCGCGGCATGGCCGGTACGCGCACCTGGGAATCGCAGCCGGGCGAAGTCCACCTGGCCGGCACCGGCGAGCCGGGCGCGCTGTGGCGCCACAGCGGCTTCGCGCCGCAGAAGCTGATCGGCGTCGGCTTTGCCGCGATGGTGTACGACCACGCGGGCTACTACATGCTGACGCCCGACAGCACCAACCCACGCGTCGCTTTCGCGGTCGAGGGCATCCGCGCGGACGAGCGCATCGGCGACTTCGGCGTGCGCATCGGCGGCGCGGTGGGCATCGAGATCGACCGCTTCGACGTCGGCCTGGGCTCGCCGCCGCACGCGGTGATGCTCGCGACATCGCACGGGCTCGGCCCGGGTGCGCTGCCGACGCCCGAGGAGTACCGCACGACGGTGCACGGCCTCGACGGCGAGCAGAACGCGCTGGTGCGCGCCGACGTGGTGTTCTTCGAGACCGCGAAGGGCGGCGCCGTGTTCTCGACCGGCTCGATCTCGTACGTGCTTTCGCTGAGCCACAACGGCTACGACAACAACGTGAGCCGGCTCACCGAGAACGTGCTGCGTCGCTTTCTCGACCCGGTGCCTTTCGAGATGCCGGCATGAGCGGCGTGGCCGGAGTGACCATGGCCGTCCGCGAAGACTGGCAGCGGCGCGATCGCCTCGCGCTGCCCGAAGCGGCGCTGCGCCAGGTCGCGCATGCGCTGCGCCGCGCGGTCATCGAACTCGTCCGCAAGCATGGCCAGGGCTATGTGCAGCAGGGCTTGGGCGCAGCGGAGATCTTCGCGAGCCTCTATTTCCACGAGGCATGCATCGATCCGACCGATCCGCGCTGGGACGAACGCGACCGCTGCATCCTGTCGACGGCGCACAACTCCGCGCTGTTCCATGCGGCGCTCGCGCTGCGCGGCATGATCCCGGTCGCCGCGCTCGACGGCTATGTGCAGGACGGTTCGCCGCTGGAAATCAACGTGTCCGAGCGACTCGGGCCGGTGGTCGAAGGCACCTTCGGCTCGCTGGGTCAGGGCCTTTCTGTCGCGGCCGGCATGGCGCTCGCGTCGCGCATCCGTGGCGTGCCTTACCGCGTGAACGTGGTGCTCGGCGACGGCGAACTGGAAGAAGGCCAGGTCTGGGAGGCCGCGATGTTCGCCGGCTCCGCCGGGCTGCACAACCTCTGCGTGGTGCTCGACCTGAACTGGATGCAGGTCGAAGGCCACACCGACAGCGTGCTGCGGCTGAACCCGATCGCCGACAAATGGCGCGCCTTCAACTGGCAGGTGATCGAGGTCGACGGCCACGACATCGGCGCCTTGCTCGCCGCCTTCGCGCAGGCGCGCGGGCAGACCGAGCGGCCGACCATGGTCATCGCGACCACCGTGCCGGGCAAGGGCGTGCGCGCGCTCGAAGGCGTGATCAGCCACAACGCCAAGCTGCCGGCCGATGTCGCCGACGCCGCATTGCGCGAGCTGGGAGCCACCGCATGAGCACTTCGACCACCTTGGACGTCAGCGACTTCACGCAGGGCGGGGCGCATACGCAAGCCGGTGCCCACGCCAACACCACGGCGGCCATCCCACGCTATTACGGCGAGACCTTGCTCGAACTCGCGCGCGAGCGGCCCGAGATCGTCTGCCTCTCGGCCGACCTCACCGCGTCGACCGAGACCGACCTGTTCCGCGACGCCTTTCCGGACCGCTTCGTGATGCCCGGCATCGCCGAGGCCAACATGGTCGGACTCGCGGGCGGCCTGGCGCGCAGCGGGCTGCAGGCCTGGGTCCATACCTTCTGCGTGTTCGCGACGCGGCGGCCCTTCGACCAGATCGCAATGCAGGTCGCGTACCCGCGCTGCGACGTCAAGATCGTCGGCTTCCTGCCGGGGCTGTCGACCATCCTGGGCGTGAGCCACCAGGCGATCGACGATGTGGCGCTGATGCGCGCATTGCCGAACATGACGGTGATCGAGCCCTCGGGTCCGGCGCAGGTGCCGGCCGCGGTGCGCGCCGCGGCGAACCACCGCGGGCCGGTGTATCTGCGCATGCTGCGCGCGCCGGAAGCGCTGCCGCCCGGCACGCCCTGGGAGCCGCTCGAGATCGGCCGCATCCAGCCGCTGGTCGAAGGCCGCGACGCGCTCATCGTCGCGAGCGGCCTGGCAGTGGCGCCCGCGCGGCAGGCGCTGGAATTGCTGAAAGCGCGCGGCATCGACGCCGGCCTGGCCAATGCCCACACGATCAAGCCGCTCGACGAGCGCTTCCTGCGCGAGCAGGCGCACCGCTACCCGCTGATCGTCACCGTGGAAAACCACTCCATCGTCGGCGGCCTGGGTTCGGCCGTGGCCGAGGTCCTGGCGGAGTCCGGCAGCGGTGCGCGGCTGCTGCGGCTCGGCGTGCGCGACTGCTTCGCCGAAGGCGCCTCGATGGCCTATCTGTTCGAACGGCACGGCCTGTCTGCGCCGCGCATCGCCGATGCGCTG
Source organism: Pseudomonadota bacterium (assembly GCA_040387575.1). Taxonomy (GTDB): domain Bacteria; phylum Pseudomonadota; class Gammaproteobacteria; order Burkholderiales; family Burkholderiaceae_C; genus Variovorax. Next base: position 21,409 of record JAZKDL010000447.1, read on the forward strand.
CAGAAGGCACTGGGAGGCATCACGCCATGAAGATCACCGGCAAGACGAAGATCCTTTTCATGTTGGCCGACCCGGTCGGCCATGTGGTGGGCTCGCACATGCTCAACCAGCGCTTTCTGGCGGAGGGCCACGACGTCGCGGTGTCGCCGCTGCATGTGGCACCTGGCGATCTGGCCACCGTGCTGGAGGCAATTCGCCGCATGCGCAATGTCGCGGGCTTCGGCGTGACCATTCCGCACAAGATCGACGTGGTGCGCCTGCTGGACGACACGACCGAACGCGCGGCGCGCATCGGCTCGGTCAACTTCGTGCGGCGCGAGGCCGACGGCCGGCTGGTGGGCGACAACCTCGACGGCACCGGCTTCGTCGATGGGTTGACGCACAGCGGCATCGAATTGCGGGGCCGGCGTGTGCTGCAACTGGGCGCTGGCGGCGCCGGACGTGCGGTCGCTTTCGCGATCGCGGAGGCGGGCGCGAGCTGAATGCCCTTGGCGTCCAGTTGTTGCGTCCATTTTTGCGCTACCGCCAGGGTGACAGGATAAGAGAAGCCGGTGCCGAGTGCGGCCCCGCGGCTCTTGG
>JAZKDL010000447.1:21997-26093 GCA_040387575.1 Pseudomonadota bacterium
CTCGTCCTGCACAACAGGGACGAGGCCAAGGCGGCTTCGCTGATGGCGGACGTGCAACGCGCGTTTCCCGCCTGCGACTGCGGCACGGGGCCGAACGATCCGAGTGGCTTCGACGTGGTCGTCAACACGACCTCGCTCGGCATGCGAGCCGAGGACGCGTTGCCGTTGCAGATCGAGCACCTTTCGGCGAGGACCGATGTCGCCGAGATCATCATGACGCCCGAGATCACGCCGTTGCTGGCTGCCGCGCAGCAGCGTGGTTGCCGCATCGGACTGGGCAAGTACATGCTCGAGGAGCAGTACAAGCTGGTGAAGGCGTTCCTGCTTCTGTAGTGCCGTGGTGGCGCCGCGCGCGCCGTCGCTAGGCCGACTTCCGGCCCGCTGCGTCGCTTGCAGCGAGGCGCCCCGGAACCCAGTACGCCAGCATCCCGGCCGCCGCGACGGCGATGAATCCCATCGCGCCGATACCGACCGCCAGCGACACGCTGCCCGCCAGGAACGACAGCAGCGTCGGGCCGCAGGATGAACCGATGTCCGACATCAGCCGCCACACGCCAAGGAAGTGCGCCCGCCCGTGCCGAGGCGAGTGGTCGGCGCCCAGGGTCATGTTCATGCCTGAACCGATCCCGTTGCCAAAGCCGATTGCCAGTGCCGCGAGCAGCAAGGTGGTGAAACCTGTGGTCCACGGCATCAGCAGCAAGCCCGCGCCCATGATGAGCATCGACGGGACGGCGACCCAGCGCCTGCCCTTCAGGTCCATCACCTTGCCCGCCGGATAGAACACCAGCATGTCGATGCCGCCCGAAAGGCCGTAGATCATCGACGCCACCGCCGGCGCCAACGCCAGGTGTTCGGCCCACAGCGGTATGACGGCCTGCCGGGCGGCACGCACGGCGCTGACCAGCAGGACGCCGAAGCCGAGAGTCAGGAACACACGCCGGTGATCTCTCAAGGTCGACATCATCGTGACTGCGGCGGGCGCGGCCTGCCCGGCAGGCAGCGGCGGAATCTCCAGATCGGGAATGCGCGAACCGACCGCGGCCGCGCACGTCACCGCGATGATCCCCACGCCGAAAGCGGCGGACAGGCCGAAAAAGTGAACGACTGCTGCGGCCAGAAAAGGGCCGACGAACATGCCGATGCGCATCACGCCGCCCAGCGTCGACAGGGCCCTGGCGCGGTAACTGATGGGGACGGCCTCCGTCAGGTAGCTCTGACGTGCCAGGTTGTAGACCGCCTGCGACATGCCCACCATGAAGCAGCCCGCGGCGAAAAGCCCGAGATGCGTCGTCATGACGGACAGCGCCATGCCGAGCGCGCTCCAGATGCCCGCCGCGGTGATGGCCCAACGCTCGCCCCAGCGCTGGGTGATGAACGACGCCGGTATGTTGTTCAGCAGCGAGCCGATGCTGATCAGCGCCACCATCAGCGCCGCCATCGACACGGAGGCACCGAGGTCGCGCGCCAGCAAAGGAACGATCGGGAGGATCGCGCCTTCGCCTATGCCGAACAGCAGGGAAGGGCCGAAGGCCGGAAGGGCGATCCGCCTGAGGGAAAAGTCGACCGGGGAGGAAGGATCGGACGGGGCGGGCGTGGATGGCATGCAGCGAGAACGGAGTCAGAAGTCGGCGGCCCTCAAACAGCCTTCGCCCGCTCAGGCAACACCCATCCTGGCCGGATGAAGTGGCACGTATACCCGTTCGGCCGAAGTTCCAGATAGTCCTGGTGTTCCGGCTCGGCCTGCCAGAAATCGCCGACCGGCGCGACCTCGGTCACGACCTTGCCGGGCCAGAGGCCTGACGCGTCGACATCGGCGATGGTGTCCAGCGCCACGCGCTTCTGTTCATCGCTCGTGTAGAAGATGCCGGAGCGGTAGCCCGTGCCGACATCGTTGCCCTGGCGGTTCTTCGTGCTCGGGTCATGCAGCTGGAAGAAGAACTCCAGCAGCTTTCGAAAGCTGATCTTCTCCGGGTCGAAGATGATTTCGATGGCTTCCGCATGCGTGCCATGGTTGCGGTAGGTGGCGTTGCGCACGTCACCGCCCGAATAGCCCACGCGGGTCGAGATCACGCCGTCGTAGCGGCGAAAGAGTTGCTGCATGCCCCAGAAGCAACCACCTGCCAATACCGCTCGTTCTGTACGTTCCTGACTCATGAGATCTCCTTGACTTGATCGATATAGGCGCCGTATCCCTCGTCCGCCATCTTCTCGCGGGGGATGAAGCGCAGGGATGCGGAGTTGATGCAATAGCGCAACCCGCCGTGCGCCTTCGGGCCGTCGGGAAACACGTGGCCCAGATGGCTGTCGCCGTGCGTCGAGCGCACTTCGGTACGCACCATGCCGAGGCTGGCGTCCCGCAGTTCCGTGACGTGGCCCGTGTCGATCGGCCGGGTGAAGCTCGGCCAGCCGCAGCCGGACTCGTATTTGTCGGACGACGCGAACAGCGGCTCGCCAGAGACGATGTCGACATAGATGCCGGTCGCCTTGTTGTCCAGGTATTCGCCGGTGCCGGGCCGCTCGGTCCCGTTCTGTTGCGTGACGCGGTATTGCTCCGGATTCAGACGCGCGACGGCATCTGCGCTTTTCTTGTAGTCGTTCATGAAGAGTCCTTCCAGGAATTGCAACTGCGGATCAGCCCAGATAGGTCCTGTCGGCCGATATTCAACAGAATGCCATCTTCTGGCGATCCGATCCGGGGCTGGATGGAAAGACCCGCCGCGCGCAGGTGCGCGGCGGCAACGCTTACCGGAGCACCCGCACGAACTCGAGCGTTTCGTTGGTCACGTTGAACGGCGGTCGGGTGTTGCGTGCCTCGAAGCGCACGACCCGCTCCAGGCTGGGCGCGTACCAGAGCTTGGCCGCGAGCCGGCTGGCCGATGGTGCCAACGGCGCACCCGCCGCGTAGCCAGTGGAGAGCCAGCCTTCGTAGCTGATCTCGATGACCCGCAGGTCGGCGCCGTCGAATCGCGCCGGACGCTCTCCGAGCACGGTCGCTTCCAGCTCATAACGGATCTTTTCCCCGGTGGTGGAGGCGTAGTCGAGGTTCCAGCGCATGCCGGGGCGTGCATCCTTGCGCACCCAGCCATCTGGTGGCGAGGCCGTGTCGTACATGCCGCCGATCGGCGTCACCACGGACACCACGCGCCCGTCGGTCTTCTCGATCCGGCCGCCGCCGTTGAAGGAGAGCTCATCGCCGCTGATGCGGTCGACCCGGTAGACCACCGGCGTGCGATTGCCGGTCAGCCGGTCGGTACGAACGTATTCGAGCGCATCGCCGGCGCGCAGTGGCGAACTCGGCGTCAGCGAGGCCGGGGCTGCAGCCGTGGCGGCACTGGCGGCGCCGATGGCCGGCGCTGGCGCAGGCGCAGGCTCCCTGGCGTGCGCCGTCAGCGCAGCCTGGGCCCGGCCGGGAAGCTCCGCGATGAAGGTCGCGGGAATCGCGACGCCGGCGCTGCCTTCGTCCGGTGCCGCGGTGCTCGTGATGCCCAGCAACCGGCCGTCCTGATCGAACAGGCCACCGCCATTGCCGCCCTGTGACACCGCGGCGGTGATTTGCAGCAAGGGGACATCCGCGTCGTTGCCACCACGCAGGCCGGTCAGCAGGCCTTCGCCCAGCGTGTTCTCGACCCCGCGGGCATTGCCCACCGCGTAGACGCGCTGCCCCACTCTCGCGGAGCCGGCCGGTGCGACCGGCACCGGCGGCGCGTTGAAGTTGGCCACCTTGATCTGGCACAGGTCGCGTCTCGGATCGGGATGCTCCAGCGTTGCGCCGTAGGTGATGTTGTCTCGCCGGACCACGAAGGAACTGGCCTTCGCGAGCACCTGGCATGCCGTGACCAGACGGCCTGGCGCGATGACCACCGCGCTGCCGGTGCGCAACGGGCGTTCCTCGGCATCGAAGGTTCGCACCGACCACACGCTCGGCGAGACCTTGCCGAACAGCACGTCGGGCTCGAGCGCGTGCGCGCCCGATGCGAGCGCGAAGGCCAGGGCGGCACCGCCCCACGTCAGGCAACGCTGCAGCATGCGGGCCGTCATGGCTTGGCAGGCAGCAGTGCCTTGAGGTCGTCCATCGATACGCGCGTGACCGGTGCTG
>JAZKDL010000447.1:26193-33094 GCA_040387575.1 Pseudomonadota bacterium
GTTGATGGCGTTGATGGCGGTGCGGTGCCCGTAGCGGCCAGTCGTGTGTCGCCGACCCGCACCCCTGCCATTGCCTGTTCGCCGGACTGGCTGCTCCGATCGAAGGTGCGCACCTCGCCGAACACCAACTGCATCCAGCTCGGATAGTTGAAGCCGGCGCCGGTGCTCGAGTCGATCGCAGCGCCGATCACGCCGCCTATGAGGATGTTGCCCACCATGCCGGTGTTGACCCGGGATGTCGCCTGCCCGCTCGCCGGTGCCAGACCTGGCTGCGTGCACTCGATGTTCAATGTCGCGCCAGAACGCCGCACGGATGTACTTTGCCCCGACAGCACGACGACGTCGGCCTTGTCGTTGGAGACCTTGCACTCGGCGCCTTCGACGGACTGGCCGGCGGCAGTGAGGGTTTCGATCTTGACCGACTGCGTGGTTCCCTGCGTCACCGACGCGCAACCGGTCAAGGCGAGCAATGCACCCGCGCAGGCGACGAGCGCCCAGATTCGCCATCTCGATCGATTCATCTTCTCCTCGGCCCTCAGTGTGTTCAATTGTTTCTGAGGGAAGTTTAGCGGCCCTTCGGACTCATCCGGTCGACAGCGCCGTTGCTGATTCGCACGCTTCGGCGTTGGCAGTTCGGGGGGTGAAGCTCAGCACGGATGCCAGACCCTCCCGTGAGGATGGTCTACCGCCCAGTCATCAGCAGGCCATGACAGGACCCTAGTCTTCCTCCCATCCGCCGCGTCTGCGGCTACCCAGAGGAAAGACAACATGAACCCCATCACCTACCGAATCATCGCAACCGCGGCCACGTCCTGGCTGCTCGCGTGCAGCGCCGTGCAGGCCCAGCCCACGCAGGGCCGCAGCCGCGCCGAAGTCGAGGCCGAGGCGGTTGCCGCAGCCCATGCACCCAACCAGAACGTCACCCGCGGTTCGCGCGGAGCGGACCCGTTCACGTCGACCGCGGACTCCGCCGCCGTGCAGCGCCAGGCCGTGGAAGCCGCCAATTCGCCGAACCAGAACGTGACCCGCGGCTCGCGCGGCGCCGACCCGTTCACGTCGACCGCCAACGCGACCGCGATCCGCATGCAGGCCGAAGCCGCCGCCGCAGCTCCCGATCAGAACGTGACGAGCGGCTCACGCGTCAACAGCAAGGTCATTTCCACCATGCGCACCAACGACGACCGCGCAAGGGCCTCGGTGCAGACGAACCCGGCGCGCTGATCGGCATCCGCGCTACCGGCAGAGCTGTTCGATCTCTTGGATGATCTGCGGCAAGTCCGCAACGCTGTCGATCACGAAGTGCGCACCGGCAGCGCGCAGGCGTGTCGCAGCAGCCTGCCGGAGCGCATCGACCTCGCTCGGTGCCAGCGCTTCGAGCGCAGCCTGCGTCAGGCCCACCTCGTTGCCGGACAGCGTGAGGCCGACGCACCACATGCCGGCATTGCGACCTTCCTCGATGCCGGGCGTCGTGTCGTCGACCTTGACGCAGGCACGCACATCGCTCACCTTCAGCGCGAGCACATTCGCCAGCGCCATGTACGGGCCGGGACGTCCGCCGGCGGCAAGCTCGTCGCCTGCAACCACATGGTCGGGAGCGATGCCGGACGCCGCGGCCAGCGGCAGCAGCACGTCCAGCACCTGTCGCGGATAGCCGGAGCAGGAACCGATCTTCAGCCCCTGCGCCCTGAGCCAGGCGAGCGTTTCGACCGCGCCGGCGATCGGTGCCGAATAGGCGCCGACCTTGTCTATCTGCATCGGCATGAAGCGCTCGTACAGGGCGTCGATGTCGCGCTCGCCAGGGGGGGCGCCGAAGCACGCCTGCCATTGGGCGAGGATCGATGGTTCGTTCAACAGCGTGCGAATGTGGTCGCGCTTGGACAGGCCCATCGGGCCGCGCGCCTGCGCCAGCGAGACCTGGATGCCGAAGCTCGCGAAAGCCTCCACGAAGATCTGCGTGGGCGCGAGCGAGCCATGGTCGACGAGGGTGCCGGCCCAGTCGAATATCACGGCCTGCAGGCGATGTGCGGGCGGCAGGCTTGGCGTCGGAAGTGTGTTCATGAATTTGTGTGAATGAAGCGGGGGAACTGGAGGAAATAGGAAGGCGAGCTGGAAGGCGAGCGTTCAGGCGGCGGCAATGAAGTTCCGACCGCGCGCACCTGCCAGCGCCTGCTGGACGCGATCGCTCCAGTCCGACTCGGCAATGCCGTAGTTCAGCGGGTCCACGCTCACGCCGAGCCCTTCGAGGAAGCCGGCCAGGACCATGGCGGCTTCCTCGACATGCGCCACATCGAATACCGACAGCAGCAACGCATCCAGCACGGGATCGCGTCCCGCCGCCAGCCGCATGATCCGGGGCAGGCTGAACGAACACGCGATGCCGTGCGGCGTGCCCTGGCGCAGCGTGATGTCATAGGACAACGAATGCGCCAGCGCGGTCCGCGTGTTTGAAAACGCCAGGCCAGCCTGCAGTGCAGCCGTGGCGAGGCGCTCGCGCAGATCGGTCCGTTCCGGCGCCGCCAGCAGCTGCGGCAGCGTTGCGACGATGCTGCGCGCGGCGCTGACGGCCAGGCTGGCGGACACCGGATTGCGGTGTACGTTCCAGAGCGATTCCAGCGCATGCGAGAGCGCGTCCAGGCCGCTCGCCAGAGTGGCCGCATGCGGCAGGCTGATCATCAGATCGGCGTCCACGATGGCGGCTTCAGGCCAGGTCCACGGCAGGTGAAGCGACAGCTTGCGTGCGTTGGCCTGGTCCCACACCGTGGCCCATGGCGTCACTTCGCTGCCGGTGCCGGCGGTCGTCGGAACGGCGATCAGGCTTCGATGCCGGCCGGCCGAGGCGGCGCCGGGTGGCACGCCTTCCATCAGGCCGAGCAGCTCGCCGAATTCGCCCGTGATGGCACGGGTGAGCATCACCTTCGCGCAGTCGATGACGCTGCCGCCGCCGAGCGCGATGACGCAGTCGACGTCCGCGTGCTCCCGCCACAGCCGCTCGTACATCGGCGCCAGCCAGGCCACATCGGGATTGGGCAGCACACCGGTTTCGACGGCGGCGAGCCGGTCGCCCAGCAGGCCGCGGACTCTATCGACCAGGCCGAGGCCCGCGGCTTCCGGAAACGTGATCAGGATGGCGCTCCGCGCGCCGACCAGCCGGGGCAGCGCCTGCAGCGAGCCGCAGCCGGCATGCACATCGACGGGGTTGTAATAGGTCCACATGGTTCGTTCGGGCAAAGCTCGCGCCGCGGCGCGGTTGCGCCGATCGGAGCTGAAGAGGGGATGGGTGGTTGCGGCGCGCAGGCGCCGCGAGGGGTCAATGCCGGCCGCTGTGCTGGATGCGATGGCGCAAGTGGCTCGACAGCGTGTCCGCGACGATCACCATCACGGTGATGACGATGATGCAGGTCGCCGTCTCGGGGTAGCGGAACAGCTTCAGGCTGCTGACCAGTTCGAAGCCGAGACCGCCTGCGCCGACCATGCCCAGCACCGTCGCCGAGCGCAGGTTGACCTCGAAGCGGTACAGCACTACCGCGATCCACGCGGTGATCACCTGCGGCAGCACGCCGAAGACGACGACCTGCAACGGGCGGGCACCTGTCGCGCGCAGGGCTTCGAGCGGGCCCTGGTCGATCTCTTCGATGGCATCGGCGAAGAACTTGCCCAGCATGCCCGCGCCATGCAGCGCCAGGGCCAGCACGCCAGGGAAGGGGCCGAGGCCGACGGCCGATACGAACACCAGCGCGAGGATCAATTCGTTGATGCTGCGCACCACGTTCAATGCCTGCCGCGTGCTTTGATACACCCATCGGTTGCTCTGCAGGTTGCGGGCCGCGAGGAACGACAGCGGGATGGCTGGCAGCACGGCCAGCAAGGTGCCCCACACGGCGATCTGGATGGTCTCGAGCGCGGGTGCCAGGAGCCGCTCCAGGATGCGAAGGTCGGGCGGCAGCGTGCGACCGAGAAAGTCGAGGATCTGGGGCAGGCCGCCTGCGAGTTCGGACCAGCTCAGTTGCGCACCGTCGGCGCTCCATTGCAGTGCCCAGCCCACGATGCAGAGACCGATGAGCAGATTGAACCAGCTGCGGCGGCCTTCCGGCAGCGGACCGGTCCAGGCGAGTCGGGTCGAAGCGTTCTTCATGTTCATCCTCCTGTGCCGGCCAGCAGCGGCCTCGACAGCGCGGCGGGGCCGGCCGTGTCTTTTCGATCGACCACCGGCTGTGGCGCGTAGATGCGATCGATGTCGTCCGGGCCCATGGCCTGGGGCGTGCCATCGAAGACGACGCGGCCTTGCGCGAGCCCGACGATGCGGTCGGCAAATTCGCGCGCGTAGTCGACCTGGTGCAGGTTGCACAGCACCGTGATCCCGAGGTCGCGCGACGCGTCGTGCAGGTACTGCAACACCTTGCGCGATGTCTGCGGATCGAGGCTCGCGACCGGCTCGTCCGCGAGGATCACCCGCGGCCGTTGCGCCAGCGCACGCGCAATGCCGACACGCTGCATCTGGCCGCCGGACAGCGAGTCCGTCCGCTCATGCGCCTTGTGTGCAAGGCCGACGCGACCCAGGCATTCATGCGCCAGCGCGATGTCGTCGCGGCTGAAGAAATGCATCACCGAGGCCAGTGTCGACACGGCGCCCAGACGTCCGGTCAACACATTCTTCAGTGCGCTCAACCGCGGCACCACGTTGTGGTGCTGGAAGATCATCGCCACGCGCCGGCGCAGCGCCCGGGTGTCCGCACACCGGATCGCGTCCATGCCGTCGACGGTCAGCTCACCGCCATCGGCAACCGCCAGGCGATTCACGCATCGAAGCAAGGTCGACTTGCCGGCGCCCGACTCGCCAAGGACGACCACGAACTCACCGGGCGCGGCATCCATGTCCACGCCGCGCAGCACGGCGTTGTCGCCGTACCGCTTGGTGAGTTGCCGGATGCGGATCACTTCATGCTCCGCAGGTCGAGCTTGAGCACCTTGGCGGTATCGCGAACGACGTTGTAGGCCGCGTCGTTGGTCGGCTGGAAGCCGTTGAGCACGCCCTGGTCGCCCCAGGGAAGATCCTTCACGTTGGCCAGCGCCTGTGCAATCCTGGCCTTCAGTGCCGGATCGAGGTCCTTGCGCCAGACCATCGGCGATTCGGGAATCGGGTTCGACGACCAGACGATCTCGAGCTCGTCCTGCTTGACCTGGCCCTTGGCGATGGCGCTGGCGAGGATGCGGTCGGCCACGGCGGCGGCGTCGACCTTCTTGTTGGCCACAGCCAGGATGCTGGCGTCGTGCGAGCCCGAGAAGATGACCCGGCCGAAGAAGGCTTCCGGGTCGTAGCCGGCCTGCAACAGTCCGGCCTTGGGGAACAGGTGGCCCGAGGCGGAGGTCGGGTCGACGAAGGCGAAGGTGCGTCCCTTCAGGTCGGGCGTCTTGGCGATGCCGCTGTCCTTGCGCGCGATGATCACGCTCTTGTAGGCGCTCTGGCCCGTCTTCTTGGTGACGGCGACAGCGAAGGCTTCCACGTCGGCAACCGAGCTGGCGAGTACATAGGAGAACGGGCCGAGGTAGGCGACGTCGAGTTTCTTGGAGCGGAGCGCCTCGATCACGCCGTTGTAGTCGGTGGCGACGAAGGGCTTGACCTGCATGCCCAGCTGCTGTTGCAGGCTGTCGAGCACCTGCCGGCTGCTCTCGATCATGGCTTGCGAATCCTCGGCCGGAATCAGGCCGATGGTGAGTGGCTGTGCCGCCAGGGCCGGCAGGGCGGCCACTGAGGAAACTGCGGAAAGTGCCAGGGCGATCAGGTTGCGGCGAAGGCGAAAGAGGGTGGTCATGGTGTGGTTCTCTGACGTGATGAATGGGTGACTGGGAACTGATTGGCGACTGATTGGCCGGGTATCTGGCGCAAGGTTAAGAAAGCCATATGACAGCGCGATATCAAGACGATCACGGATTTGTCATCGTTCCATTCAAACAATCTATGGATGTCAGCAGCCAAACTCCGCGCCTTTCTCGCCGTTGCCCAACATGGGAGCTTCAGTGCCGCCGCGCGCGCCGTCGGACTGAGCCAGCCGACACTGACGACGCAGGTCCAGGCGCTCGAGCGACAACACAAGGTCGTGCTCTTTCATCGCCAGGGCCATCGCATCGAACTCACCAGCGTGGGGGAACGCCTGCTTCCCATCGCGCGCCAGATCGCCTCGCTCGAACTGGATTCATGGAACCTGCTGCACGACAGTGGCGACCTTCAGTCCGGCGAATTGCGGCTCGGCGCCGTCGGGCCTTTCCACGTCATCGAGATGGTCGATGCCTATCGCAAGCGCTACCCGCGTCTCGACGTTTCGATCCGCATGGGCAATTCGTCTTCCGTGTTCAAGGACCTCGAGGAATACGCCGTCGACATCGGTGTGCTGGCCCGGTTTCACGAGGCGCCGGGTTTCAGCGCGACGCCTTACGCGCGGCATGCGCTGATCCTGTTCGTGAGCCGCGACCATCCATTCGCGAAGCGCGGGCAGATCCGGCTGGAGGAGCTGCATGGACAGTCGATGCTCCAGCGCGAGAGCGGGTCGAGCACGCGGCGCGCGCTCGACGAGGCATTGCAGCGCGCGGGCGTCCGGCCCAGGGTCGCGATGGAGATCGGCAGCCGCGAGGCGATCCGCGAAGCGGCTGCCCGCGGCATCGGCATCGGCGCGGTTTCCGAGGCCGAGTTCATTCCGGACACGCGCCTTTGCGTGGTTCGGATCGAAGGCGATCCTGCGGTGACACAGACCTATCTCTATTGCCTGCAGGTCAGGCGTGAGAGCCGGGTGCTTGCTTCATTCTTCGACGTTGCCCTGACGCTTCGCAGAGGCGTGTTCGATACCGTGGCCTAAGTCCGGAGGAATCGGACTCTGGCTCAGGCGGCCGGATGGAGAATGACGCCATG
>JAZKDL010000448.1:0-1585 GCA_040387575.1 Pseudomonadota bacterium
CCCGCCAGGATGCGGATGTGGTGCTTGCGCATCTTGCCGCCGCTGTAGGCGATCAGTTGATGCCCGTTGTCGAGCGTGACGCGATAGCGCGAGTCAGGCAGGACTTCGGTCACCGCGCCGTTCATTTCGATCAGTTCTTCCTTGGCCATGTATGTATTACCCTTGTGCAGTTGTCGTTGAAATCATCGGCGTCCGCCCTGTGCGAGGCGCCAAAAAATTGAAAATGGGCGTTCGCCGTCCTGAACGGCGCGGCGGACGCGCTATTCGCTTCAACAGGAACGAAGGCAGTAGTGGCAATCTGGGCGCCTGAAATGGCGCCCCAACACACTGTGAAAGCCGGCCTGGCGGTGCGGCGGCAAACGCGACCGGCGGCTCGGCGGCATGACGAAGTGCTGTGGTGCTCTCGTCGTGGCATATCGAAACGAACCATAGATTATAGCCAGCCGGCGCCTCTTGCGTCGGTTTGGCCGTCTTGGCGTCCCGTCCGACCCGGGCGGCGAGCGTCGGCGCTGCACAATGAATTCCTGTTCAGCAACGCCCGTTCGCCATGTCCACCACCGTTGCCGGCCGCCTCAAGATCGGCCTTTCCGCCTGTTTCCAGCACGCCGACCCGACGCGGTCGCTGTTCACCAACAAGACGTTGCAGTATGTCGAGCAGTCGATCGCCCACTGGCTGATGTCGGCCGGCGCGATGGTCGTCATGGTGCCCTGCCCGACCGGCGAGACGGCGCGCGGCGACACCAAGCTGTCGCACTATGCGGAGTGGCTGGACGGCGTGGTGATGCACGGCGGCGCCGACGTCTGGCCCGGCAGCTATGGCGAGGAGCCGCTGCGCGAGGCCTGGGTCGGCGACCGGATCCGCGATCTGTACGACCTCGCGCTGGTCGAGGCCTTCGAGCAGGCCGGCAAGCCGATCTTCGGCGTCTGCCGCGGGCTGCAGCTGATCAACGTGGCCTTCGGCGGCACGCTGTTCCAGGACATCGAGACGCAGCACCCGAACGCGCTGCAGCATCGCGACCCGGTGAGCTACGACCAGAACTTCCACGACATCGTGCTGGTCGAGGGCACGAAGCTCTCGACGATGTACCCCGGCGTGCAGCATGCGCGGGTCAACAGCATCCATCACCAGGGCATCAAGGATTTGGCGCCGGGTTTCGAAATCGAGGCCTGGAGCTACCCTGACCGCGTGCCGGAAGCGATCCGCCGCGTGCATCACGACGGGCACGGCGTGGAAAGCCGCGCCGGCCATGGCTACATCGCAGCCACCCAGTGGCATCCGGAGTTCCATCGCCGCAGCAGCACGATCAGCACGGTCGACGACACGGCGATCCTCGACGACTTCCTGCAGGCCTGCACGGCGGCGCGCGTGCAGCCCGCGCGGCCGCACCGCGGCACGCCGGGCAAGATCCGCGACCGTGCGGCGCGGATGCTGCGGCAGGCGCTGTTGCGGCGCTGAGCACGAGCGCCGACCGTTGCTTGCGAGCGCACGCTGCTGTTGTGCAGCGTCGCGTTTCCTACTTCTTCTCGTACCGGCTGACACCCGCGTCGATGGTGCCGAACACGGTGACGCCGCTGCCGCGCTGGA
>JAZKDL010000448.1:1685-3567 GCA_040387575.1 Pseudomonadota bacterium
CGGCTGACACCCGCGTCGATGGTGCCGAACACGGTGACGCCGCTGCCGCGCTGGATGGTGCCGTCGTTCGTCGCGGTCGATGACGAGGGCGACGACGCGCAGCCCGCGAACAGGCCGGTGACGATGGCGAACAAGGTGGCGATGGCGATCTTCATGGTGTCTGCTCCTGGCTCTGTGGGAGCACGCGTATCCGCGTGAGTTCCGCAGGCGGTCCGGACGATTGCCGATCGCACCTCAGACCCAGGCCGCGCGCAACAGCGCCGCCGGGTTGGCCGTGCCCGACGTGATGCCGCCGACCGCGCCCCAGTCGGAATCGAAACGGCTGGCGATGAAGGCATCCGCCGCCTCGGCGCTGGCGTGCGCGAGCATCAGGCAGGCCTGCGTCGTGAGTGCCAGCTTCTGCGTGAAGCGGCGCGCCTGGCGCTCCAGCTCGGCCGGCGGCAAGTCGGCCATGCGGCTCAGCTGCTGGAGCTGCGCGAGCACGCGCGCGTCTTGCGAGGCGATCTGCTGCAGCTCGCCGAACACCAGGCGGGCGTCGTCCGGGTTGCGGGCGATGGCGCGCAGCACGTCCAGGCACATCACGTTGCCCGAGCCTTCCCAGATCGAATTCACGGGCGCCTCGCGATAGAGCCGGCCCATCGGCGACTCCTCGACATAGCCGTTGCCGCCGAAAACTTCCATCGCCTCGCCGGAAATCGACACCGCGCGCTTGCAGTTCCAGAACTTGGCGGCCGGCGTGATCAGCCGGCGCCAGGCGGTGTCGATCGGCGCGTCGGAGCCGAAGCGGCTGGCGAGTTCCATCGCCAGCAGGGTCGCGCTTTCGGATTCGAGCGCGAGGTCGGCAAGCAGCTCCGTCATCAGCGGCTGATCGACCAGCAGCCGGCCGAAGGCCTGCCGGTTGCGCGCGTAATGCAGCGCCTGCGCAAAGGCCTGGCGGATGAAGCCGGCGCTGGACAGCGCGCAGTCGAGCCGCGTGTACGTCGCCATCTCGATGATGGTCGGGATGCCGCGGCCTTCGTCGCCCACGCGCACGCCCCAGGCTTCGTGGAACTCGACCTCGCTGCTGGCGTTGGAGCGGTTGCCGACCTTGTCCTTCAGCCGCTGGATGTGGATCGGGTTCTTGCTGCCGTCCGGCCGCCAGCGTGGCACGTAGAAGCACGACGGCCCGCGCTCGTCGGTGCGCGCCAGCACCAGATGCGCGTCGCACATCGGCGCCGAGAAGAACCACTTGTGGCCGGTCAGCAAATACTCGTCGCCCCACGGCCCGCTGCCCGCCGGCACCGCCAGCGTGGTGTTGGTGCGCACGTCGCTGCCACCCTGCTTCTCGGTCATGCCCATGCCGACCGTCATCGAGGTCTTCCGTTCGAGCGGCAGGTCGCGCGGGTCGTGCACGTTCGACGCGAGCTTGTCGGCCACCGCCGCGTACAGCGCCGGGTTGCGCCGCAGCACCGGAATGCAGGCCTTGGTCATCGTCGTCGGGCAGCTCGAGCCGGACTCGATCTGGCAATGCATGTAGTGCGAAGCCGCATGCGCGACCCAGGCCGACGGGCGCTCGTCGAAGAAGGGCAGGTTGGCGATGCCGTTGCCGCGCGCCATGGCCATCATCGTGTGCCAGGCCGGATGGAAGCCGACGGCATCGATGCGCTCGCCGATGCGCGAATGCGTGTGCAGCTCGGGCTCGTGGCGGTTCGCGTCCTCGGCGGCGCGCAGCGTGGCCTCGGCGCCATAGACCGCGCCCTGACGTGCGAGCTCGGCGTCGTGCCAGTCGGCGCCGCCACGCGCGACGGCGCGGCGCAGCACCGGGTCGCTCGTGTAGACGTTGTAGTCCGCGAGTTCGGGGACCTGGTTGTCGGGATGAATGCCGATCATGGGATGTCTCCTG
>JAZKDL010000449.1:0-6663 GCA_040387575.1 Pseudomonadota bacterium
GCAACCTGTACTACGACCCGGAAAAAGAGACGTCGGTCACCTCGATCCACGAGCAACTCGAAGCGTTCAGCGGCCTGGTCAAGGCCGGCAAGGTCCGCTACATCGGCTTGTCGAACGAGACGCCCTACGGCGTGCATGAGTTCGTCCGGCTGGCCGAGCAGCACAAGCTTCCGCGTGTCGCGACGGTACAGAACGTCTATTGCCTGATCAGCCGCGGTGCCGAGAACGGCCTGGACGAAACCATGCACCGGCTCGGCGTGTCTTTGCTGGCCTATTCCCCACTGGCCTTCGGTCTGTTGACCGGCAAGTACGACCAGAGCGGTGTCGATGGCCCGGACGCGCCGAAGGGCGCGCGCATTTCCAGCTACGAGTCGGTGCGCAAGCAGCGCTGGGGACGTCCGGATGCACTGAGGGCGGCGCGCCTCTACAACGCGCTGGCCCGCGAGCACGGCCTGACGCCGACGCAGCTGGCGCTCGCGTTCTGCTACACGAAGTGGCAGGTCGCCAGCACGATCATCGGCGTGACCTCGGTCGCTCAGCTCGATGAGGACCTGAATGCCTGGGGCACGACGCTGTCGCCGGAACTGCTGGCGGCGATCGACAAGATCCGCTGGGACATCCGCGACCCGGCCAATTGACCGGTCTCGGGGTGTAGATGGCGGCCAAGAAGGCGCATGTGTCGGAGACACCGGCGACACAGTTGCTGCGCACCAACGGGGTGATCTTCACCGAACACCCCTACGAATATCTGGAGCACGGCGGCGCGCAGCACAGCGCAGCCGTGCTGGGCTTCGACCCGTTCATGGTGGTGAAGACGCTGGTGATGCAGGACCAGGACGCCAAGCCGCTGCTCGTCCTGATGCACGGCAACCGCACGGTGTCCACCAAGAACTTGGCGCGGCAAATTGGCGCCAAGTCGATCGAGCCCTGCAAACCGGAGGTGGCCAATCGGCACAGCGGATACCTGGTCGGTGGTACGTCGCCGTTCGGCGTGCGTCGGACGATGCCGGTCTACATCGAATCGACGGTCCTCGAGCTACCGCGCATCCTGATCAATGGGGGCCGGCGCGGCTATCTCGTCGGCATCGATCCGCAGGTCTGTGTCGCACTGCTCGGCGCCAAGCCGGTGCAGTGCGCGCTGGCAGAATGAGCGACCTTTTTTCCGGGCGGAGCGCGCGTTGAGCTTTCATCTTCCATCGGTCGTCGCGATCGTGTTGTCCTATCTCGTGGGTTCGCTGTCTTTCGCGGTGATCGTGAGCAAATTCCTCGGCATGGCCGATCCGCGCAGCTATGGCAGCGGCAACCCGGGCGCGACCAACGTGCTGCGTTCGGGCAACAAGAAAGCCGCGTTGGCGACGCTCTTGCTCGATGCACTGAAAGGCTGGCTGCCGGTGTTCGTCGTGCGACAGGTTGGCGCCGATTTCGGCATGGAGCCCGGCGTTGCCGCCATCGCAGGTTTGGCGGCCTTTCTGGGCCATCTGTATCCGGTGTTCTTCGGCTTTCGCGGCGGCAAGGGCGTGGCGACCGCCGCAGGCGCGCTGCTCGGCATCGCCTGGCTGCTGGGGCTCGCCACCGGCGTGACCTGGCTGCTCATTGCCGTCTTCTTCCGCTATTCGTCGTTGGCGTCGATCGTCGCGGCTTTCTTCGCGCCGGCCTATTACCTGCTGGGCGGCAACATCGTCTGGCAACTCGACCGCACCACGCTGGTCGCGCTGATCGTGATCAGCCTGCTGCTGATCTGGCGGCACCGTGAAAACATCCGCCGCCTTGCGGCGGGCACCGAGTCCAGGCTGGGCTCGAAAAAGAAAGCTTGAGGATTGAACATGGCTGAATTCAAACGCTTCCACGTCGGCGCGCGCCTGAGCGAGACCGCCGTGCACAACGGCACCGTGTATCTCGCAGGCCAGGTGCCCGACGATGCCACGCTCGACATCCGCGGCCAGACCGCGGAGGTGCTCGGCATGATCGACAGGCTGCTGGCCGAGGCCGGCAGCGACAAGTCACGCATCCTGATGACGCAGATTTTCCTGACCGACATCCAGGACATCACCGCGATGAACGAGGTGTGGGATGCGTGGATTCCGGCCGGTAACACGCCACCACGCGCGACCGTCGAGGCGAAACTCGCCAATCCGGCCTACAAGATCGAAGTGGTCGTGACCGCCGCGCAGGCCTGAGCGCGGCGTGCGGCGCGCATCACGGCGCCGCGGTCGTCGACAAAGCGTCGCGCCGGAGCCTGACGCGGCGACGGATTAGTCGCGAAAGTTGTTGAAGCTCAGCGGCATGTCGGGCACGTCCTTGCGGATGAGTGCCATCGCGGCCTGCAGTTCGTCGCGCTTGGCGCCGGTCACGCGCACGGCATCGCCCTGAATAGCGGCCTGCACCTTCATCTTGCTGTCCTTGAGCAGGCGGGTGATCTTCTTGGCCTGCTCGCTTTCGATGCCGCTCTTGACCTTGATCACCTGCTTGACCTTGTCGCCGCCGATCTTCTGGACGTCGCCCTTGTCGAGAAAGCGCACGTCGACGCTGCGCTTGGTCAGCTTGTTGCGCAGGATGTCTTCGATCTGCACGAGCTGGAATTCAGCGTCGCCGATCATCGTGATTTCCTTGTCCTTCAGCTCCACGGACGCAGCCGTGCCCTTGAAGTCGAAACGCGTGCCGATTTCCTTGGAGGTGTTCTCCACGGCGTTCTTGACTTCGGGCATATCGGGTTCGCAGACGGTGTCGAAAGATGGCATTTAGGGTCTCCTGGAGATGCGCCTCGTCGGAGGCGGATGCGTCCCGTGTCGGGAGGCATGGAACGGATGTGAGACTGCAGCCGGAGGTACCGCGCAGCTCGACGTGAGTGCGACAATTCTCCCATGATCATGGAGTCCAACGTCCCGCTGCAGCCGTACAACAGCTTTGGCATCGTCGCACGCGCACAGCAGCTCGTGCGCATCGCCAGCGAGGCCGATGTGGCCGCGCTGCTGGCCGATTCGCAGTGGGCAGGCCAGCCCAGGTTCGTGCTCGGCGGCGGCAGCAACATCGTGCTGACCGGCGACGTCAAGCCGCTGGTACTGAAGGTCGAAATCAAGGGCCGCCGGCTGGTCGAAGAAACCTCCCGTGCCTGGATCGTCGAGGCCGGCGCTGGCGAGAACTGGAGCGAGACCGTGCAGTGGATGGTCGAGAACGGCTTTCCCGGCCTCGAAAACCTGGCGTTGATTCCCGGCACCGTCGGCGGTGCGCCGGTGCAGAACATCGGCGCCTATGGCGTCGAGCTTCAGGATCGCTTCGAGTCGCTCGATGCGATCGATCTCGAGACCGGACGCAGCTTCACGCTCGATGCGGCGCAATGCGCCTTCGGTTACCGCGATTCGGTGTTCAAGCATGTCGCCGGTAGCGTCAACGATTTCGGGCTGGCGGGTCGCGCGCTGATCACGCGCGTGCGCTTCCGCCTGCCCAAGCCTTGGAAGGCGGTCGTCGGCTATCTCGATCTGGAACGCAAGATGGAAGAGACGGGCAACTTCACGCCCGACGCGCGCGACATCTTCGACTGGGTCTGCGCGATCCGCCGCGCCAAGCTGCCCGACTGGCGCGTGCTCGGCAACGCCGGCAGCTTCTTCAAGAACCCGACCGTCACGCCGGAGCAGTGCGCCGACATCATCGCGCGCGATCCGAAGATCGTGCACTACCCGATGGACGACGGCAGCATCAAGCTGGCAGCCGGCTGGCTGATCGACGCCTGCGGCTGGAAAGGCAAATCGGTGGGCAATGCGGGCGTCTACGAGCGCCAGGCGCTGGTGCTCGTCAACCGCGGCGGCCGCGAAGATCCGGTCACCGGCGGCGAGGTGATGACGCTCGCCAAGGCAATCCAGACCAGCGTGTACGAGCGCTTCGGCATCCGGTTGGAGCCGGAGCCGGTGGTCGTGTGACGGCGCTGTCGCAGCTCAACTTCCGCCGCCGCATCGATGCGCTGGCGTGGGGGCGACGGTTGCTGTGGGTGGCTCTCGCCGGCGCCGCGCTCTATTGGCGCACTGCTGGCATCGTGGTTGCGGCGCTCGTGGTTGGTGTGGTGCTCAACGGTGCGCTCAAGGCCTGGCAGCAAAGTGCGCGTCGACAGTTCGTTCGCGAGGCGCGCCTGCCGCCTTTTCTCCTCGAGAAACTGCGCGACATCTATCCGCAACTGCAGCCGCGCGATACCGAGTTGGTGGTCCGCGGCCTGCGGCAGTTCTTCATGGCACACCTGCGTAGCCAACGGCAATTCGTCGGCATGCCGTCCAAATTGGTCGATGCCGTCTGGCACGAATTCATCCTGCATACGCAGGCTTATCAGCAGTGGTGCCGCTACGCCTTCGGCGGCATGTTGCATCACACGCCGGCCGAAGTGCTCGGGCGCAGCGCAAAGCGCAACGACGGCCTGCGCCGTACCTGGTACTGGGCCTGCAAAGAGGAGAGCATCGACCCCCGCCAGCCCAGCCGCCTGCCGCTGCTGTTCGCGCTCGATGCCAAGTTCGCCATCGCGGGCGGTTTCACCTACGTGCCCGACTGCGGCGACATCGACCGTGCGGCGAGTTCGGGCGCGCATTGCGGCAGCAGCTTCAGCGATTCCAGTTCGGATTCAAGCCCGGGCGACTCGTGCGGTTTCGGTGGCAGTGAATCGGGCAGCGGCGAAGGCGGCGCGACCGACAGTGACAGCGGCAGCAGCAGTGATAGCGGATCGAGTTGTGGCGGTGGTGGATGCGGCGGCGGTGGGGGAGGCGATTGACCGCTCGTGCACGGAGCTTGCCCGGATCTGCCGACGGCAAAGCGCGTGCGGTGATCGTGGTGGTCGATGCGCAGTTGCCGGTGCGGCCCTCGACCACGAGACGGCAATAAAAAAGAGCCACCCGCAGGTGGCTTCCTTTCAGGTGTGCGCCGGAGCGCGTGCTTACGCGTCGCCGTCGTTCGTCAGCTTGGGTACCGAAGCGCCGTCGCCCACTTGCAGCAGACCGGTCTTCGTGTAGATCGCCAGCTTGTCGCGCGTGTCGATGATGTCGAGGTTGCGCATCGTGAGTTGGCCGATGCGGTCGAGCGGCGTGAACGCGCCTTCGACCTTTTCCATGCTCAGCCGCTCGGGCTTGTAGGTCAGGTTGGCCGACACCGTGTTCAGGATCGAGTAGTCGTTGCCGCGACGCAGCTCGACGGTGACTTCGCCAGTGATCGCGCGCGCCACCCAGCGCTGGGCGGTTTCGCGCAGCATGATGGCCTGCGGATCGAACCAGCGGCCCTGGTAGAGCAGGCGACCCAGCTTGCGGCCGTTGTCGCGGTACTGCTCGATCGTGTCCTCGTTGTGGATGCCGGTGACGAGGCGCTCGTAGGCGATGAACAGCAGCGCGAGGCCGGGCGCTTCGTAGATGCCGCGGCTCTTGGCTTCGATGATGCGGTTTTCGATCTGGTCGCTCATGCCCAAACCGTGGCGGCCACCGATGCGGTTGGCCTCGAGGATCAGATCGACCAGGTTGTCGAAGCGCACACCGTTGAGGGCGACCGGGCGGCCTTCTTCGAAGCGGACCGAGACTTCTTCTCGCTTGACTTCGACTTCGTCCTTCCAGAATGCGACGCCCATGATCGGGTTCACGATCTTGATGCCGCTGTCGAGGTGTTCGAGGTCCTTGGCTTCGTGCGTGGCGCCGAGCATGTTGGAGTCGGTCGAATAGGCCTTCTCCGCCGACATCTTGTAGCCGAAGCCGGCAGCCGTCATGAACGCCGACATCTCGGCGCGACCGCCGAGCTCGTCGATGAACAGCTGGTCGAGCCAGGGCTTGTAAATCTTCAGCGCCGGATTGGTCAATAGGCCGTAACGGTAGAAACGCTCGATGTCGTTGCCCTTGTAGGTGCTGCCGTCGCCCCAGATGTGAACGTCGTCTTCCTTCATGGCGCTCACGAGCATCGTGCCCGTCACCGCGCGGCCGAGCGGAGTGGTGTTGAAGTAGGTCACGCCCGCCGTGGTCACATGGAACGCGCCGGCCTGCAGGGCGGCGATGCCTTCGGACGCGAGCTGGCTGCGGCAGTCGATCAGCCGGGCCTTCTCGGCGCCGTACTGCATGGCCTTGCGCGGGATCTCGTCGTAATCGGGCTCGTCGGGCTGGCCGAGATTCGCGGTGTACGCGTAGGGAATCGCTCCCTTGCCCTTCATCCAGTGCAGCGCTGCGCTGGTGTCGAGGCCGCCGGAGAAGGCGATGCCGACCTTCTGGCCGGCGGGTACGTGTTGGAGGATGGTCGACATGTCGCGTTTCCCGTTCAGCCGAAATGGCAGATGTAGCTGTAGGGCTCGCCTTCGACGCGAATCTGGAAGCTCGAATTGCCGGGTACGCTGAACTTCTCGCCGGGGCCCGAGGCGATCCATTCCGTGGTGCCGGTCAGCTGGTATTCGCAGCGTCCGGACACGCATTCCATGATTTCCGGAGCGCCGGTGCTGAAGGTGAGGGTGGCCGGCAAGATCACGCCGACCGACTTCTTGGTGCCATCGGCCTGGGTGAGGCCATGGCTCACGCACTTGCCGTCGAAATACACGTTGGCCTTGGTCGCGACCGCGGTACAGCTGAGGGATTCGGTAATCGTCATTTGGAAAAGGCCCGGCGCCGGTGTCGGCGCACCCGTGCAGGAAATGAGGTGGAAAGCCCTCGATTTTAGGGCTTGCCG
>JAZKDL010000450.1:0-5308 GCA_040387575.1 Pseudomonadota bacterium
CCTCCCCGAACACAAGCAGCGCCAAGACAAGCACGGAGAACCCACATGAGCGCCGGACGCAAACAGGAAGCCTCGACCATCGCGTTGACCACGGTACTGGGCGGCATCGCCGCCATCGCCACGCTGCTGCTGCTCGCGCCCACGGTCATCGTGATCGTGCTGTCCTTCACCAACGGCTTCTCGCTCAAGTTCCCGCCACCGGGCTACTCGTTCCGCTGGTATGCGTCGCTGCCCGATGCCTTCCAGCTGCAGTACGCCGCACTCAACAGCCTGAAGGTGGCCAGCGCGTCGACGCTGCTCGCCGTCGTGCTCGGCGTCGGCGCCGCGATGGCCATCGCGCGCTCCGAGAAGACCATGGCGCGCGTGCTCGACTCCTTCTTCATGTCGCCGCTGATCCTGCCCGCGCTGGCCTTCGGCCTGGCGTCGCTCATCTACTTCTCGCGCATCGGCATTCAGCTGTCGCTGTGGACACTGGTCATCGGCCACACGGTCGTCGGCGTGCCCTACGTCATCCGCACGACGGTCGCCGCGCTGTCGCAGTTGCCGCCCGCGCTGCTCGAAAGCTCGGCCAGCCTGGGCGCGAACCGCATCTACACCTTCCGCCGCGTCACGCTGCCGCTGATCGCGCCGGGCGTGGCCGCGGGCGCCTTCATCAGCTTCATGTCGTCCTTCGACAACGTGCCGGTGTCGCTGTTCCTGCGCGACGCGTCCACCGACATGCTGCCGATCCGCATGTGGCAGGACCTCGAAGGCCGGCTCGACGTGAGCATCGCCGCGGTGTCCAGCCTGATGGTGCTCGTCACGCTGCTGCTCATGGTGCTGATGGAACGCCTGGCCGGCATCAGCAAGCGCATCCGTTGAGAACGACGCCGACAAGTGCGCGGATGAATCCGCCGCACGCACCTTCACCCTTCAACTCGTCTCCCTCATGACCTCTTCCTTCGACCTCGTCATCCGCAATGCGCGGGCCATCACCGCCGCCGACGAGATGCACTGCGACATCGGCATCGTCGACGGCCGCATCGTCCAGCTCGGCCTCGGCCTGGCCGCCGGCCGGCGCGAGATCGACGCGGCCGGCCGTGCCGTCACGCCCGGCGGCGTCGACGCGCATTGCCACCTCGACCAGCCGATGGCGCCACCGACCCGCAACGCCGACGACTTCGACACCGGCACGCGCTCCGCGGCCTGCGGCGGCACGACCACCGTGATCCCCTTCGCCGCCCAGCAGAAAGGCCAGTCGCTGCGTGCGGCCGTCGAGGACTACCGCGCCCGTGCCGCCGGCAAGGCGCACGTCGACTACGCCTTCCACCTGATCGTGAGCGACCCGACGCCCACCGTGCTGCAGGAAGAACTGCCGGCGTTGATCCGCGAGGGCTTCACGTCCTTCAAGATCTACATGACCTACGACGACATGAAGCTCGACGACGGCCAGATCCTCGACGTGCTCGCGGTCGCGCGCGAGCATGGCGCGATGGCCATGCTGCATGCCGAGAACGCCGACTGCATCGAGTGGCTGACCAAGCGCCTCGAAGCCGCCGGCCGCACCGCGCCGCGCTTCCATGCGCATGCGCGGCCGATGCTGGTGGAACGCGAGGCCACGCACCGCGCGATCGCGTTGGCCGAGCTGGTCGACGTGCCGATCCTGATCGTCCACGTGTCGGGCCGCGAGGCGGTCGAGCAGATCCGCTGGGCGCGCGCGCACGGCCTGAACGTGTTCGCCGAAACCTGCCCGCAATACCTCTTCCTGACTGCGGAAGACCTCGGCATCGACGACAGCTACAAGGGCGCGAAGTGCGTCTGCAGCCCGCCGCCGCGCGACAAGGCCAACCAGCAGGTGATCTGGGACGGACTCAACGACGGGCTGTTCACGGTGTTCTCGTCCGACCACGCGCCCTTCAAGTACGACGCACCCGAAGGCAAGAAGCCCGACGGCGAAGAGGTGTCGTTCCGCCACATACCGAACGGCATTCCCGGCATCGAGACGCGCATGGCGCTGCTGTGGTCCGAAGGCGTGCTGGCCGGTCGCATGACGCCGCATCGCTTCGTCGAACTCACCGCCACCGGCCCGGCCAAGGCCTACGGGCTGCATCCGCGCAAGGGCACGATCGCGGTCGGCGCCGATGCCGACCTGGTGATCTGGGACGAGCGCGAGTTCGTGCTGAAGAACGAGATGCTGCACCACGAAGTCGACTACACGCCGTACGAAGGCATGACGCTGCAGGCCTGGCCCGGCGTCACGCTGAGCCGCGGCGAGGTGGTGTGGGACGGCAGCTTCCATGCGCACAAGGGTCGCGGCGAACTGCTGGCCTGCGGGCTGCCGACCCTGATGCCGCGGCGGCGCTAAGCTCGGCCGCCATGCGCCTGCTCGTCATCAACCCGAACATCTCCGACAGCGTCACCGCACTGATCGAAGCCGAGGCGCGCCGCAGTGCGTCGCCCGGCACCGAGATCACGATGCAGACCGCCGCCTTCGGCGTGGCCTACATCGAGACCCGCTTCGAGGCGCTGATCGGCGCGTACGCAACGGCACAGCTCGCGGCCGAACACCATGCGGACCACGACGCGGTGATCGTCGCGGCTTTCGGCGATCCGGGGTTGGCGGGCATCCGCGAGGCACTGCCGATACCTGTGCTCGGGCTGACCGAATCGGCGCTCGCCACCGCGTGCCTGCTGGGCCATCGCTTCTCGATCGTCGCGATCTCGCAGCGCATCCAGGCCTGGTACCGCGAAGTGGTCGAAGCCAACGGGCTGATCGACCGGCTCGCGAGCATCCGCGCACTCGACAAGCCGCTCGCCATCGGCAACGTGCAGGGCGAGCATGAAGAGGCGCTGCGCCTGCTGTGCGAACGCGCCGTGAAGGAAGACGGCGCCGAGGTCATCGTGCTGGCCGGTGCGCCGCTCGCGGGGCTCGCACGTGCGTTGCGCGGACGGCTGCCGGTGCCGGTGGTCGACGGCGTGTCGAGCGCGGTGCGCCATGCCGAAACGCTGTTTGCACTGCAACCCGGCAAGGCGACCGCAGGCAGCTTCGCACCGCCGCCGGTCAAGCCGAACCGCGGCCTGCCGGACGCCATCGCACGGCTGCTCGACCGCCGGACGCATCCTTGAGCGGCGCGATCAGGCGCACGCTGCCGGCCATGATGGCCGTGCAGGCGATGGTCGCGATGGGCACCTTCGCGCTGTCGGTGCTGGCGCCGCAACTGGGTGTCGACGTGCAGTCGCTCGGCATCCTGGGCAGCGTGATGTTCGGCGTCGGCGCGCTGTCGTCGGTCACGGCCGGCTGGCTGATCCGCCGTGTCGGCGACCTGCAGCTCGCGAGTCTGTGCATGGCCGCGGTGATGCTCGCGATGCTGTGCCTCGCGGTGGAAGCGCTGGGCGTCGGGCCGGCGCGCTGGTCGTTCTGGCCGGCCGTGTTCCTGCTGGGCTTCGCGTTCGGACCCGAGACGCCCGCCAGCGCGTCGGTGCTCTCGCGCGTCACGCCGCTGGCGCGCCGGCCCTGGATCTTCTCGGTGCGGCAGACCGGCAACCAGATCGGCGCCATCACCGGTTCGCTGCTGCTGCCGCTGCTGCTGGTGCAGCACGCGGCCTGGCCGTTCGCGCTGGTCGCGGTGCTCGCGCTGGCAGTGGGCGCGTGGTGCCTGGGGCTGGTGCGCAGCGATGGCGCCGCGCCCGGCGCGGCCAGTGCGAGTGCGAGCGCAAGTGCCGCGGACACGCTTGCCGTGCCGTCACGTCGCGGCGCCAGCGGACTGTCCGAGCTGGCAGCGTCGCCGATGCTGCGCCTGCTCACGCTGACCATGCTGGTCTACATGTCGACCCAGGTCTGCCTCAACTTCTTCGTGATGAGCCATGCGGTACGGCACTGGCAACTGCCCGTGCCTGTGGCCGCGGGCTGGGTCGCGCTGATGCAGGCCGCCGGCCTGGTCGGGCGCCTGCTGTGGGGCCGCGTGGCGCAACGGCCCGGCGTGTCGACCGCGCGTCTGCTCGGCGGGCTCGGGCTGTTGATGGGCGCGGCGGGGCTGGTGCTGTTCCTGTGGCCGGCGACACCGCCACCGGTCGCGCTGGCGCTGCTGTTCGCGCTGATCGGCGTCAGCGCCAGCGGCTGGAACGGCGTGATGGTGGCCGAGATATCGCGCATTGCGGGGCCCGAGCGGGCTGGCGCGGTCACTGGCGCCGCGCTGCTGTTCGGCTATTCGGGCATCGCCGCTGCACCACTGGCTTTCGCGGCGATGGACGGCGCGGCGGGCACCAGCACCGCCTTCGTCGTGCTGCTTGCGACGACCGGGATCATGGGCCTGAGCCTGCTGCTGCGACGCCGCTGACAGGCCGCCGTCGACGGTCGCTTCCGCGGTCCGCATCTGCGGCGGATGTCGCGGCGGGATTGGGCGATCGGCCGACAACGCCACCACCCGGCACCTGCCTAGAGTCGGTCCACGATGACCGTGCTGCACACCGACATCCCCGCCCGCCTCGACCGCCTGCCCTGGTCGCGCTGGCACTGGCGCGTGGTGATCGCGCTGGGCATCGCCTGGGTGCTCGACGGTCTCGAGGTCACGCTGGTCGGCTCACTCGGCGGCGTGCTGGAGCGGCCCGACACGCTGGCGCTGAGCGCCTCGCAGATCGGCGCGGCCGGCTCGCTCTACATCGGCGGCGCGGTGGTCGGCGCGCTGTTCTTCGGACGACTGGCCGACCGGCTCGGGCGCAAGAAGCTCTTTCTGATCACGCTCGCGGTGTACACGGTGGCATCGCTCGCTACAGCGTTCTCGCCGGGCTTCGCCTTCTTCGCAGCGTGCCGCTTTCTGACCGGTGTCGGCATCGGCGGCGAGTACGCGGCGATCAACTCAGCCATCGACGAGCTGATACCGGCGCGCGTGCGTGGCCGCGTGAACCTCGCGATCAACGGCAGCTTCTGGCTCGGCGCCGCACTCGGCGCGGGGCTGAGCCTGGTGCTGCTCGACCCGCGCGTGCTCGGGCCGGTGTGGGGCTGGCGCGCGGCCTTCGGGCTCGGCGCAGCGCTGGCCGTCGCGATCCTGCTGGTGCGGCGCGACGTGCCCGAGAGCCCGCGCTGGCTCATCGCGCATGGCCGCGCCGACGAGGCGGAGCGCGTCGTGCAGGACATCGAGGCGAAGGTGCGCGGCCAGCACGGCGCGCTGCCGGCCGCAGTCGGCTCGGTCGCGTACACGCCCGGCACCGGGCCGACGCTGCGGCGCGTCGCGCAGGTGCTGTTCGGGCAATACCGCCAGCGCAGCATGGTGGCGCTGGCGTTGATGCTGTCGCAGGCCTTCTTCTACAACGCGATCTTCTTCACCTATGC
>JAZKDL010000451.1:0-4937 GCA_040387575.1 Pseudomonadota bacterium
GCACGAAGCGGGTGGCGTTCCAGAGCTTGTTGCAGAAGTTGCGGTAGCCCTCGCAGCGCTTGCTGTCGAAGTTGATGCTGCGCCCGAGCGAGGCCAGTGACGCGAAGGTGAAGCGCAATGCGTCGGCGCCGAAGGCTGGAATGCCGTCCGGGAATTCCTTCTGCGTGTTCTTGCGGACCTGCGGTGCGGTCTCGGGCTTGCGCAGGCCCTGCGTGCGCTTGTCGAGCAGCTCGGGCAGCGCGATGCCGTCGATCAGGTCGACCGGGTCGAGCACGTTGCCTTCGGACTTGCTCATCTTCTTGCCCTGTGCGTCGCGCACCAGGCCGTGGATGTAGACGTCCTTGAACGGCACCTTGCCGGTGAAGTGCTTGGTCATCATGATCATCCGGGCGACCCAGAAGAAGATGATGTCGTAGCCGGTGACCAGCACGGAAGAGGGCAGGTACAACTCCAGCTCCTTGGTCTTCTCAGGCCAGCCGAGCGACGAGAAGGGCACCAGCGCCGACGAGTACCAGGTGTCGAGCACGTCCTCGTCGCGCTTCAGCGTCTTGCCGGGTGCCTTGGCCTGTGCCTCGGCCTCGTCGTGCGCAACGTAGACATTGCCGAATTCGTCGTACCAGGCCGGAATCTGGTGGCCCCACCAGAGCTGGCGCGAAATGGTCCAGTCCTGGATGTTCTCCATCCAGTGGTTGTAGGTGTTGACCCAGTTCTCGGGCACGAAGCGCACTTCGCCCGACTTCACCACGTCGATTGCCTTTTGCGCGATCGACTGGCCGTCGGCGCCGGCGCGCGTCATGGCGACGTACCACTGGTCGGTCAGCATCGGCTCCACGATGGCGCCCGAACGTGCGCAGCGCGGCACCATCAGCTTGTGTTTCTTGACCTCGACCAGCAGGCCGAGCGCTTCGAGGTCGGCCACGATCGCCTTGCGCGCAACGAAGCGGTCCATGCCGCGGTATTTCTCGGGCGCGTTGTCGTTGATGGTCGCGTCGAGCGTGAGCACGCCGATCATCTCGAGCTTGTGGCGCTGGCCGACCGCGTAGTCGTTGTAGTCATGGGCCGGCGTGACCTTCACGACGCCGGTACCGAAGTCCTTGTCGACATAGTCGTCCGCGATGATCGGGATCAGCTTGCCGACCAGCGGCAGTTTCACGTTCTGGCCGACCAGGTGCTTGTAGCGCTCGTCTTCCGGATGGACCATCACCGCGGTGTCGCCGAGCATCGTCTCGGGCCGCGTGGTCGCGACGGTCAGCGTGCCGCTGCCGTCTTCCAGCGGGTAGGCGATGTGCCAGAGCGAGCCGTCCTCCTCCTCGCTCTCGACCTCGAGGTCGCTCACCGAGGTCTTCAGCACCGGGTCCCAGTTGCCCAGGCGCTTGCCGCGGTAGATCAGGCCCTCGTCGTAGAGCTTCACGAAGGTGTCAGTGACGACTTCCGAGAGATCCTCGTCCATCGTGAAGTATTCGCGGCTCCAGTCGACCGTGTCGCCCATCCGGCGCATCTGGCCGGTGATGGTGTTGCCGGATTTCTCCTTCCACTCCCATACCTTGGCGACGAAATTCTTGCGCGCCTCGGCGGGCGTCGGGCCCATGTCGTGGCGGCTGATCTTCTGTTCCTGCAGCTGGCGCTCCACCACGATCTGCGTGGCGATACCGGCGTGGTCGGTGCCCGGCACCCACAGCGTGTTGTCGCCCTTCATGCGGTGGTAGCGCGTCAGGCTGTCCATGATCGTCTGGTTGAACGCATGGCCCATGTGCAGGGTGCCGGTCACGTTCGGTGGCGGCAGCTGGATGGCGAACGAGTCGGCGCCGTCCTTGGGCGCTTGCGTGCCCCGGAAGCCCGCTTTGGCGTAGCCCCGGCGTTCCCACTCGGGTCCCCAGTACGCCTCGATGGCGACGGGTTCGAAGGATTTGGACAGGCTTTCGAGGCCGGGTTGGCTGATGGGGTCGCTCATGGGATTGGCAGATGTCGAACGGCACGCACGGCGCCGTCGCTGGCAGGATGGGGAAGCCCCGATTTTACCGGGGCCGCGGGGTGGCGGCCGAGGGTGGCTTTGCGCGCCATGCCCATAATTCCGCCCATGCTCTTCCTGCTCTCTCCCGCCAAATCGCTGGACTACGACACCCCTGTCGCCGATGACGTCCCTGCCACCCAACCCGTGTTCGAGGGCTCGAAAGGCCCGGCTGCCGAGCTGATCCGCCTGCTGCGCGAGAAGTCGCCGCTGCAGATATCCGAACTCATGAGCCTGTCGGACAAGCTGTCGGCCCTCAATGTCGCGCGCTATGCGGCGTGGGCGCCCAAGGGCACGGCGAAGAACGCGCGGCAAGCGGCGCTGGCCTTCAACGGCGACGTGTATGGCGGCCTCGACGCGCGCAGCCTCGGCACCGCGCAGATGGCCTGGGCGCAAGACCACGTCTGCATCCTGAGCGGCCTGTACGGGGTGCTGCGCCCGCTCGACCGGCTGCAGCCCTATCGCCTCGAGATGGGAACGCAACTCGCGAATCCGCGCGGCAAGGACCTGTACGCGTTCTGGGGCGACCGCATCGCCACGCATCTCAACGAGCGCCTGGCTGCCGACCGAACACCGGTCGTGATCAACCTGGCGTCGCAGGAGTACTTCCGTTCCGTCGACCTGAAGGTGCTCAAGGCGCGCGTCGTCGAGTGCGTGTTCGAGGAGTGGAAGGGCGGCAAGTACAAGATCGTCAGCTTCTTCGCCAAGCGCGCCCGTGGCCTGATGGCGCGTTGGGCGGTGCTGCACAAGTCCGCAACGCCGAAGTCGCTGGAGAAGTTCGATCTCGAGGGCTACGCCTTCGCCGCGGACGTATCGACCCCCGAGCGGCTCGTGTTCCGCAGAAAGGCCTGATGTCGTGAGCCAGTCCGTGACGCCCGAATTGCGTGCCTGGGTGGTCGATCAGTTGACCGCCGGCCATTCTGTCGCGGCGCTGCTCGTCTCGATGCGGGAGGCCGGCTGGCACCCCGACGTCGCCGCCGCCGCGCTCTCCGCGATCGAAGCCGATGCGGTGCTCGTCGAGCCGCCGGCGCCGCGCACGTCGATGCCCGGTCCGGATCTGTCGGCATCGCCGCTCTACATCGATGCGGGCGATCGGCAGGTGTCGGTGCTCCAGACCATGACGCATCCGCGGGTGATCGTGTTCGGCGACCTCGTGTCCGATGACGAGTGCGATGCGTTGATCACCGCTGCACGGCGGCGTCTCGCGCGCTCGCTCACGGTCGAAACCAAGACCGGCGGCGAGGCGCTCAACGTCGACCGCACCAGCGATGGCATGTTCTTCGAGCGCGGCGAGAACGAGGTCGTTGCCCGCGTCGAGCAGCGGATCGCCACGCTGCTGCGCTGGCCGCTCGAGTTCGGCGAGGGCTTGCAGGTGCTGCGATACGCACCGGGCGCGCAGTACCGGCCGCACTACGACTATTTCGACCCGGCCGAGCCCGGCACGCCGACCATCCTGCGGCGTGGCGGCCAGCGTGTCGCAACGCTCGTGATCTATCTGCAGGAGCCGGAACAAGGCGGTGCGACCACCTTCCCCGACGTCGGGCTGGAGGTCGCCCCCAAACGCGGCACCGGCGTGTTCTTCAGCTACGAGCGGCCTCATTCGGACACGCGCACGCTGCACGGCGGTGCCCCGGTCCTGGCCGGCGAAAAATGGGTGGCCACCAAGTGGCTGCGCGAACGGGAGTTCCAATGAAGGTCAAGGCCAACGGCATCGAGATCGAGGTGGAAGACGTCGGAGGCGAAGGCCGGCCGGTGGTCATGCTCGTCATGGGGCTCGGTATGCAGCTGATCGCCTGGCCCGATGCGCTGGTGCAGGCGCTCGTCGATGCCGGCTTCCGGGTCGTGCGCCACGACAACCGGGACGCCGGGCTCAGCCAGGGTTTCGATCAGTCGGGCAACACCAACGTGCTGTGGCAAGGCCTGCGGTATCGGCTCGGGTTGCAGGTGCAGTCGGCATACGGCATTCAGGACATGGCGAACGACGCGCTCGGCGTGCTCGATGCCCTCGGCATCCGTCACGCGCACGTGGTCGGCGCCTCGATGGGCGGGATGATCGCGCAACGGATGGCGGCCACCGATCGTGCACGCGTGACGAGCCTGGTGAGCATCATGAGTTCGAGCGGCGCGCGCGGGCTTCCTGGTCCACGTGCAGACGTGCTGGGCTTGCTGATGCGCAGACCCGCGGGCAGCAGCGAAGACGCGCTGGTCGCACACAGCGTCGGCCTGATCCGCGTGATCGCCGGTCCGGCGTACCGGCAGGACGATGCGGCAGTTGCCGACCGTTTGCGCCACGCGATGCGCCGCGCCTATCGCCCCAAAGGCCTGATGCGCCAGATGGCCGCCGTCGGTGCCGATGTGGGGCGCGAAACGGCGCTGTCGCGCATCGGCTGTCCGACGCTGGTGTTGCATGGCGATGCCGACCCGCTGGTGCCGATCGCCTGTGGCAAGGACACGGCGCGGCGCATTGCGGGCGCGCGTTTCGTGTCCATCCCCGGCATGGGCCACGACCTGCCGCCGCAGGTGGTCGATCTTCTGTTGCCCCATCTGATTCCCTTCCTGCAAAGCGCCGAGTCGCCCGGAACACCCGTGGCGCCCGGTACTTCTGCCTGATCAGCCGACGAATACCTCATGTCCCTCGACAACACTCCTGCACAGTCGCAACTCGGCCGGGCTTCGGCTTACGTCGACCGCTACGACGCCTCGCTGCTGTTCCCGATCGCCCGTGCGACCCAGCGCGAAGCCATGGGCATCGCGCCCGATGCCTTGCCCTTCTTCGGCGCCGACCTTTGGACCGCGTTCGAGTTGAGCTGGCTCAATCCGCGCGGCAAGCCGCAGGTCGCCATCGCGCACTTCACCGTGCCTTGCGAGACGCCGAACATCATCGAGAGCAAGTCGTTCAAGCTCTACCTCAACAGCTTCAACAGCACCG
>JAZKDL010000452.1:0-3950 GCA_040387575.1 Pseudomonadota bacterium
CGCCGTCGCCTACCTGCGCCGCGAGCAGGACCTGGACCTGAAGGCCTTCCAGGTGAAGTTCGACAACTACTACCTGGAGTCGAGCCTCTACACCAGCGGCCGCGTCGCGGCGACGGTGCAGAAGCTGATCGACGCCGGCAAGACCTACGAGCAGGACGACGCGCTGTGGCTGCGCTCGACAGACTACGGCGACGACAAGGACCGCGTGATGCGGAAGAAGGACGGCACGTACACCTACTTCGTGCCCGACGTCGCGTATCACATCGCCAAGTGGGAGCGCGGCTTCCACCGGGTCGTGAACATTCAGGGCACCGACCACCACGGGACGATCGCACGGGTGCGTGCCGGCCTGCAGGCGGCCGGCGTCGGCATCCCGGCCGGCTACCCCGACTACGTGCTGCACACGATGGTGCGCGTGATGAAGGGTGGCGAAGAGGTCAAGATCAGCAAGCGTGCCGGAAGCTACGTCACGCTGCGCGACCTGATCGAGTGGACCAGCACAGACGCTGTGCGCTTCTTCCTGCTGAGCCGCAAGCCCGACACCGAATACACCTTCGACGTCGATCTGGCCGTCGCCAAGAACAACGACAACCCGGTCTATTACGTGCAGTACGCGCATGCGCGCATCTGCTCGGTGCTGGCGGCCTGGGGGGGCGACGTCGCCACGCTCGGCGGTGTCGACCTGTCGGCGCTGCAGAGCCCACCCGCTCAGGCACTCATGCTGCTGCTGGCCAAGTACCCCGAGATGCTGACCGGCGCGGCCAAGGATTTCGCGCCGCACGACGTCACTTTCTACCTGCGCGAACTTGCCGCCAGCTACCACAGCTACTACGACGCCGAGCGCATCCTGGTCGACGACGAGCCGGTCAAGCTGGCGCGGCTGGCGCTGGTCGCCGCGACCGCGCAGGTGCTGCACAATGGCCTCGCGGTCCTCGGCGTGAGTGCGCCGCGCAAGATGTGATTCCCCCTCTCTCCACCATGAAACAACGACAACGCGGCAATACCGTCATCGGTCTGATCATCGGCATCGTGTTCGGGCTCGGCGTGGCGCTGGGCATCGCGGTCTACGTGACCAAGGTACCGATCCCGTTCATGACCAAGACCCAGCGCGGCGGTGCCGAGCAGGACGAGGCCGAGGCCCGCAAGAATCGCGACTGGGACCCGAACGGTCCGCTGTCGGGCAAGGCCGGCCAGCCGCGCACGCCGGCTCCGGCAACGGCCCAGCCGCAGGCGCAGCAGCAAACGCCGCAACAGCAGCCGTCGCAGCCATCCTCCCAACTGCCGCAGGCGCCGGCGCCGCAGGCCGTCACCGTGGTACCCAACCAGCAGCTCACCGGCGCGCCGATCCCGTCGATCGTGCCCCGCACGAGCCGGCCGGTGGAAGCCGGCAACAGCGGTCGCCCATCGGCCGATCCGCTGGGTGACCTGGCACGTGCGCGCACCTCGGACAACGCGGGCACCGTCGCCAGTGCCGGGGCCGCAGGTGCCGCGGGCGCCGAGCCGTTCATGTACTTCGTGCAGGCCGGTGCGTTCCGCACCACCGAAGACGCAGAGGCGCAGCGCGCCAAGCTCACCCTGATGGGCGTCGAGGCGCGCGTCACCGAGCGAGAGCAGGCCGGCCGCACCGTCTACCGGGTGCGCGCCGGTCCGTTCAACAAAAAGGACGACGCCGACCGGCTCAAGGACCGGCTCGACAGCGGCGGCCTCGAAGCCGCTCTGGTGCGCGTCCAGCGCTGAGTTCGCCTCGCGGCGCGGGAACTCCGCGGCCCCTTGGCGGCTCTTTCAGCCACAGGAGAAACTTTTCAATGAAACGCCGTGATTTTTCGCTGACCGCCGCCTCGCTCGGGCTGCTCCCCTTCGCCGCCACGGTGCACGCCCAGGGCGCTGCACCCAAGGCCGGCACCGACTACATCGTGCTGGGCAAGCGTGCGCCGGTCGAGTCGCCTGCCGACAAGGTGGAGGTGGTCGAATTCTTTTCCTACAACTGTCCGCATTGCGCGGCGTTCGAGCCCCGTCTCGAGCCCTGGATCAAGGCGCTCCCCGCGTACGTGTCGTTCAAGCGCATTCCGGTGCCCTTCGTCGGCAACGACACCGAAGTCAAGCAGCGCCTGTACTACACGCTCGAAGCGATGGGCAAGGTCGACGAATTTCAGTTGAAGATCTTCCAGGCGATCCATGGCGAGCGCCAGCGCCTGTTCGGCGACGACGCGATCCTCGGGTGGGCCGCGAAGCAGCCGGGACTGGACGCCAAGAAGTTCGGTGATTTGTTCAAATCCTTTACCGTTGTCGGCAAGGCCAAGCGCGCGACCCAGGTCACGGCTGATTACCAGGTGGCCGGTGTGCCCGCACTGGGCGTGGCGGGCCGCTGGTATGTGGACGGCGACACGGCCGGCAGCCTCGACAAGGCGCTCCAGGTCTGCGAATACCTGGTCGGCGAAGCGCGCAAGGGCTGACACGTTTCCCGGCATCGGCCGGGACCATGGTGCTGAAGCCCGCCTCGGCGGGCTTTTTCGTTCGCGCGTTCCGGGAGGTCTTTTGACAGACGCATACAATCGTTCAGCAAGTTTCGTGCCTTTATGAACACAACCTTCTCCTCCTTCCTTCCCGTCGTCCGCGCCGCCTTCTGCGTGCTCGCATTGGCCGCGCTGTGGCCGGTGGCCCAGGCCGAGAAGGCCGACCGGGCCAAGCCCATGAACATCGAGGCCGACGCACTGCGTTACGACGACTTGAAGCAGACCAGCGTGTTCACCGGCAACGTGGTCGTGACCAAGGGCACGATCATCATTCGCGGCGCGCGCATCGACGTTCGGCAGGATCCCGAGGGCTATCAGTACGGCGTGGTCACAGCGGCACCAGGAAAACTTGCGTATTACAAACAGAAGCGCGATACCGGCACCGACGAGTGGACGGAAGGCGAGTCGGAAGTCATCGAATACGACAGCCGCGCCGACAACGTCAAGTTCATCCGGCGCGCCGTGATGCGCCGCTTGTTGGGCGCCACGCCGAACGACGAAACCACCGGCGCGCTGATCGTCTACGACCAGAGCAACGACACCTTCACCGTCAACGGCGCACCGATGCCGCCGGACGGAAGCATTGCAACCGGCGAACGCGGCAGCCGTGTGCGGGCGATCCTCACGCCAAAGGCTGCTGCCTCGGCGCCGGCCGGACAGGCGGCGCCGACGCCCGCGCTGGCCCCCGGCACCGGCCTGCGGTCGACCACCACGCTGGGCGGCGGGGAACAACGCAAGTGACGGAAGCTTCGACGACTCTCCCATCTTCCCGTGCCACCCAGCCGGGCAGTCGCCTCGAAGTGCGCGGGCTGCAGAAAAGCTACGGCAGCCGCAAGGTCGTGAAGGACGTCTCGCTCGACGTGCAGAAGGGCGAAGTCGTCGGTCTGCTCGGCCCGAACGGAGCCGGCGAGACCACGTCCTTCTACATGATCGTCGGGCTGGTGCGCGCCGATGCGGGCGACATCACCATCGACGGCGAGCCGATCGCGCACATGCCGATTCATCGCCGGGCGCGCATGGGCCTGAGCTACCTGCCGCAGGAAGCGTCGATCTTCCGCAAGCTGTCTGTCGAAGAAAACGTGCGCGCGGTGCTCGAACTCCAGACCGAGCCCGACGCTTCCGGCCGTTCGGTGCCGCTGTCGCGCAAGCGCATCGAAGAACGGTTGAGCGAGCTGCTGAACGACCTGCGCGTCGACCATCTGCGCGCCTCGCCCGCGCTCGCGCTGTCGGGCGGCGAGCGCCGCCGCGTCGAGATCGCGCGGGCGCTGGCCACGCAGCCGCGCTTCATCCTGCTGGACGAGCCTTTTGCGGGCATCGACCCGATCGCCGTCATCGAGATCCAGCGAATCATCAGCTTCCTCAAGGAA
Organism: Pseudomonadota bacterium; assembly: GCA_040387575.1. Lineage (GTDB taxonomy): Bacteria > Pseudomonadota > Gammaproteobacteria > Burkholderiales > Burkholderiaceae_C > Variovorax. The sequence goes on from JAZKDL010000452.1 coordinate 3,881, forward strand.
CGCGGGATCGGCGTTCTGATCACCGACCACAACGTGCGCGAGACGCTGGGCATCTGCGACCACGCATTCA
>JAZKDL010000453.1:0-15909 GCA_040387575.1 Pseudomonadota bacterium
CGACCGCGTGCCGTGCGGCGGGTACTTCGCGTGGCGCAGCGCCTGCGCGGCATCGGCGGCACTTTCGATCATCGGCACCATGACGCCTTCGGCGCCGGCGTCGAGCGCGGTGCCGATCGCGAGCGCCGAGTTCTCGGCCACCCGCACGATGACGGGAATGTCGGCGGGCACCAGGCCGATCGCGGCCTCGAGGTCGCGCCGTTCCCACAGCCCGTGCTGCAGGTCGAGCACGATGGCGTCGGCACCGGCACGCGCGGCGATTTCGGCCACGGCCACCGAGCCGAGCGCGAGCCATGAAACGGCGAGGCAGTCGCCGGCGGCGATGCGTGTCTTGAGAGTGGGGCGGTCAGGATGAAACATGTCGGTGACTCAATCCACGCGCAGGCCGGCCTGCTTCATCAGCGGCAGCACGCGTTCGCAAAAGAAAGGAAGTTCGTCGGCGTAGTTGACGAAGCTCAGCGCGGCACCGGCATAGCCTTCCTGCGAGATGCGCACCAGGTCGTCGACGATCTTCTCCGGCGTGCCGACCAGCGGATAGGTGCCGGCGCCGCCCGCGAAGCGCTTGCGGTACAGGTCGAAGGCGCTCTTGTCGTGCGAGTTCGCGAACTCTTTCTTCTGCGCCATGTGGTTGTCGACCGCCGCATGGTCGGCCTCGGTCACCGCATAGCGCTCGTAGTAGTCGTCGGCCTCGCGTTGGGTTTCGCGTGCGACCACGTGGCACACGGTGTAGATGCCGACGTCGCGGCCTTGCAGCGCGGCGCGCTCGCGGATGTCGGCCACGTGCTTGCGGCCGTCCTCGATGTTGGAGAACGGCGAAAACAGGAAGTCGCATTTCTTGGCGGCGAAGTCGCGGCCCGGCGAGCCGAAGGCGGCGTTCATCGTCACCGGGCGTGGCTTCTGCAGACTGGCCGGACGGCTCACGACGCCCTTCAGCGCGTAGTGCTTGCCGTCGAAGTCGAAGGGCTGCTCGTCGCCGTAGCAGCGCTCGATGATCTCCATCCATTCGGCCGCCTGGCCGTAGGCGTCGTCGTTGAGCTTGGCGCCGAACATCGCGAACTCCTGCGGGTTCCAGCCGCAGACCACGTTGAGCCCGGCACGGCCACCGCTGATGTGGTCGACGGTCGCGAGCGCCTTGGCCGCGTACACCGGATGCACCAGCGGCACATGCACCGTCATGAAGAGGCCGATGCGCCGGGTGACCGCGGCCAGCCCGGCGGCCCAGGTGAAGGTCTCGAAGGACCATTCGCGCACATGGTTCTTGCCGCCGAAGCCGCGCCAGCGCGCGATCGGCAGGAAGAATTCCAGCCCGGCTTCATCGGCGGTCTTCACCGCCGCCAGGTTGTCGTCCCAGCTGGCACGCCAGCGCTCGGGCACGTCGGTGATGGCCAGGCCGCCGTCGGCATTGGCGGAAAAGACGCCGAGCTTGAAGCGGTTCGGGCCGTGGAGCGGATGGACGACGGTCATTCAATGCACCTTTCTGGTGGCACGACGTGCGGGTGCGGTGGCCTTGGCGGCGACCACGGTGGTTGCGATGGGATCGGTATCGGGTTCGGGCACCGATCGGGCGTCTGCGGCCTGGCCACTCGCCGACGCATCACCCGATTCGCGCCCGAAGAAGAACGCGTGCTCGGCCGCGTCCATGAAGTCCTTCATCTCCTCGCGCACCCGCACATCGTCGCGTGCGCCGAGCGCGGCGTGCAGGCGTTCGAGTCCGTCGAGCACGATCTGCCGCGTCTGCGCGTCGCTCAGCGTGTTGAGCCGCACGGTCTGCACGTGGTCGACGAAGCGCGCGATGGTGGCGGCCAGCCGCTTGTTGGCGACGCGGCTCAACCAAGCGTGCCGGAACGCCATGTTGGCCAGCATCATTTCTTCGCCGTCGTTCGCCTTGGCGGCACGGCGCGCCTGCTGCAGCGCCTTGGTCAGCGCCTTCAGGCCGGGTGCATCGATCGCGCGGGCGACGCTGGCGATGGCGTCGGGCTCGAGCAGGCGGCGCACGTCGAAGATCTCGTGCATGTCTTCCTCGCTGAGCACCGGCGCCACGAAGCCGCGCGTGGTGCCGACCAGATAGCCCTCGTTGACCAGCCGCAGCAGCGCGTCGCGCGCCGGCATGCGCGAGGTGCCGTAAGTCGAAGCGACATCGACGTCGAGCAGCCGTTCGTCCTCCTTCAGCGGCACCTGCTGCAGACGCAGCCGCAGCTCGGCATAGATGCGCTCGCTCAGGTTGCCCTCGCGGGACAGCGGCGTGGACAGGGACGTCTTGCGGGAAGTGGACATGGACTGCGAATCAACTTGCACGAACAAAAGAATACTGTATATAGTTTGCACGAGTTTGGACAGAAGAAGAACGGGTTTGGGGCACCCGACACGTCGAACCCGCAGCCGAAGGCGGCACGGGGGTTGCTATCAGGGCCTGTTGCCGGGCTTTTCCTGCACGCGCCTTCACCAGAGTTCACCAGAGAGATCCACATGAACGAGCCACGCCGCATCGCCATTCCGGACACGCCATCCGACCTGTCTCTTTCGTCCTCATTGCCGTCCGTGGCCGCGCACGATGCGCGCCGCCGCGGCCTGCTGCTCGGCGCCGTGTCCGCCGGCCTGGGCGGACTCATGCCATGGGAGATGGCCGCCGCACAGGGCGTCGACAAGAACACGCTGTCGATCGCCTATCCGGTCGACATCCCGACCTGGGACCCGGGCGCGAACTCGATCCCGACGATCCAGGGCATCTACCAGACGGTGTTCGATTCGATGCTGCGATATTCGCCCGACCTCACGCTGAAGCCGCGCCAGGTCAAGGAATGGAAGTGGCTCGACGACAAGGCGACGCGCCTGGAGATCACGCTGCGCGACGACATCCTGTTCCACGACGGCACCAAGATGACGATGGAGGACGTGCGCTACAGCCTGTCCGAGCGCCCCAAGGCCGACAAGAAATTGCTGGTCGGCGGCATGCTCAACACGCTGGCGGACGTCGAGATCCAGTCGCCGACCAAGGGCGTGATGGTCTACAGCCGGCCGACGCCGGCCGCGCCGATCTACTTCGGCTTCCTGGCGACCTACATCGTGCCCAAGGCCTACATGACGCAGGTCGGGCCCGAGGGCTTCAACGCCAAGCCGATCGGCGCCGGCCCGTACCGCATGGTCGAGCACCAGCGCGGCTCGCGCATCGTGCTGGAGGCCTTCGACAAGTACTGGGGCGGCAAGCCGGCGATCAAGCAGGTGATCTTCCAGATCGTTCCCGAGCCGTCGGCGCGCGTCGCGCTGGTCGAGTCGGGCCGCGCCGGCCTGGGCGTGCAGCTGCCGGTGCGCGAGGTGCAGCGGCTCGCGTCCAAGCCCGGCATCACGACCAAGATCTATCCGTACTCGGAGGTCTACATGCTGCGCATCCCCAGCTACGTGAAGCCCTTCGACGACGACCGCGTGCGCGCGGCGATGCACCTGTCGGTCGACAAGGCCGCGCTGTCCAAGGCCTTCTATGGCGGCATGGCGAAGCCGCTGTCGGTGATGACACCCGAAGGCACGCCGTCGTACGTGCCCGACTTCAAGTACCCGTTCGACAAGACCAAGGCGATCGCGGCGCTCAAGGAAGCCGGCTTCAGCGCCACCAACCCGGTCAACATCACGCTGCTGTCGACCAACGGCACCTTTCCCAACGACTACGACATGGCGCGCGCCATCGCGCAGATGTGGAAGGCGGTCGGCATCAACGCGACCATCGAGGAAACCACGCCGGCCAAGCTGGTCGAGGCGGCGCAGAACGGCAAGCTCACCGGCGTGCTGCTCTACAGCTGGGCCAACAGCACCGGCGACCCGGAAAACTACGCGGGCCGCATCTTCGACCCGCGCCTGCGCTTCGCGACCTGGAAGGACATGTCGCTCGCCCCGCGCATCGACGGCCTGATGACCGAGGTGGAAGAGCGCAAGCGCATGGCCGGCTACAAGGCGTTGAACGTCGAGTCGTCGGAGAAGTCCTGGGCCATCCCGCTGCTGCAGGCCGTGACCACGGTGGCCTATTCGTCGGCGCTGCAGCCCACGCTGTTCGACAACGGCTACGTGCTGCCGGTCGAATACAAGTACAAGTGACGAGGCCCGCGGCAACACGATGCTTCAGCTGACCCTGGGAATTGCGCTGCGGCGCCTGGCCGTCGCGATTCCCACCCTGATCCTTCTCTCGTTGGTGGTGTTCGTGGTGCTGCGGCTGCTGCCGGTCGACCCGCTGTCGATGATGCTGCCGCCCTCCGCCACCGCGGCGGACTCGGCGGCGCTGCGCCAGCAGATGGGCTTCGACAAGCCGATCCCGGTGCAGTTCGCGATCTGGCTCTGGGAGGCCGCGCGCGGCAACCTCGGCCTGTCGATCAACTTCCGCCAGCCGGTCACCACGCTGATGGCGGCGGCCATTCCGGCCACCATCGAACTCGCACTCGCGGGCCTGTTCATCTCGCTCGTGATCAGCATTCCGGGCGGCGTGATCGCCTATGTGCTGTACCGCCGCAAGCGCGAGGCCGCGGCCGACCTGGTCGTCACGCTGCTGCAGTCGATGCCGTCCTTCCTGTGGGCCTTGCTGCTGATCGTCGTGTTCGGCGTGCTGTGGCCGGTGCTGCCCTTCAGCGGCCGGGTCGGGCAGGACGTCACGCTGCCCGGCATCACCGGCCTGGCGCTGGTCGACCTGCTGATCACCGGCCAGTTCAACGCCTGGCTCAGCGCGCTGTCGCACCTGCTGCTGCCGGCATTGGCGCTCGCGCTGAGCTTCGCGCCGCTGGTCATCCGCGTGCTGCGCTCGGGGCTGATCGATGCGGCCAACGAGCCCTATGTCGAGGTCGCACGGCTGCGCGGCCTGTCGGAGACGCGCATCCTCTGGCGCCACATGCTGAAGAACGCGGCGCTGCCGACCATCACGATGATCGGCGTGCAGTTCGGCTTCCTGTTCGGCGGCGCGCTGCTGGTCGAAATGATCTTCGGCTTCCCCGGCGTCGGCAACCTGATGGTGCAGGCGGTGAAGGGCAACGACCTGCCGCTGATCCAGGGCATCGCGCTGCTGTTCTGCGTGCTGATGCTGGGCATCAACGCGATCGTCGACGTTCTCTATGCGGTGCTGAATCCGCGACTGCGCAACCCATGACACGTGCCACCCTTCCCGTCGCGGCGGCGCAGCCGTCGCCGCTGGCCGCAGCACTGCGCCAGCTGGCGCGCCAGCCGCGCGTGCTGATCGGCGGCGGCATCCTGCTGATCGTGCTGCTGGCCGCGCTGTTCGCGCCGTGGATCGCGCCGCACGATCCGCTGGAACAAGACCTGCTCAACATGCTGGCGCCGCCGATGTGGGCGCAGGACGGCACGTCCGCCTTTCCGCTGGGCACCGACAGCCTGGGCCGCTGCGTGCTGTCGCGCGTGATCTACGGCGCCCGCGTCGCGCTGCTGGTGGCGATCGTCTCGGCATTCGGCGCGATGCTGGTCGGCAGCGCGCTGGCACTCGCGGGCGGCTACTTCGGTGGCCGCGTCGACCGCACCATCAGCTACATCGTCGACCTCTGGATGTCGTTCCCGCCGGTCGTGCTGTCGCTGATCCTGCTGGTCGGCCTGGGCACCGGCGTCGACAAGGTGATCCTCGCGGTCGTGCTGGTCGACTGGACGCGCTTCTGCCGCGTGGTGCGTGCCGACGTGCTGGTCACAAGGCGCCGCGAGTACGTGCTGGCCGCGCAGCTGATCGGCTTCTCGCACCTGCGCACGGTGCTGCGCGAGGTGCTGCCGGCGGTGGTGCCGTTGATGATCACGCTGTTCTCGATCGAGATGGGCATCGCGATCATCGTGGAGGCGACGCTGTCCTTCATCGGCCTGTCGGTGCCGCCGGACGTGACGACCTGGGGCCAGATGCTGGCCGACGCGCGCAACGACATGCACAGCGCGCTGTGGGTGCTGCTGGTGCCGGTGGCGGCCATCGTCGTCACCGTGCTCGGCTGCAACCTGCTGGGCGACGGCCTGCGCGTGGCGCTCGACCCGCGGCTCAAGAAGCGTGGCGAATGAAGAAGGCCAACCCGTGAGCATCCTGTCCCTCATCAATCTCGACCTGAGCGCGCAGGTCAATGGCCAACAGGTCGAGCTGCTGCGCGACGTGTCCTTCTCGGTCGAGCGCGGCAAGGTGCTCGGCCTGGTCGGCGAATCGGGCGCGGGCAAAAGCATGATCGGCCGCCTCATCGCAGGCCACACGCCGCCCGGCTTCGCAGTGACGCGCGGCCGCGTGCTGTTCGACGGCATCGAGCTGCTCGCTCAGAAGCCCGACGCCTGGCGCGCGCTGCTGGGCCGCCGCATCGCCTTCATTCCGCAGGAGCCGCTGACCGCGCTGAACCCGGTGCTCACGATCGGCCAGACCTTCGACGAGCACCTGATGCTGCTCGGCGTCCCCGCGGCGCAACGGGCCGAAGCCATCCGGGCGCAACTCGCATCCGTTCATCTGCCGAAGCCCGAGGAGATGGCGCGCCGCTATCCGCACGAGCTGTCGGGCGGCCAGTGCCAGCGCGTGCTGATCGCGATGGCCTTCGCGGCCGAGCCGGCGCTGATCATCGCGGACGAGCCGACCACCGCGCTCGACGTGGTGAGCCAGGCGCACGTGCTGTCGCTGGTGGCGCAACTGCAGCGCAAGCACCAGACCGCCGTGCTGCTGATCACGCACGACCTGCGGCTGGCAGCGCATGTGTGCGACGACATCGCGGTGCTGTATGCGGGCGAGCAGGTCGAGTACGGCCCGGCCAAGGACGTGCTGCGCCAGCCGCGCCATCCGTACACGCGCGCACTGCAGGCGGCCACGCCCGACGTGCACGGCGCGCGCCGCGAACTGCCGGCCCTCGAAGGCCAGATGCCCGGCGTGTCGACGCTCGCCCACATCGCGGGCTGTCGCTTCGCCTCGCGCTGCCCGACACGCAACGCCGCTTGCGAATCGAGCCCGCCCGCGCTGCACGAGAGCGCGCCGGGGCATTGGGTGCGTTGCGCAGCGACCTGTGAAGTGGCCGCGCTGGCACCGGATGCCGTTGTCGACGCCACGGCTTCGGATTGGCGCGCCCCCACCGGAGACCCGCAGGCCGCGCCGCTGGTCGACCTGCAGGATGTCACGCTGCGCTACACCGCGCGGCGTGGCCTGTGGGGCCAGCGCAAGGTGCACAACACGGCGGTCGACGCGCTCACGCTGTCGGTGCGGCCGGGTGAGTTCGTCGGCATCGTCGGCGAAAGCGGCAGCGGCAAGAGCTCGGTCGCGCGACTGATCGTCGGCGCCGAACGCGCCACCAGCGGGCGCATCACGATCGAGGGCCAGCCGCTCGGCGACGCGAGCCCCGCCCTGCTGCGGCTCACCCGCGAGCATGTGCAGATGATCTTCCAGGACCCGCACTCGGCGCTGAATCCGCGCCGCTCGGTCTACCGTCTGCTCACGCAGGCCTACGAGGTGGAGCGCACCGACGCGAGTGCGATCGGCGGCGTGTCGCGCGCCGACCGCGCGGCCGAACTGCTGCGCGACGTCGGCCTGCCCGCCGACAGCCTCGAGCGCTTTCCGACGCAGCTGTCGGGCGGCCAGAAGCAGCGCGTCAACATCGGCCGCGCACTGTGCGTGATGCCGCGGCTGCTGGTCGCGGACGAGATCGTGTCGGGCCTCGACGTGTCGGTGCAGGCGCAGATCCTGAACCTGCTGCTCGCGCTCGGCCGGCGCCACGGCGTGGCGCTGCTGCTGATCTCGCACGACCTGTCGGTGGTGCGCTACCTGTGCTCGCGCGTGATCGTGATGCAGGCCGGCCGCATCGTCGAACAGGGACCGACCGACGCGGTCTTCGCCGATCCGCAGCATGCGTACACGCGGCTGCTGCTCGGCGCAGTGCCGCCGGCCGACGCCAACATGCCATGGCCGCCTGTGCCAGCCGATGCGGTGGCGGCAACCGCCTGAACAGCCGCCCGATCGAGGACTCACGATGCAAGACAACCTGGAACAAGCCTTTGCCGCCGCCCTGCCCGAAGGCACCGTGGTCGGGCGCGAAGCGATCGACGCGAAGCACTGGCACGACTGGTCGGGCCTGCCGCCGGTGCAGCCCGCACTGCTGCTGCGCCCGCGCAGCACGCAGGACGTGAGCATCGCGATGCAGCTGTGCACACGGCTGCGCGTGCCGCTGGTGCCGCAGGGCGGGCTGACCGGCCTGGCCGGCGGCGCGCATCCGGTGCCGGACGGCATCGTCATGTCCTTCGAGCGCATGAGCGGCATCGAGGAGATCGACACCGTGATGGGCACGATGACCGTGTTGGCCGGCACGCCGCTCGGCGAGATCCAGGCGCAGGCCGAGGCCGCGGGGATGTACTTTCCGCTCGACCTGGGCGCGCGCGGCTCCTGCACCATCGGCGGCAACCTGTCGACCAATGCGGGTGGCAACCGCGTGATCCGCTACGGCATGGCGCGCGAGCACGTGCTCGGGCTCGAGTACGTGCTGGCCGACGGCACGATCGTCAGCTCGCTCAACAAGATGATCAAGAACAACGCGGGCTACGACCTCAAGCAGATGCTGATCGGCGCCGAAGGCACGCTCGGCATCATCACGCGCGTGGTGCTGCGGCTGCAGGCCAAGCCGTTGTCGGTCGCGACCGCGCTGTGTGGCTGCCCCGACTACGCCGCGGTGCTCGCGCTGCTGCAGACCGCGCGTGCGCAGCTCGGCCCCGCGCTGTCGGCCTTCGAGGTGATGTGGCCCAGCTTCGTCGACTGCATGACGCAAGGGCTGCCGCAGCTGCGCCGGCCTTTCGATCAGCCGCAGGGCGTGTACGTGCTGATCGAGTCGAGCGGCTTTCATGCCGACGGCGAGACCGCGCAGCTCGAAGCCTGCCTCGGCGGCTTGCTGGAGAGCGGCGTGCTGAGCGACGTGATCGTGGCCGCGTCGGAGCGCGACGCGCAAGACCTCTGGGCGCTGCGCGACAGCCCGTCGGAATACTCGCGCGTGCTGGGTCCGATCATCGGTTTCGACATCGGCCTGCCGACGGCCACGATGGCCGAAGCCGTCGACTGGCTGGACCGCGACGTCAAGGCGCAATGGCCCGACGCGCGCGTGCTGTGCTACGGCCACATCGGCGACAGCAACCTGCACGTGGTGATCAACGTGCCGTCGGCCGGCGCCGCGCAGCCGGCCCATGCGGTCGACCAGGTCGTCTACGGCATCGTGCGCAGCCTGGGCGGCACGATCTCGGCGGAGCACGGCATCGGGCTGGTCAAGAAGCCCTTCCTGTCGTTCACACGCTCGCCGGAAGAAATCGCGCTGATGCGCCGGCTGAAGGCCGCGATGGACCCGCTCGATCTGCTGAACCCCGGCAAGGTGTTCTGAAGAGCGGGGCCATTCAAGCCCTCACCCTCGATCAGAACTCGTACGTCGCCGACACCCAGAGCCTGCGTCCGTCGTAGTTGTTGGCATACGAACTGCCGTAGGTCGGCGTCGCGGTGCCCGGCACGCTGTACGCGGTGTAGTCGATGAAGTCCTTGTCCAGCAGGTTGTAGACGGCCGCGCTGATCGTCCATTGCTTGCTCAGCTGGTAGGCGCCGCCGATGTGCAGTTGCCCGTAGCCGCGGTAGTCGCCGAGCGCCTCCTTGGCCGCGATGGTCGATGCGCTGGTGCCCGGATCGCGGAAGCGGTCGCTGCGCAGTTCGGCGCGCAGCCAGCCGCTCCATTGCGCGCTCGCCTGCCAGTGCAGGCTGGCGTTCAGCGAATGCTCGGGCGTGTCGGTCAGCGGCTTGCCGATGTTCGGTCCGCTCTTCTGCTCGCTGCGCGTGTAGGTGTAGTTGGCGCGGGCCGACAGCGTCGGGCTCAGCGGTACGCGCGTCGCCAGCTCGATGCCCTGCGTGATCGCCTCGTCGACGTTGATGCTCTGGCCGAAGGTGTCGACCGCCGGCCAGTTGCCGAAGCTCACGCAGCCCGGGCGGTTCGGCGACACGCGGTAGCTGCAGTTGACCAGGCCCGGCCCGCTGGTGATCTTGTCCTTGAACTGGTTGTGGAACAGCGATGCGCTCGCGGTGAAGCCGGCCAGGTTGTCGTAGTAGGTGCCGATCTCGGCCGTCGTGCTGGTCTCGGGTTTCAGGTCCGGGCTGCCGACCAGCGGCGTGCGGCCCTGGTTGCCGAAGCCGTTGATGCCGGGCGCGAGCTGCTCGACGCGCGGCGTCTTGTAGCCGTTGCTCACGCCGCCCTTGAAGGTCCATTGCGGCGTCGCGTTCCACACGCCGTACACGCGCGGGCTCAGCTTGCCGCCGAACAGGTCGTGGTGGTCGTAGCGCGCGCCGAAGGTCAGGCCGAAGTCGTCGACGATGCGCCATTCGTCTTCCAGGAACAGCGCCTTCTGCGTGAAGCTGAAGAGTTGCGGCGCGACGCCGTCCTTCATCTCGGCCTCCCACCACTGGCCGCCGACCGTGACCAGGTGATTGCCGAGCCCGGTCACCAGCTTGCTGTCGAGCACGCGGCTTTCGACCTCGAGCGCACGTGGCGATCCGGCCACGGCGCCCGGCGTGCCCGGCGGAATCGTTCGGCCCATGGTTTCGGTGCGGTTCACCATGTAGCTGGTGTCCCATCGGCCGAAGGCGTAGCGGCCGGTGTGGGCCAGCGTGTACTGGTCGCGGTCGTAGCGCTGCTCGGGGCCGTAGCCGCCGGTGCCCAGCGTGCCGAGCTGGCCGCGGCTGTTGTCGTAGGTCTGGCGTCCGATGTCGACGTCGAGGCTCAGGTCGTGGTCGCGGTTGGGCGTGAGCGTCGCGCGGAAGCCGAAGTTGTCGACGTCCGACTTGACCGGGTTGGCGCCCATCACCGGCGCGATCTCGGCGCCGCTGCGGTCGAGGTAGCTGATGCGCGATGCGTCGCGCCGGAACAGGCTGCCGCGCAGCGCCAGGCCGAGCAGGTCCTGCTTGACCGGGCCGCTCAGATAGAACTTGCCGGAACGCGTGTCGCCGAAGTCCGAGTGCGCCTGCAGCGTGTAGTCGGCGGTGAGCGAGCCCGCCCATTCCTTGCCGACCTTGCGCGTGATGATGTTGATCACGCCGCCCATCGCGTCCGAGCCGTACAGCGTGGACATCGGTCCGCGGATGACCTCGATGCGTTCGATCGCCGACACCGGCGGCATGAAGCTGGTCTGCGTTTCGGTGAAGCCGTTCGGCGTGACGTTGCCCGCGGCGTTCTGGCGCCGGCCGTCGATCAGCACCAGCGTGTATTCGCTCGGCATGCCGCGGATGCTGATGTTGAGCCCGCCGGTCTTGCCGGCCGCGGCGCCGACGTCGACGCCCTCGACGTCCTGCAGTGCCTCGGCCAGGCTGGAGAAGCGCTTCTGCTGCAGCTCCGCGCGCGGGATCACGGTGATGGACGCGGGCGCGTCCTTGATGTCCTGCTCGGAACCGGAAGCGGTGACCACCACTTCACGGAGTTGGGTGCTGTCCTGGGCGGACGCCGAAACGGAGGCGAGAAGGCCGGCGATGGCCAGCGAGAGAACGGACAGGCGCGGCTGCGCGCCGCGGGGTGCGTGATGCATCCAGGGAACTCCAGAGTGAAAAGGAACGACGGGAAAACCGGGAACGTCGCTCTGAAGTTTTTTGTTGCGCGCTGTCCGAAGGATGTCCAAATGTAAATGCGAACAGCTTTCATTTGCTCAAAAACCGGCACGTCCAGCCGGGAATAAGCCGGTGCTACCCTCGACGGATGTTCAATCCGTCCCAAGAAGAGGTCCGCCGTTTTTTCTGCGGCGCCTATGCCAAGAACCGCCAGGGGCTTCCGATGGAAGCGCTCGAAACCATAGCGGCCGGCTGGATCGACCAGCACCCCGAATACCACGCCGACCTGGCCGATGCCGATGCCGCCGTCACCCGCGTCTATGACGGCCAGGACGGTCGCGAGAATCCGTTCCTGCATCTGTCGATGCACCTGTCGATCAGCGAGCAGAGCTCGATCGACCAGCCGCGCGGCATCCGCCAGGCGGTCGAACTGCTCGCCGCGCGCCGCGGCTCGCTGCTGGAGGCGCACCACGAAGCGATGGAATGCATGGGCCGGATGATGTGGGAGGCCCAGCGCGCAGGCCGTCCGCCGGATGGCGATGCGTATGTCGAATGCGTGCAGCGGCGCGCGACACGCTAGGCGCTTCACGCCAGCCGCACGCGTCACGCGCCGACGTCATCCTTTTCGTGATGGCTTGATGGCGGTGATGGCGCCTTCGCGCAGCAGGCCGATGAGTGCCTGACGCGCAGCCGAAGGCTCGGCGTCGCTGCGCACCAGCAGACCGACCGGCTCCTGCGTGCCGCCGGTGTCGACATCGAGCCGCACCAGCTGGCCCGACGCCAGGTCGTCGCGCGCCGCGCCCAGCGGCGTGAACCAGATCGCATCCGAGCGCGCGAGCATCGCGCGCGCCAGCGCCAGATCGAGCGTCTGCGTGGCCGCAGCGGGGAGTGCCAGGCCGAGGCCCGACAGGAAGCTCTCGGTGTGATGGCGCGGGATCGTGCCCTCGCTGTAGACGATCAACGGAAAACCCAGCACGCCTTGCAGCGACGGCGCCGCCGAACGCGCCAGCGGATGGCCAGGCCGCGCGACCAGCGCCAGCGGCTCGGTGTAGAGCAGTTCGAAGGTCAGCCCGGCCATCAGTTGCGGATCGCTCATGCGGCCGGCGACCAGGTCGAGATCGCCGGCCCGCAGCGCATCGAGCAGGCCGGCATTGGTGCCGGTGTGCACCTGCAGTTGCAGCGCGGGCAGGCGCTCGCGCAGCGCGACCAGCGCATCGGGCAGCAGCGACGGCGCCACGCTCGGCAACGCGCCGATGCGCAAGCGCTCGGCGCGCGCGTCACCGCCGGGCATCACGGCCTGCGCGCCGGCATCGATCGACTCCAGCACCCGCAGCGCATGCGTCAGCAGCAACTGGCCCGCCGCGGTGAAACCCTGGATGCCGCGCCGGCCCGCCGTGCCGCGCGCCACCAATTGCGTGCCGGCCAGCGCTTCGAGTTCGGCCAGCGTCTTGGAGATCGCAGGCTGGCTCAGCGACAGCCGTTCGGCCGCGCGTGCCAGATGACGCTCCTGCGCCACGGCGACCAGGCAACGCAGATGGCGCAACTGGACGCCGCGCGCGAAGAGCTCTGGGCTGCTCGTCATTGAATTACCACCGGTTATGAAAAATCAAGAAAAGATCAATTTACATCAATGATTCGCATGAATACAGTGGCGCCATCCCTCACGATCCCGGAGACATCCATGTCCTTGCCCTCAGACGGCGGCGCCCTGCCCGTCCTCTCGCCCCGCGACTGGCCCAGCCATCCCTCGTACCTCTATTCAGGCTACAAGTCGACCGCCAAGCGCGGCCCGACGCAGCCGCTGATCCCGCTGAAGGCTTCGCTCGGCGAACTGCGCCAGCCGGTCTACGGCCACGGCAGCATCGGCGAGTTCGACAACGACCTCACGCGCAATGCACGCCGCAACGGCGAGCCGCTCGGCGAACGCATGATCCTGACCGGCCAGGTGCTCGACGAGCGCCGCCGCCCGGTGCGCAACACGCTGGTCGAACTCTGGCAGGCCAACGCCGCCGGCCGCTACGTGCACAAGGTCGACCAGCACGATGCGCCGCTCGACCCGAACTTCCTCGGCGCCGGCCGCTGCCTGACCGACGACGAAGGCCGCTACCGCTTCCTGACGATCAAGCCCGGCGCGTATCCGTGGGGCAACCACCCGAACGCCTGGCGGCCGCAGCACATCCACCTGTCGCTGTTCGGCGAGCATTTCGGCAGCCGCCTGGTGACGCAGATGTACTTCCCCGGCGACCCGCTGCTGCAGTACGACCCGATGGTCCAGGGCACGCCAGAGAAGACGCGCAACCGCCTGATCGCCGACTTCAGCCTCGACATCACCGAAGACAGCTACGCGCTCGGCTACCAGTTCGACATGGTGCTGCGCGGCGCCGATGAAACGCCTTTCGAGAACCGCTGAGGAGACCCGAGCCATGATGAGTTCGCTTGAAAACAACTTCGGCCAGACGCCTTCGCAGACCGTCGGCCCCTACTTCGCCTACGGCCTGACCGCCACCCAGTACGGCTACGACTTCAACCAGCCCTTCGACGCCGTGGTGGCGCTGGACGGCGCGAGCGGTGAGCGCATTCGCCTCGAAGGCCGCGTGATCGACGGCGACGGCAAGCCGGTCAACGACGCAATGGTGGAAATCAGCCAGGTCGACGGCGAAGGCCGCTATCCGGCATCGGTCGAGAACGCAGCCGCCATCGGCTTCCGCGGTTTCGGTCGCGTGGGCACCGGCACCGACGCACAGAACCGTTACGTGTTCCAGACCGTCAAGCCCGCCGCCGAAGCACCCGGCGAGGCACCGCACATCAACGTGATCGTGCTGATGCGCGGCCTGCTGCTGCACACCTTCACCCGCGTGTACTTCAGCGACGAAGCCGCCGCCAACGCCGAAGATGCGGTGATGCAGAGCGTGCCCGAAGCGCGCCGCCAGACGCTGGTCGCGGAGCGCATCGAGGTCGGCGGCGCGGTGAGCTACCGCTTCGACATCCACATGCAGGGCGCGCAAGAGACGGTGTTCTTCGACGTCTGAACGGTCCGCGGTCCGATGGATCGCATGGACGAAAAAAGGCCCGCGATGCGGGCCTTTTTGTTGGGTGCGCAGGGCGCGCGGTACGGGCGCGCGGCGCTCAGTTGCCCGCGTGGTGGAAGCGCGATTCGGGCACCGTCTTGACCTCGCCCGGCAGCGACCCGATGTAGCCGGCGAGCTCCTTGAGCTCGGCGGTCGTGTACTTCTTGGCGATGCCGCCCATCACACCGTTGGAACGGCCGACCTGTGCGTGGTTCTCGACCCGATAAGCCTTGAGCGCGACGAAGAGATAGTCCGAATACTGGCCCGCGAGCTTGGGCACGGTGCCGTCGTTGGGCGTGTTGAAGTTGACGCCGTGGCACTTGGTGCAGGCATTGGCGGCGTCGCGCGCGATGAGCGCCTGGACACGTTCGCTCGGCGCCTTGGCCGTCGCGGGGACTGCATCGCCGTCCTTCAGGCCGAGCTGGCCGTAGTAAGCGCCGAGGTCGGCCATGTCCTGCTCGGTGAGCGTGTCGGCGATGGCGCGCATGGTCGGATGCTTGCGGTCGCCGGTCTTGTACGCCCCGAGTGCGGCCACGATGTAGCTGGCACTCTGGCCAGCGATCCTGGGGACCTTGTGGATCTCGGGGAAGCTCGCCTGGTAGCCGATGATGCCGTGGCAACCCACGCACATGGCCGTTTTCTTGGCACCGTTTTCAACGCTCCCGGTGATCTGCTGCGCCCCCGCGGCGAGGGTCACGCAAGCGACAGAAAGGCCAAACATCGTGGTCAACAACTTGTTCATTTTGCGCGCACAATCTCGTGGAGGAACTGTTTCAGATCAGCGTTTGATTATATGTGGCGCTCTTCTGAAAGAGCCATCCGCAGGCCCCCTCGAAAGCCCGCATGAGCCCGCGGAACCCGCTGCATCACACGCACCGACCCATCCATCTTCCTGCCGACGCCATCCATGAAATTCAAGGGTTCAGACAACTACGTTGCCACTCAGGATCTGATGCTCGCGGTCAACGCGGCCATCACGCTCAAGCGACCGCTGCTCGTCAAGGGCGAGCCGGGCACCGGCAAGACGATGCTTGCGGAAGAGGTCGCGCAAGCCCTCGACCTGCCGCTGCTCCAGTGGCACATCAAGTCCACCACCAAGGCCCAGCAGGGCCTCTACGAGTACGACGCGGTGAGTCGCCTGCGTGACTCGCAACTGTCCGATGTGGACGGCGGCGAGCGGGTGAAGGACATCCACAACTACATCGTGAAGGGCGTGCTGTGGCAGGCCTTCACGGCCGACCAGCCGGTCGCGCTGCTGATCGACGAGATCGACAAGGCCGACATCGAATTCCCGAACGACCTGCTGCGCGA
>JAZKDL010000454.1:0-6902 GCA_040387575.1 Pseudomonadota bacterium
GTTCGTCGAGCCAGGACTCGAAGGCCGGGCCATGGGTATCGAGCCGGGGTTCTTCGAAGAGGGACAACGTATGCATGCGCGGCGATGCTAGCGGGGCCGTCTTGCGTTGTCGACCGCCGACCTGATGCCGTTCATCGCGCCGCGCAATCAGGGCCCTTGCCACTCGGTGTCCCGCCACGACCCCGAACCCAGATCGGCCAGCGTGTAGGGCCCGATGGCCGCACGGACCAGCCGCAAGGTCGGGCAGCCGACGGCCGCTGTCATCCGCCGCACCTGGCGATTGCGGCCCTCGCGGATCGTCAGCTCCAGCCATGCGGTCGGAATGTTTTGACGAACCCGGATCGGCGGTTCCCTTTGCCATAACGCCGGCGCTTCGGGCAGCAAGCGAGCCTCCGCGGGGAGTGTGAGTCCGTCCTTCAGCATCACGCCGTGACGCAGTGCCATCAAGGCGGCGTCGTCGGGCGCGCCCTCCACCTGGACCCAGTAGGTCTTTGCCATCTTGAAACGCGGATCGGCAATGTGCGCCTGAAGACTGCCGTCATCGGTCAGCAGCAACAGGCCTTCGCTGTCGGCGTCCAGCCGGCCCGCCGCGTACACGTTCGGCACGTCGATGAAATCCTTCAGACCTCGCCAGCGCCCTTCGGCCTGGAACTGGCTGAGGACGCCGTAGGGCTTGTTGAAGCGGATGAGACGAGGAGATCGAATAAGGCGAGGTGAGATGGGCATGCGCTTGGCAGTCGAGCCGACGTGGCGGTCGGCGCCGGAACTGTAGCGCGTCGGAAGTGTCAGCTCGCTGTTGCCGTCAGCCAGCCGCGCGCCACCGACCCGAATCCGGGCACACGCTGGCAGGCACGCCATTCACCCAGACCTGCTCTTGCGTCAACCGCGACGCGGTAAATCGGTCGGTGTCGAAGACCACACCGAGCGCGTTCGCCAGACGGGCGTCCTCAATGGGAAGCTCCCACGTCAGGAACACCTGCGTGCAATCCTCGGCGACCGAGAAGTCCGCCGCGTCGAAACCGGTGCTGCCGCGCCGGACGACGGCGTGCGGCTGGCCGGTGTCGAAGACCATGGCCGTGCCCCGCACCAGCGGGATGCGTTGGCCGGTGGCCGGGAAATGAACGTCCAGTCCCTTGTCCTCGCTCAGGAAGAGATTGCAGAAGGCCGCGCTGCCGTACTGCGCGCCGTCATGGTGGTAGCTGGCGCCACGGCTCGCCATCAGGGCGATGTCGCTGGCCGCGAGCAGTCCCGTCAGCCCGTTCAACTCCTTCAACCCGAGCGTGCCCGTCCAGTCGGCCATTGCCTGCACGCAGCGCCGGTAGTCAGGCCAGCGGGTGCGTGCGCGCGCCAGCGACAAGGGTTCGACGTCGCCAGGCGCGAGGTCGAGCTGCCTGGCGATCTCGCGGGTCCAGTCGGCCGTGAGGCGCGCTGGTGGCGCAGGCACGTCGAGCGTGGCCGTGAAAACGACATTGCCCACGCTTCGGCTGCGGATCGCGTCGCCGCTCCAGAAAAAGGAGGTCAGTCGGTCCTGCATGCGCGCTCCGTCAAGGTGTCGCCTGCACACGCACGAGCGGCTCGAGTTCGGCGCGCAGGCGGCGGATCGCGATCTCGTGGCGCAGTGTCTGCGCGCCGCGGCCGTAGGTGCCCGCCTTGCGGATCAAGCGCAGTTGCTCGCGCTGCAACTGCGCCTTCAGCCGTCTGGCACGCAGCCCGAAGGCGTAGCCGATTTCCCGACGCACCTTGTACCGGTCGAGCGGCGCGCCCAGGCGCACCCATTCGTCGTCGCGAATCAGCTCGCGCTCCGGTACGAAGTAGGCGGCCAGGGTGTGCAGGTAGGTTCCGTTCTCGCGCGCGGCCACCCGCCAGAACAGCCCGACCGCGATCAGCGCCGGAATGCCCTTGATGAACAGCAGGATGGCCATCTGGCCGTAGCCGCCATCGAAGATGTCTTCCAGCAGCGGCGAGTTCCAGGTGAAGTGCATGGCCCAGGCCAGCGCGAAGCACAGCAGGGCGAAGGCTGTTCGCGTCAGCAGCGAACGCTCCGGATGCAGCAGGAACCAGGCAATGCCGAAAGACGCGATCGTGGTGTACGCCGCGTGGCTCCACAAGCCGCTGAGCAACCCGCGCGTCAGCAGGTTGACCAGCACCGGAGATACCTGGTTCTCCAGCGGAAAGTTCATCGAGGCGCTGACGGTGGAACCCAGGTTCTCGATCACCTGGAAACCGAGTCCTGCCATGGCGCCGACGATCAGCACGGACAGGTAGGTCTGGAACTGGTTGCGCGCCACCAGGATCACCAGGATGACGCCGGCCAGCTTCAGGAACTCCTCGGTGATCGGCCCCGCGATCGCCGGTCCCCAGACCGCCACGAACTCCGGCGACACCAGCTTCGCGCAGAGGCTCTGGATGGCGACGTTGGCTGGCGCCGCGAAGTAGACCGCGCCGAGTCCGCCCCATGCGAACGCGAGAATGTAGGCTTCCGGTGGATGCTGCTCCAGCAGGTCCAGCGTGCGGAAGACCAGAAAGAAGGCGAGCGTGTAGAGGCCCCAAACCAGCAGCCCGAGAAAGGCGGTGACAGGCACCACGCGGAACCCCATCGAGAAGGTCTGGACGATGTAGAACAGCCCGTTGACGATCAGCGCGGCGAGCAGCCAGAAGGCGGCACGCTGTGGCTGGAAGAAGGAATCGGTGCCGACCGGCCAGGCATCGCCATCGTTCTGGAGCGCGACGGGGCTCACAGCGGCGCTCCCAGGTCCATCGAGTCGAGCATGCGGCGGGCGTCGACCAGCGCATCGTTCTGCCCGTCGTGGGCGCCGTAGAAATTCACCAGCACCAGGGCCTGGCGCTGCAGGTCGACCACCTGCCAGAAACGGCCCGCCAGCGTCGGACCGTCGTACGCGAAGGTCTTGCCCTGCATGCCCCAGCCGTTGACGAAGTCCGACACATCGCCATCGATGCGCAGGCCCTGGCCACGCTCCATCAGCCGTTGCTGCCGCAGCATCGGCCCGTTCGGCCCGCCGGCCCACGGGGCGGTCGTCACGAGGAACGCATGGCTCCCCTTGAACAGCATCAGCGACCTGCCGGCCTTCGAGCGCGACACGTCCATTTCCCATCCGGGCGCCGGAACGAATCGGGCTGCGCCGAGCGTCACCGTCTCGCCCTCGACCAGCGGCCGGCTGCCGGGCGTGTGCCGGTCCCAGAACGTCAGGCCGCCGACATAGGCGCCGATGGCCAGGAGAACCGCAAGGGCGCCGGGCCAGGTGCGGTACGGAATGCGACGGGACGGCTCATGCATGCGGGCGATCGTGCCATAGGGCCAGTCGGTCCATGGTGCGCCATCTGGCGTCGTATCCCTGCAACGCCGTCGAGACCGAAGCGGCACAGATATGTCGAATTGTGTCTGTTGTGTAATGAGAGTAGTTATCATTCGTATGCCGATTCCGGAACACAACACGCAGAAAAAGAAGCGGCATCCAGTGGTCATCGTGCACGCGCGGCCTCGTCGCCGGGCATGCACCGATCGACCTCTCTCCCTCCTTTTTTCCGGAATATCCATGGCCTACATCAAGAGCCGCAAGCACGCTGCGGCACGTTCGGTCCCGCCGCTCACGGCAACGGCAGCCGCGCTGCTCGTCCTTTCCGCACCGGTATCGGCACAGACCAGCGGGACGCTGCCGGAAGTGCACGTCGAATCCGCGGCCGAGAGCTACAAGCCGACCCAGGCGTCGTCGCCCAAATTCACCCAGCCGCTGGTCGACACGCCGCAGACCATCACGGTCATCAAGAAGGAAGTCCTGCAGGACCAGGGAGCCACGACGCTGGCCGAAGCGCTGCGCAACACGCCCGGCGTGACCATGCTGTTGGGCGAGGGCGGCAACAGCAACCAGAAGGACAACATCTTCCTGCGCGGCTTCGACACCTCGGGCAGCATCTTCATCGACGGCACCCGCGACCTCGGCAACTTCCCGCGGGACATCTACAACACCGAGCAGGTGGAAGTCATCAAGGGGCCGTCCGGGTCCGACTACGGCCGCGGCTCGCCGTCGGGCACGATCAACCTGACGACCAAGGTGCCGCTGGCCGAGAACTTCGTCGGCGGCTCGGTCACTCTCGGGACCGCGGACACCAAGCGCGCCACGCTCGACCTGAACCGCAAGCTCGGTGAAACCTCGGCGTTCCGCCTGAATGCCATGGCGCAGGACAAGGGCACGGCGGGTCGCGACGAGGTCAAGACCAAGGGCTGGGGCGTGGCACCGTCGCTGGCCTTCGGCATCGGCACCGCGACGCGCACCACGCTCAGCTACGAGCACGTCGACCAGGACAACCGGCCCGACGGCGGCGTGCCCACGGTCGGCCTGCCGGGCTACTACAACGCGGCGCTGGCCAATGCCGGTGTGACGTCGATCCCGCGCCCCGACCGCGACAACTTCTACGGTGCGTACAGCGATTTCGAAAAGGTCGAAGGCGATTCGCTGACCGGGCGCATCGAGCACGATCTCGCGCCGGGCATGACCCTGCGCAACACCACGCGCGCCGCCAAGGTCAGGCATCAGTTGATGCTCACCGCACCGACCGGGGTGGTGAGCGATACGGTCGGCGGCGTGGCCGTCGCCCGATTGAACCCGGCCACCTGGACCGCGACGCGCTCGCGCCAGTCCAAGTGGCAGGAGAACACCCTTTTCACCAACCAGACGAACCTCACGTCCGAGTTCAAGACCGGTGGTCTCGCGCATTCGCTGAGCACGGGCGTCGAGCTCATCTATGAGAAGCAGCTCACCAAGACGCTGGGCGGCGTCGGCACGATGGCGCCCGCCAATCTGTGGGCACCGAATCCGGCGGACCCGATCACCGGCTACGCGCTGGCGCCGACCGGTGCGCAGAGCAAGGGCGACTCGTTCACCGTCGGCCTGTATGCCTTCGACACCATCAAGTTCAATGACCAGTGGCAAGTGACGGGTGGCCTGCGCTGGGACAAGTACCGCGTCGACAACGACACGCTGGCCGCGCCCGCGGGCACGCCGCCGACGCAGACCGGCACTGCATTGACCGCGTCCGACAGCATCCTGAGCGGCAAGATCGGCGTGGTCTACAAGCCGGCCGCCAACGGCAGCATCTACGCCGCCTATGCGACCTCCCAGCAACCGCCGGGCGGCAGCAACTTCACGCTGAACGCGACCGCCAACAACATCAACAACCCGAACCTGGAGCCCCAGAAGGCCACCAACGTGGAACTGGGCACCAAGTGGGATGTGCTGGACAACCGGCTGGCGCTGACCGCGGCGGTCTACCGCAGCGAGAACAAGAACGACCTCACGCAGGCCGATGCGGTCACTGGCGAAGTGACCCAATACGGCAAGAAGCGTGTGACGGGCCTGGAGCTCGGCCTGGTCGGCGCCATCACGCCTGCCTGGGCGGTGAGTGCCGGCCTCGCCAAGATGAAGACCGACGTGCAGCAGGGCACCGCGGCGCAGAACGGCGCCAGCCTCAACTGGTCGCCCGAACTGTCCTTCACGGCGTGGACCACCTATCGCTTGCCCTTCGGCGTGACGATCGGCGGCGGTGCGCGCTACCTCGACTCGGTGGTGCGATCCGTCAGCAACACGGCCACCGCCGCCACCACCAACATGCTCGGCGTGCCCAGCTACTGGGTGGTGGATGCGATGGTGTCGTACGAAGTCACCAGGAACGTCTCGCTACAGCTCAACCTGTACAACCTGACGGACAAGTTCTACATCGCGAACCTGAACAACAACGGCAACCGGTACACGCCTGGCGCGACACGCTCGGCACTGCTCACCGCGAACGTCAAGTTCTGATCCGGCGGGAGCGTCGGGCGTCCGCCTGCGCGGACCTTCCCGGCGCTTCCTGGCGCGCCCCGGCGCTCAGACCCGGAGCGCGCTTCTGAAGCCGCGCGCGGCGTAGTACGACTGCGCGCCGTTGTGATAGACGAAAACCTTGCCGTAGCGCCTGTCCGCGAACAGGGCGCCGCCGAGTTCCCGGATGTCGGGCGGTGTCGCCAACCAGCTGGAGGTCTTCAGGTCGAACTCCCCGAACTGCTGAAGCCGGCGGTACTGCGCCTCCGTCAACAGCGAGACGCCCATGGCCGAGGCCATGTCGATGACGTTGTTTCCGGGTTTGTTCTCTTTACGCGAGTGCAGGGCTTTCGCGTCGTAGCAGAGGCTTCGGCGGCCCTGCGGACTCTCCGCGGCGCAATCGAAAAAGAAGTAGCCGCCTTCGGCATCCGCCGCATCGACGACATCCGGCTCGCCGCCCGTTTCCTCCATGTCCAGAAGCGACTTCAACGTGTCGGGGCTGTGTTTCAGGCGCGCCTGAATGTCGGCCCAATCGGCCGTCGGATGCCGATGCATGTTCTGTGCGAATCGCAACGCCAGAACGTCGATGACGCCTTTGCCAGGTGCTGTCTTCATGTCGCTGCGCATGTTGTCGCCATAGCCACAGCCATCGCCGTTGCAATGTCAATGTCAATGGCAATGGCTATTGCTTCTTCCAGTTCCGTCCGTCGACCGAGCGGTAGGTGCCGCCGCTGGCGCAGCAGCCGCCCGCACCGATCGCCTGGCGTCCGAGCGTTGCGGTGAGCACACCGGCTTCGAAGGTCAGCGACTGGCGTTCGCAGACCGTGAAGAACGGGTAGAACTCCGGCTTCACGACGCTGGTCCATTCGATCTTGCTGGCGGTGCGTTGGACCCGAAACACCTCGCAGTCGCGGACGACCAGAAAGGCGGGCGCGCCGGCCAGCGTGCCGTGGAACACGTGCTCCGGCGGCGCTTCGCGGGTTGCGATTGCGGCTTCGGTCATCAACGGGTCCGGCCCGTCGGAAGAAGGCGTGCCGTCGCAGCCGGACAAGCCGGCGCCGACCAGCAGCGCCGACAGTGTCCAGAGAA
>JAZKDL010000454.1:7002-21393 GCA_040387575.1 Pseudomonadota bacterium
CCGCGCCACCACCCCGGCGGTCCGTGCCCGCACCTCGGGCGACGCCAGGCAGGTCGCGACCGCCTCGTAGCCCGGCGTGCCTTCATGCGGCGCGACCCGCATCGGCGGGCTGTGGTTGGCCGGGCACAGGAGAATCGTTTCGTCCGGGCCGACCGCTGCCAGATCGAGGATCGCGGATGAACGCGTGAGCATGAAGATCGGGCGCGCGCCGGGTCCACGGCGCCGCAGGTGGGCGATCAGCGCCTGCTGCGTGGCCGCGTCGAGCCCCTGTTCGATCATGTCCACGACGAGCACTTGCGGCCCGTCCGCCTCCAGTTGCGCGAGCAGCGTTGTCAGCGCACCCGACGGCGTCGCGCCGTCCTCCATCAGCCAGGTCATCGCCTGATCGACTCGCAACTGCAGCGCGGTGTCGCCGCGCAGTTGCGCCCTGGCCGCGGCGCCGCCGTCCGCGGCCCGGTCCAGGTCCAGCCATGCGGCATTCGGCAGCACGTCGACCAGCCGCAGCGCCAACCGCGTCTTGCCGCTGCCGAGCGGTCCGACGATGTAGGTCAGTGCGCGCACCTCGCGCAACTCGAATCGCTCGCCGCCCCACGGCCAGGGGAGGTCGAACGCGATGCGGGCATCGGCCACGGGTACCAGCACGTTCGCCGGCTCTGCGAGTCCGGCCAGTTCGGCCAGTTCTCCGAGGCTCGGTGTCCGGCCTTGTACCGCCTCGGCGCGCAGGCCGCGGATCTTTTCGATCGCGCGTGCGAGCTGGTCCAGCCGGCGCTCCAGCACGCCTTGGTGCGCGGCCAGCGCGGGCTCCAGGCCGCGGGCGTCGCCGTCCAGCACGCGCCCGATCTGCGCGAGGCTGAAGCCGAGCGCACGCAGCGAGACGATCTCCGCCCCACGGCGCATGTCCCCAGGGCCGTAGACACGCCATCCCGCCGGCGTGCGCGCGGGGTCGATCAGGCCGCGCTCTTCGTAGAGCCGGAGCGCCTTGGCGGAAACGCCCAGGCGTTTCGCGGCCTGCGATGGCGTGAGTTGGCGGGCGATGGTCGGCATGGGCATTCCTTCAGATCGATACCTCGTTTCTAAAGGATGCCCCAGGGGCCGGGTCAACAGGCGGACTTGACGGGTACCCGTGTGTTTAGCTCGAGCCGAGCTGCAGGAAGACGCGTCCGGCTTCGATGCGCACCGGGTAGCTGCGCACATCGGCGGTGATCGGCGCGCAGGTGCCGCGCCCGTCGCGCACGTCGAACTTGCCCTGGTGCAGCGGACACTCGATCTCGTAGCCGTCGAGGAAGCCGTCGCACAGGCGGGCATGGCCGTGGGTGCAGACGTTGTCGGTCGCGAAGATGCCTTCGTCGGTGCCGTAGAACGCGATGTCGCGGCCTTCGACGGCGATGCCGATCACGTCGTCCGAGGGAATGTCGTCGACCGCCGCGGCGTCGACCCAGGTCGTGCTGGTCATGGGGAGATCCTTGTCGCGTGGGTTCAGTTGTTGTCGGGCTTGATGCCAGCGCGTTCGATCACCGGCTTCCAGCGGCGCAGTTCGTCGCCCATGAACTTGGCGAGCGCTTCCGGCGTGCTGCCGACCGGATCGAAGTAGGCGGTCTGCAGGCGCTTCTGCGTGTCGGGGTCCTGCAGCACCGCGGCGATCTCGCGGCTCATGCGCTGCACGATGTCTGTCGGCGTTCCCTTGGGTGCCATGTAGGCGAACCAGGGCACGGCCTGGATGTCGGGCAGGCCCGATTCGCGCAGCGTCGGCAGGTCGGGCAACAGCGCCGAGCGCTCCGCCGACGTGACCGCCAGCGCCTTGAGGCGGCCGGCCTTGGCCTGCGGCATCACCGCGACCGGCGGCAGGCAGGCGTACTGCACATCGCCCTGGATGATGGCCGTCACCGCCTGGCCGGACGAGGCATAGGGGATGTGCACCGCGAACGAATTCGTCCTGGCCTTGATGAGTTCGACGCCCAGGTGCGAGATCGAACCGTTGCCGGTCGATGCGAAGTTGAATTTGCCAGGGTTTTGCTTCATCGCGGCCATCCAGCCGGCCACCGAGTCGACGTTCATCGCGTTCGACACGGCGCAGACGTTGGGTGTGGTCGCGGCCAGCGAAACCGGCACCAGGTCCTTGAACGGGTCGTACGGCAGGTTCTTGTAGAGGATCGTGTTGTAGACCAGCGGCGCATTCACAGACAGCAGGAAGACCTGGCCGTCCGGCGCGGACTTGGCGACCACGTCGGTGCCCGTGTTGCCACCGGCGCCGGGCCGGTTGTCGACGATGAGCGGCTGGCCGAGGCGCGCCGCCAGCTTGTCGTTGACGATGCGCGCCAGGATGTCGGGCGACGAGCCGGCCGCGAAGGGCACGACGATGCGCACCGGGCGCTGCGGCCACGGCGCCTGTGCCTGTGCGTGCCCGGCGGCGACGAGTACGACGGCGCCGACGGCGCGGATGGCCAGGCTCAGCCGTGCCGCGTTCATGACCGTGCCTCCACCGACACCATCGGCACCATCGACTGGTGGTCCTGCTGCTCCCGTGCAATGAAGCCGGCGATCATGGCGCGGTAGCAGGCGTCGACGACCTCCGGATAGGCGCCTTGCGCCTCGGCCAGCGCCCGCACCTTGTCGAGCACTTCCTGTTGGCGCTGCGGTGCGGAGACCTGGAAGGCATCGCGCTTGAAGCGTGCGGCGTCCTTCACGTAGCGTCCGCGTTCGGCCAGCAGCGCGACGATCTGCCGGTCCAGCCGGTCGATGTTCTCTCGCACCTGCGCGAGGTCGCCGCACAGCGGCACATAGGCCGGGTCGGTGAAGCGCCGCAGCGGCGCAGCGGTGGTGTCGGGTTCCTTGTCGATCGGCATGGCGGGTCTCCTCAGATCGGATAGATGATGGAATTCGGGATCATTTCGCTGTCGAACACGCACAGGCGCGACGCGAACTTCAGGCCTTCGGGCGTGCGCACGATGGTGTCGATGTAGCGGCCGACGTTGAACACCGTCGATTCCTTCGACAGCTTGGTGCGGAACACCGCGTAGTTGGCTTCGGTCTCGAAGCGGTCCGCGCTGGCGCTGTGGATCAGCGGCGCGCCGACCACGTGGCGCTGGTAATAAGGGTCGTGGAACAGCGTCTCCTGGATGCCGTAGACGCGGTCCCTCAGCATGCCCTTGCTCTCGAAGAACAGCGTGGCCAGCGGAAAGCCGCGCTCGTGGTTCTCGCGCGGGATCAGCTTGTAGATGCAGTCGTCGGTGAAGAACTCGGGCCACAGGTCCCAGTTGCCCGAATCGACTGCGTGGGCGTAGTCCGCATGGAGGCGCGCGATCGCGAAGTAGTCGTCGAAGCCGACCTGCGGATTGGTTTGGGTGGCATTCATGTGGGTGGTTTCCGTCATGTCGTTCACCTCATGCCTCCATGACTTCGCGCCAGTACTGGTACATGCCGCGGATCAGCGTCTCCGTCACCATGTGGTCGGTGTCGCCGACCTCGCGTCCGCCGAGTTCCGCCAGCGTGCGGTGATAAGGCTTCTGCTCGAAGCCCTGCTGCGAGAACTCGATGACCTCGCCGTCGTCGGCCGACACGAAGCCGGCCGGGCCGAACAGGTTGGCCTGGCGCAGGCGGCGTTGCGTCATCTCCTCGCTGTCGTCCTCGAAGCCGAAGTGCGTCCACACGAAGTCGAACGCGCCGTGGCCGTCGGGCTGGATGTGGCGGGTCGACACGCTGTTGACCTGCTGCTGCAGGATCACGCTCGGGAACAGCGTCATCAGCACCGCGGTCGGGCCTTTCCACCAGGCCTCGGGCACGATGTCGAGAAAGCGCGGGTCCTGCAGCGTCATGCTTTCCTTGAAGCTCGACACCTGCGTCACCTGGTCGGCCTTGCCCGACTGGCCGCGCGTCGAGATCATGGCCGCATGGCGGTGCCGCGCGTCCATCTTCAGTTCGCTCTTGTTGTCGGCGCGCCAGAGCCCGAAGGTCACGAACCAGGTGTGCAGCAGGCCCGGGTGGTACGGGTCCTTGATGTTCTCCTGCATCAGCTTCCAGTTGCCCGGAATGCGCTGGCGGTTGTAGCCGAGGATCTTCAGCTTGCGGCCATCGAACAGGCGGTCGAAGTAATGCAGGATCTCCGGTCCGAGGAAGTCCTCCAGCGGTTCGACCTCGTGGTCGAAGCTCGCGAACACCACGCCGCCACGCACCGCGACCTTGAGCTTGTTCAGCCCGTGGTCGGCTGTCTTGAAGTCGGCCGGCATGCCGCCGTTGACCTTGCCGTCCTGCTTCACGCCGCGGCGAAAGGGCACGCCCTGCAGGTCGCCGTTCAGCGTGTAGCTCCATTGGTGATACGGGCAGACGAACTCCTTCTTGTTGCCGTGGCGCTCGCGGCAGAACTGCATGCCGCGGTGGGCGCAGACGTTCTCGACCACGCTGATGCCGCCGTCGGCATCGCGCACCAGCAGCACCGAGCGTTCGCCGACCACCGTGCGCTTGAAGTCGCCGGGCTCGGGTATCTCGGCTTCGAGCCCGACGTAGTTCCAGTGCTTGGTATAGAAGAAGCGCTCCAGCTCCTTCTTGTGCTGCGCATCGTCGGTGTAGGCCATGAAGGGAATCCGGCTGGTGCCTTCGGACTCCCACTGAAGGTGGACCGGAAAGGTCGTCGCGGGGTTGTTCATCGTTCGTCTCCTGGGTTCTAGCTGTCCATTTGGGTGTCAGGTGCCGCTCGCGTAGAACGCATCGGCGTAGATCTGCTCGGCCTTCACGCCCATCCGGCGTATCAGCAGCGTGGTGGCCTCGACCATCGGCGGCGCGCCGCACAGGTAGGCGCGAAAGCCGTCGAGCCGCGGCCAGTCCTGCGCGATCGCTTCCGTCACCAGGCCCTGCCGCGCGCCGGCGGATCTGTCCGACAGGCCCGACAGGCCCGACGCCACGACGACGTGCACATGCAGTTGCGGGTGCAGGCGCTGCAGTTCGTCCAGCCATTCGCGGCCGTAGATGTCGCGCTCCGACCGCACGCCGAAGTACAGGTGAATCGGGTTCGTCATGCGCTCGGCGATCACGCCGCGGATGATCGACAGGATCGGCGCGAGCCCGGTGCCGCCGGCCACGCACAGCATCGGCCCTTCGTGGCGGCGGCGCAGGTAGGCCGAGCCGAGCGGGCCGGTCACGCGCACCGCGTCGCCCACCTTCAAGGTGTCGGCGACGTAGCCGGTCACGCGGCCTTCCGGCACCAGTCGCAAGTGGAATTCCAGCTCGTCGTCGCCAGCCAGGCCGGCCATCGAATACGGGCGGATGTGCTCGGGCGTGAACTGCAGTTGCGCGTACTGGCCGGGCGAGAAGGCGATCGGCTTGGCCGGCTTCAGGCGGACGCGTTTGATGTCGTGGGTCTGGTCCTCGATGGCGACGACCGTCGCCTTGATGATCCGCGCCGGATGCACGACGACCTCGTCGGGCTCGGGTATCTCGATGGTGCAGGACTCGGTGAGGAAGGTCTGGCAGGCCAGCACGTAGTCGTCTTCGCTGGCGAGCGGGCGCTGCGCGTCGCTCGCCGACGCCAGCGCGTGGCCGTCGAGCAGCTTGCAGCGGCAGGTGCCGCAGCGCCCGGCAAGGCAGCTGTACGACACCGGGATGTCGTTGGCGCGCAAGGCATCGAGCAGGTTGACGCCGGCTGCAACGCTGAGCGTGCGCTGCAGGGGCCGCACATGGATTTCCATCTTTTCGTCTTCTTGTCTCTCGTGGGGAACGCCGGTTGCCGATGCGGGCGGAACGGTGGCGACGGGCGTGATGGTCGAAGGAAGGGGAAGATCAGTCAATACAATGAGGTCAATGCTTCACATCACTGAGATCAATAGTCATAGGCGCCATCGACGTCATCGGAGAACGGCATGGAACTGAAGGACATCGACCTGAACCTGCTGGTCGTCTTCAACCAGTTGCTGACCGAACGCAAGGTGTCCAAGGTGGCGGAGAACCTCGGCCTCGGCCAGCCGGCGGTGAGCAACGCGCTCGCACGGCTGCGCAAGCTGTTCGGCGACGAGCTGTTCCTGCGCACCTCGAACGGCATGCAGCCCACGCCCTTCGCAGACCAGCTGGCCGAGTCGATCGGCTACGCGCTGGGCATGATCCATGGCGCGGTCAACGCGCGCAGTTCGTTCGATCCGCTGAGCAGCAAGCGCAGCTTCTCGATCGGCATGACCGACATCGGCGAGATCTATTTCCTGCCACGGCTCATGCAGCGCATCCAGGAGGTCGCGCCGTCGGTGTCGATCAGCACGGTGCGCAACACCGCCGTCAACCTGAAGGACGCGATGGAGGCCGGCCATGTCGACCTGGCCGTCGGCCTGTTGCCGCAGCTGAAGGGCGGCTTCTTCCAGCGGCGGCTGTTCATGCAGAAGTACGTGTGCATGTTCCGCAACGGCCATGCGCTCGACAAGAAGAAGCTGTCGAGTGCCGACTTCTTTTCAGCCGACCATGTGGCGATCGTCTCGCCCGGCACCGGCCACGGGCAGGTCGACGAAATTCTCGACAACCACGCGCCGCAGCGCCGGGTGAAGCTCAAGGTGCCGCACTTCGTCGCCATCGGCCACATCCTGCAATCGACCGACCTGTTGGCCACGGTGCCGGAGCGGCTGGCCGAGCGCATGGCCGAGCCGTTCGGCCTGCGCTACGTCGCGCATCCGGTGAAGCTGCCGCAGATCGCCATCAACCTGTTCTGGCACGCCAAGTACCACAAGGACCCGGCCAACCAGTGGCTGCGCGGGCTGGTGTTCGAGATGCATGCGGACGCGGGCTCGGCGGCCTGAGCGCTGCCACCGGAGCGGCGCAAGACTCGGCGCCGGCCGTGCCTTCAGCGCGCCTGGTACTGCGTCTTGCCGAACAGCACCTCGCGCTCGCTCGCGTCGTGCACCGGCTTGCGCAGGTCGGCCATCAGCTTCACCGCGCGCTGCGTGGCCGGGCGTTCGGCGATGGTCTCGAACCAGCGCTTGAGCGCGGGAAAGTCGTCGAGCTGGATGCCCTGGCCCTGCCAGTTGCGCAGCCACGGGAAGATCGCCATGTCGGCCACCGTGTACTCGTCGCCCGCGATCCAGCGGCTTGCACCGAGCTGCCGATCGATCACGCCGTACAGCCGCTTGGCCTCGTTCGAGTAGCGGTCGATCGCGTACGGGATCTTCTCGGCCGCGTACAGGCGGAAGTGGTGCGCCTGGCCCAGCATCGGCCCGACCCCGCCGACCTGGAACATCAGCCACTGCAGCACCGTGAAGCGGTCGCGGTCGGACGCCGGCAAGAAGCGGCCGGTCTTGCCCGCCAGGTACAGCAGGATCGCGCCGGATTCGAACAGCGAGATCGGCTGGCCGTCCGGCCCGTCCGGGTCGGTGATCGCCGGTATCTTGTTGTTCGGACTGATCGCGAGAAAGTCCGGCGCGAACTGGTCGCCCTTGCCGATGTTCACCGGATGCAGCCGGTATGGCAGGCCGCATTCCTCCAGCATCAGGTGGACCTTGTGGCCGTTGGGCGTGGGCCAGGAATAGACGTCGATGGGTGCTGTGTTCATGGAGGTTCCGGCGGAGTCAGTGGCCGGTGAATTTTGGCGCGCGTTTGGCGGCCCAGGCTGCCTGGCCTTCGCGGATGTCGCTCGACGCCGCCGCGCGCGCCATGTCGGCCTGCAGGTCGGCCATGTCGAGCGCGCCGCGCGCGATGCGGTTCAGGTGGCGCTTCATGCCCAGCATCGCGATCGGCGCCATCGCCGTGCAGGTCGCGCTCAGGCGCTCGACCGCCGCGTCGAGCCCGTCCGTCTCCACCAGTTGCGTGAGGAAGCCGATCGCCTTCATCTCCTGCGCATCGATGCGCTCGGCCGTGAGGAACAGCCGCTTCGCGTTGTCCAGGCCGAGCCGGCTCACGTAACGCTCCAACCCGCGCCGGTAGAAGTGCAGGCCGAGCCGCGCTGCGGGCATGAACATGTCGATGCCCGGCACGCCGATGCGAAAGTCGCAGGCCAGCGCGAAGTCGGTGGCGCCGCCGTACACGCTGCCGTGCAGCACCGCGACCGTCACCGGGCGCGCCTCTTCGAGCGCGTCGACCACGCTCTCGAAGCTCACCGCGCGTGCATCGCCGATCTGCGTGATGTCGTAGCCACTGCAGAAGTACTTGCCGCTGCCGCGCAACTGCAGCACCAGCACATCGGGCAGGGCGTTGACTTCGGCGATATGGCTGGCCAAGGTGGCGAGGTCTTCGGGCGTGAGCCGGTTGGCCTGGTCGGGCCGGCGCAAAGTGATGGTGGCGACGGCACCGGCCACCGTGAGTTCGGGTGTGTGCATGGTCAGCGTCCGTTGAATCGAGGCGTGCGTTTGTCGAGGAAGGCGGTGCGGCCTTCGCGGTAGTCCTCGCTGTCGAAGCAGCGGTCGACCAGGGTGGCGACCTCGGCATCGTCGGCCGCGCTGTAGCGTTCGAACAGCCGCACTGCCGCCTTGGCCGCGCGCACGGTCAGCGGCGCGTTGCGCGCGACCTGGGTGGCGTAGGCGCGCACATGGTCTTCCAGCGCCGCCGCATCCACCACGGCATTGACCAGGCCGATACGCAGCGCCTCGTCGGTCTCCAGGAAGCGGGCGCTGAACAGCAGGTCTTTCGCGGCCGACGGGCCGACCAGGCGCGCGAGCACGGCCAGGCCTTCGTATTCGTAGCCGAGGCCGAGCTTCGCTGCCGGAATGCCGAAGCGCGAGGCGGGCGTCGCAAAGCGAAGGTCCGCGCTCAGCGCCAGCGCCAATCCGCCGCCGATGCAGAAGCCATCGATCATCGCGATCAGCGGCTTGCTGAAGCGCGCGAGCCCATGGTGCGCGCGCGCCGCGATTTCGCCGTAGCGCTGCTTCTGCTGCGCGTTGGCGCGGTGCGCGTCGAATTCCGAGATGTCCGCGCCGGACACGAAGGCCTTGCCGCCGGCGCCGCGCAGCACGACCACGCGGACTTCGGCATCCGCCTCGAAAGCCTCGATCGCATCGCCGAGACCGGTCCACATCTCGAGCGACATCGCATTGCGCCGCTCGGGGTGGTTGAAGGTGATCCAGCCGATGCCGTCTTCGACGGTCGCGATGATCTTCGCCGTGCCCAGTACCAGGGCTGTGCTCATTCGACGGCCCCTTCGCGCTTCATTTCGGCGATGTCGTCGGCGCCATAACCAAGCTCTTCCAGCAGCGCGTCGGTCTGCTCGCCGGGGTCGGGCGCCGCATGGTGGAAGTACGCCGGATGCGGAAAGGCCGACAGGTTGATCGGCGAGCGGATCAGGTTGACGTCGCCCAGCACCGGATGCCGCGCCGGCCGCGTCATGCGCAGGTGTTTGACCTGCGGATCCTCGAACGCCTGGCCGATGTCGTAGACCGGGCCGCAGGGCACGCCGGCCGGGTTGAGCCGCGCGACCAGCTCGGCCACGGTGAAGCGCCGCGTGACCGCGTTGACCTCGGCGTCGAGCGCCCGGCGGTGGGCGACACGGCCCTCGAAGGTGGCGTAGTCGGCGTTCGCATGCAGCGCCGGCGCGTCGAGCGCTTCGCAGAAACCGGCCCACATGTACTGCGTGCTGGCGCAGATGTTGACCTGGCCGTCGCTGGCGTCGAAGGTGCTCATCGGCACCTGCGTCGGATGCGCGTTGCCCTCCTGCGCCGGCACCTCGCCCGACACCGTGTAGCGCGCGCCCTGGAAGTCCAGCTTATTCAGCATGCCCTCGATCAGCGAGGTATGGACCCACTGGCCTTCGCCGGTTCGCTCGCGATGCAGCAGCGCGAGCAGGATGCCCTGGCCGAGGAACATGCCGGCCGTGGTGTCGGAGATCGCGATGCCGGTGCGCACCGCGCCGCGGCCCGGTTCGCCGGTGACCGAGCTCAGTCCGGACATGCCCTGCACGATCTGGTCGACGCCCGGCCGGTCGCTGTACGGGCCGTCCTGGCCGAAGCCCGAGATGCTGGCCAGGATGATGCGCGGGTTGATCTTCTTCAATTGCGAGTAGGTCAGGCCGAGGCGCGCCTTCACGTCGGAGCGGAAGTTCTCGGCCACCACGTCGCTGCGTTCGATCAGCCGGCGCAGCACGGCCGCGCCTTGCGGCGTCTTGAGGTCGAGGCACAGGCTGCGCTTGTTGCGGTGCAGGTTCTGTTCGTCGGAGCCGCGGCGGCGGCCGGTGACAGAGCCGCGGTCCTTCTTCGCGGGCGGTTCGACGCGTGTCACGTCGGCGCCCCAGTCGGCCAGCAGGCGGACGGCGGTCGGGCCGGCGCGGGCGATGGTCAGGTCCAGGACCTTGAAGGAAGCGAGTGGCGCGGTGGGGGTGTCGGACATGTGAGGGGTCTTCCGTGATCGGTGATGGCGGCGAGGAGCAGGCGAGGAACAGGCGCGACGTCAGTGCGTGGCCCAGTAGGTGCGGAAGGCCTGGCGCGGGTCGTCCTGCGCCTGCGTGCGGCTGCTGTCGCCTTCGAAGACGAGCGTGCCGCGCTGCGCCACCGTGTAGGCGGGCCAGCGCGGTGTGCGCGCGTTGTTCGGGTCGCCGGTGGTGGCGAAGGCGACCCAGGCGCCGGCCAGCTGGTCGGCCAGCCGCAGGCTTTCGGCGCTCGGGCCGTTCAACCCGTGGCGGATGTCGTGCAGGCTCGGGCCGATGTCGGTGCCGTGCGGCGCGCCGTAGCGCGCGCCATAGGCCGGGCTCGGAATCTTCCAGAGATAGGCGTAGGCCGGGGCAGCGCCGGCCGCGCTGGCCGCGGCCTTGCGCGCGGCCTGCACATGCGCGACCTTGCGGAAGGTCATGTCCGTGTCGATGCGCGCCTGCAGCACGTAGGGCGATGCGGACGGGTCCTCGTCGCGGTACATCGCGAGCACCTGGCGGGCGTCGCCGCCGGCACGCGCTTCCACGAAGCGCCGCAGGCCCGCCTCGTCGAGATCGAAATTGACCATGCGGTAGGCGCGCTCGTCGAGCACCGTGCTCACGATCATCGGCACGTCGGCCGAGATCGCCGGCGCATCGGGGTCGAACGGATGGCGCGCGATGGCCGTGCCGTCGAGCACCGGCGAGAACGATCGCGGCGCCTCGCCCTTGGCGCGATCGGCCTCTTCCAGCGTGATCTGCGCGGCGAGCAGCGTCTGCATGGGCAGCGCCTGCAACTGGCGCAGCGGGTCCTTGCCGAGGCCCAGCAGGGTGACGAACTCGCTGGCGGCCTTGCGCGCGTCGGCCTGCGTCGTCACCCGCAGGGCCGAGCCGCTCATCACGCCCGCGCGGTGGAACAGCCCGCGTGCCGACGGCATGGCCATCAGCACGCTGGTCTTGAGCCCGCCGCCGGACTGGCCGAACACCAGCACGCGCGACGGGTCGCCGCCGAAGGCCGCGATGTTCTCGCGGATCCAGCCGAGCGCCGCCACGATGTCGAGCATGCCGACCGTGCCCGATTGCGCGGCGGGCGCGCCCGCCAGTTCCGACAGGTCGAGGAAGCCGAAGGAGCCGAGGCGGTGGTTGAGCGTGACCACCACCGCGTCGCCGAAGCGCGCCAGCATCTCGCCGTCGAACTGCGGCGAGTTGCCCGAGCCCGCGTAGTAGCCGCCGCCGTGCAGATGCACCATCACCGGCCGCTTGGCCGCAGCCGATGGCGACACCGACGGCGTCCAGATGTTCATCACCAGGCAGTCCTCGCCCATGCCGCCGGGTTGCAGGTCGTACATGATCAGATCGGCATACGCGCGGCGGCGATCGGCCGGCAGCTGCGGCGCGTAGTTGCCATACGCCGTGGCGTCGCGTACGCCGGCCCAGCGCGCGACCGGCGCCGGCGGCATGAAGCGGTTGGCGCCCGCGGTGTCGGCGCCGTAGCGCACGCCCTTGAACGTTGCGACGCCGCCCGACATCAGGCCGCGCAGGCGGCCGTTGGCGGTTTCGACGACGGGGAATATCTCGTTCTCGGTCATGGCGCTTGCTCCCTGGGCGAACCACAGCGCGCCCGTTGCGGCCGTGGCGCCCAGCAGGCGGCGGCGATTCAGTTCAGGCGGGTCTCTGCGCATCGTTGTCTTCTCCATGTCGTTGTTCCGCGCGTCAGCTCACCAGCGCCACACCGCGCGGGTCGATCGACAGCAGCGATTCGTGGCCCACGTCGAGCACGCTCGACGGTGGCGCGTGCACCTTGAGCACGTCGCCGCCGGCCGTCGGGCGCACCAGGTAGTCCCAGTACTCGCCGAGATAGGTGCGCGACACCACCGACACCGTTCCCATCGGCAGCGCGCCGTTGCTCTGGGCGCCGAGGAACATCGACTGCGGGCGGATCGAGACGCGCATGCCGTCCGCCGGTGTGGCCGCCGGCCCATCTGTCGGTCCGTCGATCGGCAGCACGCCGTCGAAGCCACGCAGCCCGATCCGGCCGTCGCGCACATGGCCTTCCACCAGATTGGTCTGCCCGATGAAGCTGGCGACGAACTGCGTGCGCGGCCGGTTGTAGAGGTTCCACGGCGTGTCGATCTGCTCCAGCTTGCCGAGGTTGAGCACGGCGATGCGGTCCGAGATGGTCATCGCCTCGGTCTGGTCGTGCGTGACGTAGACCGTCGTGAAGTGGAACTCGTCGTGCAGCCGCCGGATCTCGCCGGCCATCTCCTCGCGCAGGTTGGCGTCGAGGTTCGACAGCGGCTCGTCGAGCAGCAGCACCTCGGGCCGCACGACCATCGCGCGGGCCAGCGCCACACGCTGCTGCTGGCCGCCGGACAGTTCGGCCGGGTAGCGCTGCGCCAGCGCGCCGAGCTTCACCACGTCGAGCATCTCGGCCACGCGGCGCTTGTTCTCGGCGGCCGGCACGCGGCGCACGTCGAGCCCGAAGGCGACGTTCTGGGCCACCGTCATGTTCGGCCAGATCGCATAGCTCTGGAAGATCATCGACATGCCGCGCTGCTCGGGCGGCACCGTGCGGCCGGTGCCGGAGATCTGCTGGCCGTCGACCGCGATGCTGCCGCCGCTCAGGTCGACGAAGCCCGCGATCATGCGCAGCGTGGTCGTCTTGCCGCAGCCCGACGGGCCGAGCAGCGTGACGAGTTCGCCGCGTTCCAGCTGCAGGCTCAGGTCGTCGACCACCGGCTGTGCGCCGTAGGTCTTGCGCACGTTCTTCAATTCGAGTTTGGACATCACAAGACCTTTCAGGAACGGCGCAGCATGAAATCGCGCCCGGCGATGCGCATGCCGATGCCGACCACCAGCGTGACCACGACGACCAGCACCACGCCCATGGTCGCGAGCACTTCGTAGTTGCCCTGCTCGCTGAGGTCGAGCGTGAGCACCGACACCACCCGCGAGGCGGGTCCGGTCAGGAAGACGGCGGTCGACAGCTCCTTGGTGCAGATCACGAAGACCAGCACGAAGGCGCCGACCAGCGTCTTGCTCAGCAGCGGCGCGACCACCCGCGTCAGCGCGGTGAGCCGGCCGCCGCCGAGGATGCGCACCGCCTCTTCCAGCTCGGGGTTGAGCGAGCGGATGGCCGCGCCGCAGGCGGTGACGGCGATCGGCAGGAAGCGCGTGGTGAAGGCGACCACGATCAGCGCGCCGGTGCCGTACAGCGAGAAGGGCGGTCCGGCGTAGGCGGCGTAGAGCCCGATGGCGAGGATCAGCCCCGGCACCGCGACCGGCGCCAGCGCCAGGAACTGCACGAAGGCCGGAAAGGGCGTGAGCCGGCGCTGCGTCGCGTAGGCCACGCACATGCCCATGCCGACGCAGATGAGTGCCGTCGCGCCGGAGTACAGCACCGTGTTCAACAGCGCCGAGCGCACCGTCAACTGCTCGAAGAACACGGTGTGGAAGTTGGCGAAGGTGAGGTTGCCGGCGGTGACGCCGCGGCCCCAGGCCTTCGACAACGAAGCCAGCACCAGGATCACCAGCGGCAGCACCACGCTGAGCACCGACACCAGCACCGAGTAGCCCAGCAGCACCCACTTCCAGCCGCCGACGTCGAAGGGCCGGCGCTCGCCGCCCTTGCCCGACACCGACACGAAGCCCTTGCGCGACAGCAGGCGGCGCTGCAGGTAGAGCATCACGACGGTCAGCGCGAGGATCGGCATCGAGAACGCGGCCGCCTGCTCGACCCGCAGCGGGTATTCGAAGAAGGACACGATCTGCGTCGTCGCGAGATTGATGCCCGCGGGAATGGCGATCAGCGCCGGCGTGCCGTACAGCGCGATCGACTCCAGGAAGATCAGGATCGACGCGCCGATGATCGACGGCAGCACCAGCGGCAGCGTGACGCGCGTCAGCGTGCGCAGCTTGCCCGCGCCGTGGATGGCGGCGGCGTCTTCCAGCTCGGTCGACACCAGGTCCAGCGCGGACTTGGTGAACACGTAGATCAGCGGATAGGTGTAGAGCGCGATGACGAAGGCCAGGCCCCAGAAGCTGAAGATGTTCAGCGGCCCCTTGTCGGTTGCGAACACCTCGGTCCAGAGCCGGTT
>JAZKDL010000455.1:0-1911 GCA_040387575.1 Pseudomonadota bacterium
TGGCTTCGGTGCGGGTGCGCGGCTGCGGGTTGTCGCAGATCGCGAGCGCGTCGGCGAAGGCTTCGACTTCGGCCCTGTCGAATGACAGTGGCGCAGTGCCGCGGGCCTCGCGCAATGCGAGCACGCAGTCGATCGTCGCATGCGTATGGCGGCAGGCTGGCCAGGGCTTGAAGCTCGTCGAATGGATCAGCCAGTCCGCGTCTGCGCGGGTCAGCGCCTCCACGTCGCCGTCGGCACACATCGCTGCGAAGAAGCCGCGCGGCCCTTCGAGGATCTGCGCCGGACCGGTGAAGCCGGCCTGCGCGAGCGAGGCAGCGGTGAGCCCGGCCCAGGCCGCATGCGCCGTGTGCAACTGCTTCGACATCACCGGCTCCAGCCGCACCTGCCAGAGGCCGGCCGCCTGCGTGCCCGCATTGCCCAGTGCCCAGACGCCGGCGTCCTCAGTCAGCTGCAGCGCGTCGGCGCACGCCGCTGCGGCGCCGAACGCGCCGGCCGTCGCGGTGTTGTGCCAGAAGTAGTAGTGGCGCGGACCGACCGAGCGGCCGATGCGGATCATCGTTTCGTAGCCGCGCACCGTGGCGTCGAGCACCTGTCGCGCACTCAGCGGGCGACTGCGCGCCAGGCCGGCGAGCGCCGGCAGGATCACCGGACCCGGATGCAGGATGGCTTGCCGGTGCATGTCGTCCATCTCTTCGACATTGGCCGGGCCGGCGTCCATCAATACCGCATGGAACGGGTCGCGTGCGAGGCCGAGGAGCGACGGGAAGGCGGTCGTGGGCGTCGCCTGCGGTTCCCATCCACGGATCACGCCTGCCACGGGCGCACGTGCACCGGCGGCGACGCAGCCGATCCAGTCGAGCCAGTGCAGCACCGCCCGCGCACGGTCGTGCGCCGCTACCGGCTGCTGGTTGCGGCGGATCAGCCGGCGCGATAACGAGACCGTTTCCTCGTTCGATAGTTGTCCAGACATATCAACTGATTTCATTCGAAAGAATCCTGTGATGGAAAGGGGATAAACGCGCAATGCGTGTTGACGATGCAAGCGATAGACAATATAGTTGTCCGGACATATTTTAGTTCCAAAGCTTGACTCGCATGCTCGACACACCGCGCTCCATGTTGTTCGTTTCCGGCGAGAAGCCCGAGCGCTTCGAGAAGGCGCTCGCGGCCGGCGCCGACATGGTCTGCATCGACCTGGAGGACGCCGTGCATCCGGCACGCAAGAACGATGCGCGGGCCGCGGTATTCGACTTCGCGGTGCGGCATTCGCAAGGGCAAGGGTCGCGACTGGCCGTGCGCCTCAACGGACTGCGCACGCGCGAAGGGCTGGCCGATGTGGCGGCGCTGATCGCCTGCGGTGCGCGCTTCGACGCCGTGTTGTTGCCCAAGGTCGAGTTCGCGGAAGACCTGTCGATGTTCCATGCCTGGGCCGCCGATACCTTCGACGCGCTGGTCGCGTTGGTCGAGACGCCGCTGGGTATCGAGCAAGCGGCCGCCATGGCCGCCGCCGTGCACCGCGGTGCACCGAAGCTGTCCGCGCTGATGCTCGGCGGCGCCGACCTGGCGGCCGAACTGGGCGCGGACTTTGGCTGGGACGGCCTGCTCGGCGCCCGCGGCCGGCTCGTCAACGCGGCTCGCAGCGCCGGGCTCGCCGCCTGGGACGTTCCGCATCTCGACCTCGACGACCTCGCATCGCTGGCCGCCGAAACGGCGGCGGTCGCTCGCATGGGGTTCGGCTGCAAGACGGCCATCCATCCACGCCAGATCGAAACGATCCACGCCGCGTTCGCCCCCAAGCCGGCCGAGTTGCAGTGGGCTCAGGCATTGCTCGACGCGCACGCCGCGCGAGAAGCGTCGACGGACGCCGCCGGTGCCTTCCTGTTCGGCGGAAAGATGGTCGACGCACCGGTG
>JAZKDL010000455.1:2011-7351 GCA_040387575.1 Pseudomonadota bacterium
ATCCCGACTGCAACCCGCACCCATCCATCTGAGGAGAAACCCATGGTCCAGACCGCCATCCAGCAGACGAGCCCGAACCGCTTCCGCGAATCCTTCGGCCGCTACTACGAGGACTTCAATGTC
The DNA here is from genome assembly GCA_040387575.1 of Pseudomonadota bacterium. Lineage (GTDB taxonomy): Bacteria > Pseudomonadota > Gammaproteobacteria > Burkholderiales > Burkholderiaceae_C > Variovorax. The sequence continues at coordinate 2,135 of JAZKDL010000455.1, forward strand.
GGCGACATCTACGAGCATCGGCCCGGCCGCACCGTCACGCAGTCGGAGAACATCTGGTTCACGCTGCTGACGATGAACACCCATCCGATGCACTTCGACGAGGAATACGCGAAGGCCAGCGAGTTCGGCCAATGCATCATCTGCAGCCCGTTCACGGTCGCGCTGATGGTCGGCATGAGCGTGACCGACGTGAGCCAGAAGGCGGTTGCCAACCTGGGCTGGAGCGACATCAAGATGACGCATCCGCTGTATGCGGGCGACACGCTCTATGCCGAGAGCGAAGTGCTCGAGAAGCGCGAATCGGCATCGCGCCCCGGCGCCGGCATCGTCACGGTGAAGACGGCCGGCATCAACCAGCACGGCAAGATCATCTGCACCTTCTCGCGCACCATGCTGATCGCCCGCAAGGGCCACAGCATCGAAGACAAGGTGAACTACTGATGAACGCGCGAACCATGCCAGCGAACACAGTCGATGCGGACGAAGCGGCCATCATCGACGCCGTCGAGGTCTGGGCCGAGAAGGAACTGCGCCCGGTGGCGAAGAAGTTCGACCAGGCCGACGAGTACCCGACCGAGGTCGTCGAGCAGATGAAGGAACTGGGCCTGTTCGGCGCCACCATCTCGCAGGACTACGGCGGCCTCGGGCTGTCGGCCTGGACCTATGCGCAGATCGTGATGAAGGTCTCGGCGATCTGGATGGCGCCGTCGGGCATCTTCAATTCGCACCTGATCATGGCTGCCGCCATCGAACGCGCCGGCACCGAGGCGCAGAAGCGCAAGTACCTGCCAATCATGGCGACCGGCGAGTTCCGCGGCAGCCTGGGCCTGACCGAGCCCAATGCCGGCTCCGACCTGCAGGCGATCCGCAGCACGGCCGTGCTGGACGGCGACCACTACGTCGTCAACGGCGCCAAGACCTGGATCACCAACAGCCTGCACGGCCACGGCACGCTGCTGCTGGTCAAGACCGATCCGCAGGCCGAGCCGCGCCACAAGGGCATGAGCATGCTGATCGCGGAGAAGGGGCCGGGCTTCGTCGTCATGGGCAAGCTCAAGAAGATGGGCTACCGCGCAATCGACACCTGCGAACTCGCCTTCGACAACTACCGTGTGCCCAAAGAGAACCTGTTGGGCGGCGAAGAAGGCCGCGGTTTCATCCAGACAGCCGGCGGACTGGAGCTGGGCCGCATCAACGTGGCGGCGCGCGGCGCCGGCATCGGCGAGGGCGCGCTGCAACTGTCGCTGCGCTATGCGCAGGAACGCAGCGCCTTCGGCAAGCAGATCTGGAACCACCAGGCGATCCAGCTCAAGCTGGCGGACATGGCGACGCAGGTCGAAGGCGCCAAGCGCCTGATCGAGCAGGCCGCACGCAAGTACGACGCCGGCGAGCGCTGCGACCTCGAGGCTGCGATGGCCAAGCTGGCGGGTTCCGAGGCTGGCGCGTACTGCGCGCAAGAAGGCATGCGCATCCACGGCGGCTACAGCTACTCGGTCGAGTACGACATCGAGCGGCTCTACCGCGACGCGATGCTGATGTGCATCGGCGAAGGCAGCAACGAGATCCTGCGCACGGTGATCGCCAAGCAGCTGATCGACCGCCACCGGATCTGAGGACATGACGAAACCATTGCCGCTGGCCGGCGTGCGCGTCCTCAGCGCCGAGCAGTACGGCGCCGGCCCGTTCGGCTCGATGCTGCTGGCCGACCTGGGCGCCGAGGTCATCAAGATCGAGAACCCGCGCGACGGCGGCGACGTGTCGCGCGCAAGCGGGCCGTTCTTCCTGGGCGACGACCCGGCGCAGCCCGACAGCCAGTTCTTCCAGAGCTTCAACCGCAACAAGAAGAGCCTGGCGCTCGACCTGAAGCACCCCGACGGGCAAGCCGTGTTCCGCCGGCTCGCCGCAACGTCCGATGCGGTGATGAACAACCTGCGCGGCGACCAGCCGGCCCGCCTCGGGCTGACGCACGTGGCGTTGAAGGACGTCAAGCCATCGCTGGTGTGCGTGCACCTCTCGGCCTACGGACGCGACAACGAGCGCGCGAGCTGGCCCGGCTACGACTACCTCATGCAGGCCGAGGCCGGCTACCTGCACCTGACCGGCGAGCCCGATGGCCCGCCCGCGCGCATGGGGCTGAGCATGGTCGACTACATGACCGGCACCACCACCGCGATGGCGCTGCTCGCCGGCGTGCTCGGCGCGGCGCGTACCGGCGTCGGCCGCGACGTCGATGTGAGCCTGTTCGACGTGGCGCTCGCGCAGCTCACCTATCCGGCGACCTGGCAGCTCAACGCCGGCCATGCCATCGAGCGCATGCCCCGCTCCGCGCATCCGTCGGTCGTGCCCTGCCAGCTCGTGAAGACGCGCGACGGCTGGATGTTCGTGATGTGCATGACGCCGAAGTTCTGGGCGGCATTGGCGAACGGCATCGGCCATGCCGAACTGCTGGACGACGCGCGCTTCGCGAGCCCCGCACTGCGGCGCGACAACCGTCAGCCGCTGAGCGATCTGCTCGACGCCGTCTTCGGCGCGGCCGACACCGCCGACTGGATGCGGCGCCTGGCCGGCAAGCTGCCCGTCGCACCGGTGCTCGACCTGCCGCAGGCGCTGGCCAACCCTTACGTCGCCTCGATCGGCATGCTTCAGACAGTGCCCCATCCGGCCGCGCCGGAGCTGCGGATGCTGGCCAATGCGGTCAAACTCGATGGCCAACGCACGCCGTCGAAAGTGTGTTCGGCGCTCGGCGCAGACACCGATGCGCTGCTTGAAGAGGCCGGCTTTTCCGGCGCCGAGCGCACCCGATTGCGTGAACAGAAAGTGATCTGATGAAACTCGAAGGCATCAAGGTGCTGGACCTGTCGCAGTTCCTGCCGGGCCCGCACTTCACGATGATGATGGCCGACCACGGCGCGGACGTGGTGCGCATCGAGGCGCCCACCGGCGAGCCGACGCGCCACATCGGCGCGGAGCAGGACGGCATGAGCGTCTGGTTCCGCAACACGCACCGCGGCAAGCGCAGCGTGGTGCTCGACCTCAAGCAGCCCGAGGCGCTCGACGCGTTCATGCGGCTCGCGAAAGAAGCCGACGTGGTGGTCGAGGCGTTTCGCCCGGGCGTGGTCGACCGTCTCGGCATCGGCTATGCGCAGGTCAAAGCGGTCAACCCGCGCATCGTCTACTGCTCGATCGCGGCTTTCGGCCAGACCGGCCCTTACGCCCGCCGGCCCGCGCACGACGTCAGCATCGAGGCCGAGACCGGGCTGCTGAGCCTGAACCTCGGCGCCGACGGCCAGCCGATGCTGCCCTGCCTGCCCGCCGCCGACATGGCGGGCTCGCTGATGGCGATGAGCGGCGTGCTGATGGCGCTGCTGCGCCGCGCCACGACTGGGGAGGGCGACTACATCGACATCTCGATGCAGGACAGCCTCGCGAGCTGGCTGGTGAACGTGGTCGGTCCGGCCTTCGCGCAGGACCGCGCGATGGTGCCGGGCGACGAGCGCTCGTTCGGTGGCAACGCGTTCTACAACGTGTACCGCTGCGCTGACGGCCGCTCGCTGACCATCGGTGGCGCCGAGATCAAGTTCGCGACCAACCTGCTCACCGCGCTGGGCCGGCCGGACCTGATCGACCTGTGCAAGCTGCCGCCCGGCGCCGGCCAGCGCCCGGTGAAGGCCTTCCTTGCGGAGACCTTCGCGCGCGAACCTCTGCGCCACTGGGAAGACTTCCTGGCGCCGCTCGATGTCTGCTGGGCGCCGGTGAAGGACCTGCACGAGGCGCTGCAGAGCCCGCAGCTGGCGGCGCGCGAGATGCGCATCGAGTTCAAGCCCGGCGCCGATCCGGCCCGGCGCTGCACCGTGCTTGGCAATCCGATCAAGTTCACGGCGGAGCCCGGCCAGGTGCGGCCCGAGGCGCCGGCGATCGGTCAGCACACCCGCGAGGTGTTGGCCGCTGCGGGTTGCGATGCGGCGCAGATCGAGCGGCTCACAGCCTGAGGTTGCTGCAGATCAGACCGCGTGTTCACCAGCATCCGGGGGGCGGTAGCGCCGTTTGGCAGCGGACGGGCGTCCAGATCATGTGCAAGATTCTCGGCATGCTCATGCATCCGCAGCAGGGCCATTTCGACGCACTCGTGGTGTATCAGCGTCTCCAAGCTGGCGTCGCCGAAGATTCTTCGGGATCAGAGCGGATTCGCAGAACGCGTTGCAGACTTCCCCTGCGAAGTCTCTGAAAAAAGAAGAAATTTCGGCGTCGATTCCTGAAGAATCGACACACGCGCCAGGCCGTCGCCGGCGCACCGATCGGAGGAGGAGACAAGCCCCCCACACAGACCGCATCGCCTTCCATGAAGGCCCCCGCCGTGCCGCTTACCCGCGACCCGGCGTTCGTGCCCGACGCCACTTACCCGTGGCCGAGAGCGCTGCCAGAGAGTCCTACCGGAGTCCCACGACATGTTCACCACAGAAGAACTCGCCAGCGTCTCGCTGGACGACAAGTACCAGGCCACGTCCGGCCGCATCTACCTGAGCGGCATCCAGGCGCTCGTCCGCCTGATGCTCGTGCAACGCTGGCGCGACCAGGCCGCCGGGCTGAATACGGCTGGCTTCGTGTCCGGCTACCGCGGCTCGCCGCTCGGCGGGCTCGACGAGGCGCTCTGGCATGCGCAGGCGCGGCTGGATGCCGGCGGCATCAAGTTCCTGCCCGGCGTCAATGAAGAATTGGCCGCGACCGCCGTCTGGGGCACGCAGCAGGTGCACCTGACCGGCGAGAGCAAGGTCGATGGCGTCTTCGCGATGTGGTACGGCAAGGGGCCGGGCGTCGACCGCTGCGGCGACGTCTTCAAGCACATGGCCCATGCGGGCACGTCGCCCAACGGTGGCGTGCTGCTGGTGGCGGGCGACGACCACGGCGCCTATTCGTCCACGCTGCCGAACCAGAGCGACCATATCTTCGCCGCCTCGATGATCCCGATGCTCTACCCGCAAAGCGTGGAGGAATACATCGAGCTCGGCCTGCATGGCTTCGCGATGTCGCGCTTCGCCGGGCTGCCGGTCGGCTTCAAGGCATTGGCGGACACGGTCGAATCCTCCGGCTCGATCGCGGCCGATGCGCTGCATGTCGAGACGCGGCTGCCCGCCGACTTCGTCTTCCCGCCCGGCGGCGTGCACGCGCGGCTGTCGACCGACACGCTCGGCGTGCAGGCGCGCAAGCAGGAAGCGCTGA
>JAZKDL010000456.1:0-1667 GCA_040387575.1 Pseudomonadota bacterium
TGCGCCCTTCGCCGCCGTGCGCTTGAGGGCCTGATCGCTGACCGGCTCGCGGTGGCGGCGTGATGGCTGACGGCAAGTACGGCCGCAACCTCAAAGCGGCCGTGGCCCAACTGCACGGCATGCCCCGCAAGACCGGCCTTCACCGCGTCATGTGCAAGTGCGAGCAGTGCGCCCCCGGCGAGAGCACATGCGATTGCACGGCGTGCGAGAAGGCCCGCGCCGGGGTCTGTTTGACGTGCGGGGCCACGAACGAACCGCACGACCGCATCGCCGAAGCACTCGCGGCCCTAGGTGCGAAGGACGCCACGAACTACGAGCGGGTGCAGGCGGCCGGCCTGATCCTGTCCCGACCTTGCTGCACAAGTAGCTCGAGCGCGCCGGACCTAGAGCCGGAGCCTAACCAGTCTCGCCGGGACTCAACCGACAGCGCGCGTCGGCCCGGCGAGAAAGTCTTGCCACCCCTTCGAGGGCAGCGGTGGCCATGAGAACGATCAAGGTCACGGTCGTCTACGAAAGCGGCGTAAAGGTCACGACGCGCTGCAAGGACTTCATGGTCTACGGCCACGACACGCGCGGCATTACGAGCATTGAGTGGGAGGACGCGAGGCCGCGGCCAAACGCAATCGGCCTCGATCACGTCGTGGCCGTCTGGTCAAAGAAATCGTGGTGGCCGTGGTGATCCCCAACGACTCCCCGGCCCGTGTCCTCACCCGCACCGAATGCGGCATGCATGCCCTACTCACTGAACGCGTGGCCGATGGTGACGTGGCGGGCGCTTCGGAGTGTCGCCGCCAGCTCGAGGACGTGTCTCGCCGCCGCGCGTTGGCGGCGAATGCTGAGGCGCAGGGTTACGCGAGGAGGGCGGCATGATCGACTGGCGGGCAGGATTCGGCCACCTCGCCTTCGCGCTGTATCAGTGCGCCATCTTCGCGGTCACCTTCTGGTGGCTGGACGCGATCGGCCTGTCTGAGCCGGTGGCCGTCGACGGTGCCGTTGTGTTCGCTCTCAGCGGGGTGCGCGGCCAATGATCGCGCTCGCCGGGCTAGCCGCGTGGCTAGCCGTCTGCGCCTTGGCGTTCGGTGTCTGCGCGATGGCGGGGATGGCTGACGACGATGCCGGGCTCAGCGGCGAGGGGTGGCCGCGATGAACTTCCGCCCCGAGCTCGCCGAGGCCGTCATGGCCGGCACGAAGACCGTCACGCGGCGACTGGTCAGCGCGAACCGCAATTCGCCGTGGTGGGAGCACGAGTGCAGCTACCGCGTCGGCCAGGTGGTCGCGATCTGTCCCGGCCGCGGCAAGCACCAGATCGGCAAGGCCACGGTCGTCAGCGTTGAGCGGATGACGCTCGGGATCCCGGCGCGTCACGAAGCGATCGCTGAGGGATTCGCCGGGCCGATCGCGTTCGTCGAGGCGTGGGAAGCGATCAACGGCGCATACGACCCGCACGCGATCGTGTGGCGCATCGGTCTGGAGGCGATCACCGATGCCTGAGTTTCTGGTCACGACGTGGGAACACGTCGAAGGCCTCTACACCGTCGAGGCCGCAGACGAGGCGGCGGCCCGCAAGAAGTTCAAGGCCGTCCCGGGCCGCCTCATCGACTTCAACGGCGTCGAGCAGATCAGCTACAGCGCGTTTGAGGTTGAGGTCCGCAAGGTCGACGTGGAGA
>JAZKDL010000457.1:0-2842 GCA_040387575.1 Pseudomonadota bacterium
GCTACTTCAGCTCGATCTCCACGAACACGAACTCGAAGTCGTTCGCGTTGATCACGTCGTGCTCCACGCCCGTCAGCCGGGTGTACGACACGCCCGCGGTCAGCGGGCTCTTGATCTGACCGTTCGGCGTGTCGAGCGTCAGCGCGCCGGTGGTCATCGGCACGACCACGTAGTCCATGCCGTGGCGGTGCCAGCCGGTGTGCGCGCCGGGCGCAAAGCGCCATTCGGTGACCTTGACGCGCTCGTTGTCGATCTGCACGGTCGGTATGGCGTCGGGGCGGTCGGTGGGATTGGTGGTGGGTGTGGACGTGGTCATGCTTTGTATTCCTCGACGCCGCACCAGTCGGCGATGAACTGGACCATCGTGGCGGTCACGCGCTTCATGCTGTCGATCGACACGCTCTCGTCGATGCCGTGGATGTTGCGCGCGGTCGGGCCGTAGTTGGTCACGGGGATGTCGGTCATCAGTGCGAAGTGGCGGCCGTCGGTGGTCGCGGTGCAGGCCAGCCGTTCGGGCGGCACGCCGGTGATCTTTTCATGGGCCTGCGCCAGCACCTGCATCGCGGGTGCATCGAGGTCGTATTCGCAGCCCGGCGAGTAGTGGCCGCGCGAGGTGATCTCGACCGTGAGGTCGGGGTTCAGACGGGTCGCGCAGGCGCGGATGCGTTCGGTCACGGCGCTCGTCGCGTCTTCGGCCGTCACGCCGGGGAAGAAGCCGAAGCGGATGCCCATCGTGCAGGTGCAGGGCACCGACGAATTCCATTCGCCGCCGTCGATCGTGCCGAGGTTGAAGTTGAGCGGATGCGCCACGTCCTTGAAGGCCGGATGCCGCACGTCGGGCGCGTTCCATTCGGCTTCGAGCCCCTTCAGGTCGGCCATGATCGCGATGCCGGCCTCGATCGGGTTCACGCCCTTGTTCATGTACGCGACGTGCGCCGGCTTGCCGGTGATCTCGATGAACATCCAGCACACGCCGACCTGCGCGCTCATCACCGTTTCGCCGAAGGGCTCGGGAATGATCACGGCGTCGAAGTCGGTGAGCTTCGCCTTGCCCATCGCGTGCTGCAGCGCATGCACCGTGGCGAGCGTGCCGTTGCCGGTGTTCTCCTCGTCGAGCACCGCGTTGAAGCCGACGATGCCGGCCGGCTGCAGGCCCATCTCGCGCAGTGCGCGCAAGGCCATCAGCGCGCAGACGATGCCGCCCTTCATGTCGCCGGCGCCACGGCCGTAGAGCCAGCCGTCCTGCACCCAGGGCTCGTGCGGGTCGCGCGCCCAGAGCGCTTCGGGGCCGGTCGGCACGGTGTCGAGATGGCCGTTGAACAGCACCGAGCGACCACCTTCGCTGCGCGGCAGATGGCGCGCCAGCAGGTTGAAGCGGCCGTTGTCCGGGTCGCACGGGCAGGAGAACAGCGGATTGCTTTCGAGCAGGGTGCTGTTCAGCACGATGCGCTCGGGCTCGAGGCCGAGGTCGATGAGCGTGCGCTCGATGAATTCGGCGGCCGGTTGTTCGGCGCCGGAAGGGCTGCGCGCGGCGACGAAGTCGCTGAGCATGCCGATCATCTCGGGCGTGAGCCGGTCGATGGTGGTCCGCAGCGCGGCGGTGTCCAGGGAAGGGGAAGAAGTGGTCATGGTGAGCGGGTGATGGGTGCAAGCTTCGTGCCGACTGTGGCAGTTCTTGACGATATGCGATGGGTCGGTGATCGGGGCTCGGGGCTCGGCGTCATTGCAGTGAACAGTCGGGAGGCGGGCGCCAGGCTTGCTGCGTCGATACGCCCCAGATAGACTCGAATTAACGCTGGCCTTAATGGATTCTGCAACATGACTTTGAGAGCTTCAGACATCGTTCCCATCAGTGAAGCCCGCGCCCGGCTCACCGAGTTGGCCGAAGACGTGGTGGGCACCGGCTCGGAAAAAGTGCTGACCAAGAACGGTGCGAGCTATGTCGCTCTCGTCGACGCACGCCGGCTGGATTACTACCATGCCCTGGAGGCCGAGCATGCGAATCTCGTGCTGGCTGAAGACGCCATGATGGGTCTGAGGCAAGTCCTTGCAGGAGAGTTCGTGTCTGACGATGACCTCGATCGGGCACTCGGCATCGCGTCGGCACTGTGAGCATTCCCGTCCATGCAAGCGTTCGCGCGGTCCCGAATTTCCTGGCGTGCCTGAGCGCTGTCCACGGCTTCATGGTGCAACAGGATGCGGCCTCGGCGCCGATGCGGTTCAGGAAATTGCAGGCGGAGATCATCAAGGCGCGCGCACTTCTTTCCTTTGCGCCCACCAGCGGACGGCCCGCTCGATTCCTCGATGCCACCTCGGGCTGGGGCAGGTTCCAGGCTGAGCAGGCAAGGCAGATGGCCCAGGCCGTGGACAGGCCCGAACTGCGGGAGTTGGTACTGGCGCGTCACATCCTTCTCTATGCCCATTCCGACGCCGATGTCGTGCTGCTTTCGCTGCGGCATGAGCGCCAGTTGAGTTACGGGTTGCACCAGCCGGTCGGCTGAAGAAGGCGATGCCGACGAAGCGCGTCTGCCGGAGGTCTGGACCTCGCGGACCGCTCTTTGGCTCAGGTCCCAAACACCGGCATCGGCCAGCCGAGCAGCTCAGCCAGCCGCAGCACGATCCACCGTGCCTCGTCGGCCGAGACACCCGACTCGGGCGAACGCAAGCCGTCGTGAATGCGCTGCAGCACCTCGTCTTCCGACGGCACCTCGACGTGCGCAAGGATGCGCGCGTGTTCGATCAGATGCGTCGCCAGGTCTTCGCAGACCTCGTAGCGGGCGCGCACCGTGCCGATGGGTTCGCGCAGGCGCTGTTGGCGGGCATCGGCGTAGAGCGCGAAGAA
>JAZKDL010000458.1:0-22441 GCA_040387575.1 Pseudomonadota bacterium
ACGCGACATGGCCACCCGGCCAGCGACACGCTGAAAAGCCCACGATTATAGCCCGTGCGCCCCCAGCTCCACCTTTTCGCGCTTTTCGACCCATCTCAGAGCCCCGTCCGCGTATCAGAATGACCACAACCATCCGCCCCAGCCGCGACGAAGATGTCGCTGCGATCGCTGCCATCTATGCACATCACGTCCTGAACGGCACAGGCACATTCGAGACCGAACCGCCGACTGCTGCCGACATGGCCGCCCGTCGCGCCGACGTGCTGTCGAAGAAGCTGCCCTACCTCGTCGCGGAAAGCGAGGGTGAAGTGCTCGGCTTTGCCTATTGCAACTGGTTCAAGCCACGTCCGGCCTATCGCTTTTCAGCTGAAGACTCGATCTACATGGCCGACAAGGCGCGCGGCAAGGGGTTGGGCGCACAGCTGCTTGCAGCCCTTTCGCAGGCTGCCGAGCAGGCTGGCGTACGAAAGCTGATCGCCGTCATCGGCGACTCTGCGAACGCGGGCTCGGTCGGCGTGCATCGCGCGCAGGGCTTCACCCACGTCGGTGTGCTGAAGGATTGCGGCTGGAAGTTCGGCAAATGGCTGGACGTGGTGATGATGGAAAAGTCGCTCGGCGCCGGCAGCAGCACGTCGCCCGAGTAACGCGCCATGAAAAACAAGACGATTGCAGCCTGGCTGGCGTTCCTCGGTGGCCCGCTGGGGCTGCATCGCTTCTATCTTTACGGCTTCGGCGATACGCTGGGCTGGCTGATGCCGATCCCGACCGCGCTGGGGCTCTATGGCATCGAACGGGCACGTCTCTACGGCCTCGACGACGGTTGGAGCTGGCTGCTCATTCCACTGATTGGCTTCACCATCGCCGGCTGTGCGCTGACCGCCATCGTCTACGGGCTGATGGCGACAGAGAAGTGGAATGCGCGTCACAACATCGATGCCGCTGAAGACGTCGCACCGGGTCGTACTGGCTGGCTGACGATCGGCGCGGTTGTCTTTTCGCTGCTGATCGGCAGCACCGTCTTGATGGCAAGCCTCGCCTTCAGCTTTCAGCGCTACTTCGAGAATCAGGTCGAAGAGGGTCGGAAGATTTCGCAATGAATCGATCGTTGATCTCAGCAGAACGGCAAAGCTGCCCGAACGCGAAAAGACTCGCCCATGAACCTTGCCATCCAAGAACTGCCTAGCCAGTGCGATGTTCTCGTGGTGGGCGCCGGTCCGGCTGGCAGCGCCGCGGCATTGACGCTTGCACAAGCAGGATTCGACGTCGTGCTGATCGATCAGCACGCCTTTCCGCGCGACAAGGTCTGCGGCGACGGATTGATTCCCGATGCCCACCATGCCCTGCGCAAGCTAGGCGTCCTGGATGAGGTCATGGCGCGCGCTCAGGCCGTCGGCATGGCGCGCTGCAACGGGCCGCGAGGCGGCTTCATCGACATCCCGGGCACTCTCGCCGTTCTGCCGCGCAAAGAGCTGGACATGATCCTTTGCCGGGCCGCCGCTGCCGCCGGTGCACGCATGTTCGCGCCCGTGCAATTCAAGGGCCCGCTCGAAGAGCAGATGAAAAGCGGCGAGGTGCGCGTCGTCGGCGCGCATCTTCTGCGGGGCGAAACGGCGCGCGTCCTGCGCGCCCGCTGGACGGTCCTCGCCAGCGGCGCCAGGCCGCAGGCCCTGATTGCTTCCGGCATGTCGACCCGTACCGGCCCGAGCGGGATCGCGCTGCGTGGCTACTTTCGAAACCCGACGATGGCCGGGCGTATCGACAAACTCGAACTGGTCTGGAATCGCGCAATCGCCAACGGTTATGGCTGGATCTTTCCTTGCCCGGACGGCGTGTTCAACATCGGCGTCGGCACGTTCGAGAACACCGGCGGTGCGCGCGACAACGGTGCCGCCGGACGTGCGATGAATACGAACCTGCACCGGTTGATGGAAGAGTTCATCCGGATTCACGCACCCGCACGCGAACTGCTGGCGGGCGGCACGCCACTCGGCCCCTGGAAAGGTGCGCCGCTGCGCTGCACACTCGAAGGCGCAAAGCATGTGCGGCCAGGGCTGCTGGTGGCCGGCGAAGCAGCCGGCAGCACATACCTGGTCAGCGGTGAAGGCATCGGCAAAGCCATGGAAACAGGCATCCTTGCCGCCGAAGCGCTACATACGATGGGCAGCGATGACAACGTCATCCAAGCGCGCTACGAAGCCGGCCTGCGGGCGTTGCAGGCCCGCTTTGACATGTACCGGCGTGCCAGCACCATCGACCGCCATCCATGGCTGATCGATCTGCTGATCTGGCGCGCGAAGAAAAATCCCGGATTGCTGAAGCGACTGAGCGGCGTGCTCAATGAGACCAGTAGCCCCGGCAACCTTCTGAGCCTGCACGGCCTTCGCCGGCTGCTCCTGTCGAATTGACGCTGCCGCGGAACTTGCGCGGCAGGTCTAGAAGATCTGCAGGCTGACCCAGTAGGCGATCGCCGCGACGAATGCCGACGCCGGAATCGTGAAGATCCATGCCCAGACGATCGTGCCCGCCACACCCCAGCGAACGGCGCTGGCGCGCTGCACCGACCCCACACCGACGATCGCGCCTGTGATGGTATGCGTCGTCGATACCGGAATGCCCAGCGCCGTCGCCAGGAACAGCGTCAGCGCCCCGCCGGTCTCGGCGCAGAAGCCGCCAACCGGCTTGAGCTTGGTGATCTTCTGGCCCATCGTCTTCACGATGCGCCATCCGCCGAACATCGTGCCCAACGCGATCGCCGTGTAGCAAGCCACGATGGTCCAGGTCGGCGGTGCATCGGCGGTCGCGTGTCCGGTTGCCATCAGCAGCATCCAGATGATGCCGATGGTCTTCTGCGCATCATTGCCGCCATGGCCAAGGCTGTACGCACCGGCGGACACGAGTTGCAATCGCCTGAACCAGCCGTCGACGCGTGACGGAGTCGCCCGCCGACAAACCCAGGCAACGACGATCATCATGAAAGAGCCGAGCAGGAAACCCAGCAACGGCGACACGAAGATGAACGCAACCGTCTTCCATATACCTGCCGCGACCAGGGCACCGGAACCCGCCTTCGCAATCACGGAACCGACGATGCCGCCGATGAGCGCATGTGACGAGCTGCTGGGGATGCCGTAATACCAGGTCACGAGGTTCCAGCTGATCGCGCCGATCAGCGCGCCGAACACCACATGGACGTCGACGATCCCCGGATGCACGATGCCCTTGCCCACCGTCGCCGCAACGCTCAGGTGGAACACGAAGATCGCGACGAGATTGAAGAAAGCCGCGAACACCACGGCCTGCGCCGGTTTGAGCACGCCGGTCGACACGACGGTGGCGATCGAGTTCGCCGCGTCGTGAAAGCCGTTCATGAAGTCGAACAGGATCGCCAGCACCACCAGCAGCGCCACGACCCACAGGGCCACCTGAACCGTTGCCATGAAGCCCCGCGATCAGGAGTTCTCGAGGACGATGCCCTCGATCACGTTGGCGACGTCCTCGCACTTGTCGGTGATGGTTTCGAGCAGTTCGTAGATCGCCTTGAGCTTGATCACCTCGCGCACGTCCGGCTCCTCGCGGAAAAGCTTGCTCATGGCGCTGCGCATGACACGATCGGCGTCGGACTCCAGCCGATCGATTTCCTCGCAGGTCTTGAGCGTGGCCTCGGCGACGGCCGGTTCGGCAATCTTGGACAGGAACTTGACCGCGTCCTTGACCCGCTCGCAGCACTTCACGCTGAGCGTTGTCAGCCGCTTGATCTCGTCCGTCATGTGGCGCACGTCGTAGAGCGCCATGGTTTCCGCCGAATCCTGGATCAGGTCGGCCACGTCGTCCATCGTGTTGATGAGCTTGTGGATCTGTTCGCGGTCGATCGGCGTGATGAATGTCTTGTGCAGCATCCGGTTGACGTCGTGCGTCACACGGTCGGCTGCTCGCTCCGCGTTGTCGACGTCCCGGTTGTATTGCTCCCGCAGGTGCACGTCGTTGTAGTTGGCTACCAGATGCTCGAAAGCACGAGCCGCCTCGACGATGCGCTCGGCGTGCTGGTTGAACATCTCAAAAAAATTGCCCTCTCGGGGCAGCAACTTGCCGAACATGACGTTCGCTCCTTAAACGATTCGTGTGTCGTCGTGATGACGATTTCGTGACAGGCGGGAGTGTAAGGGGCGCGGCCGCTTTGCCCTCTACAACCGCTCGATGGGCTGGTCGGCGACCTCGGCGATCAAGTCCGGCGCGACGCGATCAGGTGCGATTTCCGCCAGCGGCAGCAGGACGAATGCCCGCTGCGCCATGCGCGGGTGCGGCAGCGTCAACATCGGCGTGTCGACCTGCTGGTCACCATGCAGCAGCAGATCAAGATCGAGCGTACGTGGCGCGTTGCGGTAGGGCCGCTCGCGGCCAGCACCCAGTTCGAGTCGCTGCAGCTCGGCCAGCAGCTCGTGCGGCCCGAGCGCCGTGTCGATGGCGACGACCGCGTTGATGAAATCGGGGCCCGTCGCGTCGACCGGTGCACTGCGATACAGCGACGAGCGGGCGAGCACATGGGTATGGGACAGTGTTGCGAGGTCGTCCATCGCGCGCAGCACGGTGGCACGCGCGTCACCCAGATTGCCGCCGACCGCGACAAAGGCGATGGTCATGCAGTCATGCGTCGGGCGCGCTGCCGCCTTCGGGGCGGGGCTTGCGACGGCGACGGCGCTTGCGTGGCGCGGTCGCGGCTTCGCCGTCCGGCGGCACGGCCTGCGCATCGTCGGCGTCCTCCGCATCCTCGTGCACGGCGACATCGATCGCGGACTTCGGCGAGTCGACAGGCGCTGCCGGCGCCCGCACCCGAACACGCGTGCGGGTCTGCGTCTTGAGCTCGTCGCGCACCTGGTCCAGCAAGTCCTGCCGGCGCGCATCATCGGCCACGCTGAACTCCTGCCACCACTCGGCGATCGCCTCGCTGATCTCGCCGACATCGGCACGCAGCCGCATGAAATCGAAGGCGGCGCGGAAACGGGCCTGTTCGACCAGGCTGTACGGCGTGGAGCCGGTGCGCTTGTCGAAACGCGGCTGCATCATCCAGATCTCGCGCATGTCGGCGGCGAGCTTGCCGCGGCCCGACACGTCGCCGATGCGCGAATTGAAGACGTCGTCGATCGCATCCTGCAGCGCCGGAAACGGCGGCTGGCCGCGCTGTCCGTGACGCCCTTCGACACGCTCCGCCCAGCCATCGCGCACGTCGGCCCACAGCACGCACGCCAGCAGGAAGCTCGGCGCCACCGGCTTGCCTTCGTCGACGCGGCGATCGGTGTCCTGCAGCGCGGCTTTCACGAAAGGCTGGTCGGCGCGTTCGACGACCACGTCCAACAGCGGATAGATGCCGGTGGACAGGCCCAGCTTGCGCAGCTGCGCGATGGTCGCGATGGCATGGCCGGTCTGCAGCAGCTTGAGCATCTCGTCGAACAGCCGACTCTGCGGCACGTCGGCCAGCAGACGGCTCGATTCGATCAGCGGTGCGGCGGTCTTGGCCTCGAGTTCGAAGCCGAGCGCGGCCAGCTTCGCCGAGAAACGGATCGCACGGATGATGCGCACCGGATCTTCACGGTAGCGCGTGGTCGGGTCGCCGATCATGCGCAGCACCAGCTTCTTCGCGTCCTTGATGCCGTTGTGATAGTCGACCACGATCTGGCTGGCCGGGTCGTAGTACATCGCGTTGACGCTGAAATCGCGGCGTGCGGCGTCTTCTTCCTGCGGGCCCCAGACGTTGTCGCGCAGCACGCGGCCGGTCGAGTCGACCGCATGCGTCATGCCGGCGAGTTCGCCCTTGCTGGTCCGTTCGTTGCCCTTGACCTGCTCGGCGGCCGCGTTGTCCATGTAGGCGCGGAAGGTCGAAACCTCGATCACCTCGTGCTCGCGGCCGCGCCCGTAGACGACGTGCACGATGCGAAAGCGTCGCCCGATGATGAATGCGCGACGGAACAGGCTCTTGACTTGCTCCGGCGTGGCGTTGGTCGCGACGTCGAAGTCCTTCGGCCGCAAGCCCAGCAACAGGTCGCGCACCGCGCCGCCGACCACATAGGCCTCGTAGCCCGCGCCCTGCAGCGTCGTGACGACGTTCCTGGCGCGCTCGTCGACGAGCGCGGGGTCGATGCCGTGCACGCTCGCGGGCACCTCGTTGCGCTTGCCGAAGCGCGATTTCGCGCTGCTGGCGGAGCCGGCCGATTTGCCGAGCAGCTTGTCGATGAAGGTCTTGATCATTGGTTTCGGTGGTGGCGCTGGCGCGCCTCATTCATTTTCGAGCATCGATCGGATCAGCGGGATCGTGACCGCGCGCTTCGTCTGCAGCGCATAGCCGTCGAGCTGGTTGAGCAGCTCCATCAGGCTGCCGAGATCTCGGCTGAACCGGTGGAGCATGTAGTCGAGCACGTCGTCGGAGAGCATCACGCCGCGCGCGTCGGCGGCCTGTCGCAGTACCGCACGGCGCTCGGATTCGTTGAGCACCTGCAGATGGAACACATGGCCCCAGCCGAGCCGGGTGCGCAGGTCTTCGCGCAGCTGCAGATCAGCCGGCGGCAATGCGCCGGCAGCGACCACGCCACGCTGCAGGCTCTGGGCGTTGACGAACCAGTTGAAGGCGGCGTGCTGCTGGACGGCGGTGTACAGATGCACGTCGTCCATCAGCACGGCGACCCAGCGCTCGTCGAACTCGGGAGGATCCATCACACCCGCGTGCAGCCAGCCGACGCGGCTGCCCTGCTCGCTCAACGCGCCGCCGACGGCTTCCAGCAGATGCGTCTTGCCGCTCGCGCCCTCACCCCACAGATAGGTGGGAACCGGCGAACGCAGCGCCGACGCGTGCCCGTCCCCGACCCACAGGCTCAGATGCCGGAGCGCGGGTTCGTTCGGGCCGGCAAAAAAGCCCGCGAGCGTGGGGCCGGTGGCGAGGCCGATGTCGAGCGCGAGCTGCTTCATGCCTCGGGCGATGAGGCCAATGGCTGGCGCGGGGCCGCGGACGACGCGGAAGATGACGCAAAAGGGGGGTTCATGGCGCAGGGCCTGACGGCCCTTAAAATCGTGGCGAATTCTATCGGCCCGGCCACTTCGGTCGCCGAATCGCCATCCTTCCCCGTCTGTCCAGCCCCGCCAGCCCATGAACTCCAACTCCACCACTCCGCTCAGCTACAAGGACGCAGGCGTCGACATCGATGCCGGCGACGCGCTGGTCGACCGCATCAAGCCGCTCGCCAAGAAGACGATGCGCGAGGGCGTGCTGGCCGGCATCGGCGGTTTCGGCGCGTTGTTCGAAGTGCCCAAGCGCTACAAGGAACCGGTGCTGGTGAGCGGCACCGACGGCGTCGGCACCAAGCTCAAGCTGGCCTTCGAATGGAACATGCACGACACCGTCGGCATCGACCTGGTCGCGATGAGCGTCAACGACGTGCTGGTTCAGGGCGCAGAGCCGCTCTTCTTCCTCGACTATTTCGCCTGCGGCAAGCTCGACGTCGACACCGCCGCGGCCGTGGTCGGCGGCATCGCCCGCGGCTGCGAACTGTCGGGTTGCGCGCTAATCGGCGGCGAAACGGCCGAGATGCCCGGCATGTACCCGGCCGGCGAATACGACCTGGCCGGCTTCGCCGTCGGCGCAGTCGAAAAATCGAAGATCCTGACCGGCCAGGACGTGAAGCCGGGCGACGTGGTGCTCGGCCTCGCTTCGGCCGGCGTGCATTCCAACGGATTCAGCCTGGTGCGCAAGGTCATCGAACGCGCTGGCGCCGACTTGCCTGCCACGCTCGACGGCAAGCCCTTCCGCGAAGCGGTGATGGAACCGACGCACCTCTACGTGAAACCGGTACTCGACGCGCTCGCCAAACATCCGATCAAGGCGCTCGCCCACATCACCGGTGGCGGCCTGCTCGAAAACATTCCCCGCGTGCTGCCCGACGGCACCGCCGCCCACCTGAAGAAGGGCAGCTGGCCGCAGACCGAGCTGTTCGCCTGGCTCCAGAAGGTCGCCGGCATCGATGACATCGAGATGAACCGGACCTTCAACAACGGCATCGGCATGGTCGTGGTGATCGACGCGGCCGAAGCGGCCGCCTGTGCGGCAACGCTGCGCGCCTCGGGCGAAACGGTCTTCGAGATCGGTGCGATCGCCGCGCGCGGCGAAGGCGCCGCCGTCGTGGTGAGCTGAAGGCGAACGAGCGCAGACGGTGAGCGCCTCCACGACGTCGGTTTCCACGCGAGCTTTGGTCATCGCCAGCTATCTGCTGATCGCCGGCGGGCTGCTGCTGGTGATGCTGCAGGGGCTGCTGCCCGGCCTGCTCTGCGCCTGCGTCGGCTTCATGGCGACGCGCTGGGCCGCACGCACGTTCGACGCGGGATTGCGCCGGTTGCGCAAAAGGCCTCCGGCCTTCGCGCCGGTATCGCAGACCTCATCGGGTCTGGCGCGTGGGCTGGCGGCGGCGGTGGTGATGCTGGCGCCTTTGGTACTTCTCACGGCCATCTTCTCCGACACACGCGCCTTCGTGATCAGCGCGCCCGGCCAGTACCAGGAGCTCCTCGACTACATCGCCCGCACGATCCTCGAGCTGCGGCTGAAGCTGCCTCCCGAGATGGCCATGTACCTGCCCGAGGGCGTCGCCGAAGTGCAGCGCATGGTCGCTGGCTATCTGCGTACGCAGGCCGGCATGCTGGCCCTGACCGGCCGGGCATGGCTCGGCGCCCTGCTGTTCGCCTATGTGGGCCTGCTGGTCGGCGCACTGGCTGCGGCGGCCCGGCCCTCGGAGTCGACACGCCCGCTGACCGAACAATTGCGCCGTCGCATCACGACTTTCGGCGAGGCTTTTGCACAGATCGTGGCGGCGCAGTTCTGGATCGCAGCCTTCAACGCGCTGCTCACCGCGATCTTCCTGCTCTTCCTGCTGCCGCTGTGGCATCTGCAACTGCCGTATACGCCAGCACTGATCACGCTGACCTTCGTCGCCGGCCTCGTGCCGATCGTCGGCAACCTGCTGTGCAATACGGTCATCACGATGGTCGGGCTGTCCGTTTCGCCGGTCGCGGCAGCGGTGTGCCTCGCGTTCCTGATCCTGATCCACAAGGCCGAGTACGTGATCAACGCCAAGGTGGTCGGCAGCCGCACGCAGATGGCCGTGTGGGAACTGCTGGCGGTGATGTTCGTCGCCGAAGCCGTGTTCGGCCCGGCAGGCCTGGTCGCCGCGCCGCTCTTCTACGCGTATCTGAAGAAGGAACTCCAGGCTGCGCGCCTGGTGTAGACGCGACTTCCCGTACGACTTCCCGCACGACTTCCCCCCGGCTGCAACAGCTGGGGCGCGCCCCCTCTCCCGCTCGCCGATTTATTCATGTGGACACCATCCCGGGCTTTTGATATTCTTTTGTGGACGGCGTACACAATTCAAATCCAACCGCGACGGCCACGCCTCCACTCATTGCTCGAAACCATGTTCAAGACCATTTCCCTGATCGTCCTGCTTTTGCTGATCGCACTGCTGGCCTATGCGGCCACGCGGCCAGGCACGTTCAGAGTGGAACGCAGCATCGTCGTCCAGGCGGCGCCCGAGAAGATCCACCCGCTGATCGACGACTTCCATCAATGGCAAGCCTGGTCGCCGTATGAAAAGCTCGATCCGGCGATGACGCGCAGCTACAGCGGTTCCGCGCACGGCCAGGGCGCCGCGTACGAATGGTCGAGCGAAGGCAAGGCCGGCGCCGGGCGCATGGAAATCCTGTCGTCGACTGCGCCGAAAACAACCATCCAACTCGACTTCAGCAAGCCGTTCAAGGCGAACAACACCGCCGAGTTCACGCTGGTCCCGCAAGGCGCGGGCACGCAGGTCACCTGGGCGATGTACGGCGCGAGCCCCTTCGTCGCCAAGCTGATGGGCCTGTTCTTCGACATGGACAAGCTGGTTGGCAAAGACTTCGATGCGGGCCTCGCCAGCCTCAAGGCCGCGGCCGAGAAATAGCGCGGACACCTCCCGATCCCTGCAACCCGAAAGGAAATCGCCATGAAAGCTCTCAACGCCTACCTGATGTTCGACGGCACGGCATCCGAAGCCATGGGCTTCTATGCCAGCACGCTGGGCGGCAAGCTCGACGTGATGATGCAATCCGAAGCGCCCACCGATGCAGGCTGCGCCGTGCCCGGCGACCCCGCCCGGGTGATGCACGCGTATCTCGCCTGCGAGGGCGGCGTGCTGATGGCGTCCGACACGATGCCCGGCCAGCCGTACGAACGCATGCAGGGCTTCGGCCTGACGCTGACGTACGCCACCGTCGCCGAAGCGGAGCGTGTCTTCAACGCGCTGGCGGAAGGCGGCCAGGTCCGGATGCCGCTGGCCAAGACCTTCTGGGTCGAGAGCTTCGGCATGCTGGTCGACCGATTCGGCACGCCGTGGCTGATCAATGGCGGCCAGATGATCGAGAACTGATGGCGCAGCCGCCTGATGAGCGCGCGGCGCCGCAGCGCCGCTGGCTGGCCTTGATGGTCCTGTGCCTGGGCGTGCTGATGATCGTGCTCGACACGACCATCGTGAACGTCGCGCTGCCCTCGATCCGCCAGGACCTCGGCTTCTCGGAGACCTCGCTGGTCTGGGTCGTCAACGCCTACATGCTGACCTTCGGCGGCTTCCTGCTCCTCGGCGGACGGCTGGGCGACCTGTTCGGCCACCGCCGGCTGTTCCTGCTCGGCATCGCGCTGTTCACGCTCGCGTCACTGGCATGTGGGGTCGCGGGCTCACAGGCGACGCTGATCGCAGCGCGCGCCGTGCAGGGCATCGGCGGCGCGGTGGTGTCGGCGGTCTCGCTGTCGCTCATCATGAATCTGTTCACCGAACCGGCCGACCGCGCCCGTGCGATGGGCGTGTACGGCTTCGTCTGCGCCGGTGGCGGCAGCATCGGCGTGCTGGTCGGCGGGTTGCTGACGAGCAGCCTGAGCTGGCACTGGATCTTCCTGGTCAACCTGCCGATCGGCGTGGTGGTCTGCGCCCTGTGCTTGGCGCTGCTACCGCCGGGCGAACGCCAGAACACCGCTCCCAGGCTCGACATGGCGGGCGCCGCCAGCATCACGGCGTCGCTGATGCTGGCCGTCTATGCGGTGGTGAACGGCAACGAGATCGGCTGGACATCCGCACAGACGCTCGGGACGCTCGGCGCCGCGCTGGCGCTGCTCCTCGCGTTCTTCGCCATCGAATCGCGTGTGCATGCGCCGCTGGTGCCGCTCGGGCTGTTCCGGCGGCGCAATGTCGCCACCGCGAACGTGATGGGCGTGCTGTGGGCCGCGGCGATGTTTGCCTGGTTCTTCATTTCGGCGCTGTACCTGCAACTGGTGCTGGGTTACAGCCCGCTGCAGGTCGGCCTCGCCTTCCTGCCGGCCAACCTGATCATGGCGGCGTTTTCGCTGGGTCTGTCGGCGCGTCTGGTGATGCGTTTCGGCACGCGCTGGCCGCTCGCCATCGGGCTGCTGATCGCCGCCGCGGGCCTCGCGTGGTTTGCACGCGTGCCGGTCGACGGCCGCTTCGCCACAGACGTGCTGCCAGGGATGCTGCTGCTCGGACTGGGTGCCGGCGTGGCGTTCAATCCGATGCTGCTGGCGGCGATGAGCGATGTCGACCCGGCGGATTCAGGCCTGGCCTCCGGCGTCGTCAACACCGCTTTCATGATGGGCGGCGCGCTCGGCCTCGCCGTGCTCGCGAGCCTGGCGGCGGCGCGGACCGATGGCCTTCTGGCCGCGGGAACGGCGCCGCCGCTGGCGCTCAATGCGGGCTATCGGCTGGCCTTTTCGCTTGGTGCGCTCTCGGCCGCTGCAGCCGGGCTGCTGGGCGCGTCGTTCGTCCGTAGCAGCGGCATGTCCTTGCCGGACGCAGCGCCCGGCCATGGCTGAGTGAGCAAGTCGCAAAGCATGCGGCCTGGGCGCCTGAGGATGTCCTGATCTGATCGATTCAGGTCCGCGAAAAGGCGGACGGCGAGGTGCGCCCCATTGGAAAATCTGCGACACCAACCACTCGCCGCAGGACAATCCAATCATGAACCGCTGTCTCGTTGTGATCGATGCCCAAGAATCTTTCTGGCACCGTCCCTATTCCACCGATCGCGACATGGCGCCCTACCTCGCAGCGCAGAACGCGCTGATCGAAGGCTGCGCCAGCGCCGGCATTCCGATCGTTCGGGTCTTCCACTCCGACGGCCCCGCGACGCCCGCCAACCCGTTCTCGGTCGAATCCGGTCACGTCCGGCCGATCCGCGGACTTGCCGACTTCGAAGCCGCAGCCACCTTCACCAAGCGCCGTCACAGCGCGCTGGTCGATACCGGCCTGCAGGTCTGGCTGACGCAGAACGGCATCGGCCACCTGATCGTGAGCGGCATCCGCACCGAGCAATGCTGCGAGACGACCGCGCGCCACGCCTCGGACCTCGGCTGGCGCGTCGACTACGCGCTCGACGCCACGCTGACCTTCGACATGACGCAGCCAGACGGACGCCCATTGGCGGCCGACGACATCAAGGCGCGCACGGCCACGGTGCTGCAGGATCGCTTCGCCCACGTGTGCAGTGCGGCGCAGGCGCTGGAGCGTGCGCACGCCGACCGCGCGGCGTCGCAGGTGGCTGCATGAGCGGCGCGCGCTGGCGCGTGTTGATCCTCGCTTTCGACGGTGTCGAGGCGCTGGATTTCGCCGGGCCCTTCGAAGTCTTCACGACAGCCACGCGCATGCATCAACGCTTGCAGCCCGACGCGGTGCCGTTGTTCGAGGTGTCAGCGGTGGGCGCGGTCTCTGCAGAGAACCCGCTGACCATCGCGCGCGCCGGACTGCGGCTGCTGCCCGACCACGGCCTGGCCGACAGCCCGCAGGCCGACGTGCTGATCGTGCCCGGCGGCGTGGTCGACCAGCCGATGGCCAGCGCTGAGACGCTGCAGTGGATCGCCGCGCAGGCCGCATCGGCCGCCATCACCGCGTCGGTCTGCACCGGCGCCTTCCTGCTCGCCGCCAGCGGCGTGGTCACCGACGAGCGCGTCACCACGCACTGGGAAGACCTGGACGATCTGCGTAAGGCCTTCCCCGCGCTGGACGTGGCCGATGGCGTCCGCTGGATCGACAACGGCAAGGTCGTCACGTCGGCCGGCATCAGCGCGGGCATCGACATGAGCCTGCATCTGGTCGCACGGCTGGCGGGCGAAGCGCTGGCCGAACGCACGGCCCGGCAGATGGACTTCACATGGACGCGCAACCCCTGAATCCGCCCGCCGGCTTTGTCGGCACACCCGATGCGGACAAGCCGATCCGCGTCGTCTTCGTGCTGCTCGACAACAGCCTGATCCTGGACTGGGCCGGCCCGGCCGAAGCGCTGCGCATCGCGAACCAGCGGCTGCTGGCCAGCGGACGGCCGTCGCGCTTCGAGCTCGTCTTCGCATCGCCGAGCCCGGACTCGCTCACGTCGGTCGGCGTGATGCTGAGCGGCCTGCAAGCGCTGCCCACGCAGTGGGACGGGCCGGCGTGGATCGTGCTCGTCGGCCTGCCGGGCCAGACGATCGCGGTCGATGGCGCCGAAACGCAATCGCTTTTGCGATGGCTGCGCGGCCAGCGCCTCGAACGCGGACGGCTCGAGCTGGTGACGATCTGCGCCGGCGCATTGCTGGCGGCGCATGCGGGATTGCTGAGCGGCCGCCGCGCCACCACGCACCACCAGCATCTGGACGAATTGCGGACGACCGATGCCCGCTGCGAGGTGGTGTCGAACCGCGTGTTCGTGCTCGATCCGCCGGTCTACAGCAGCGCCGGCGTGACGACGGGCATCGACCTGATCCTGCATCGCATCGCGGAGGTCTGCGGCGAAGCGCTGGCGGCACAGGTCGCGCAGACGATGGTGGTGGCATTGCGCCGTGGGCCACAGGATCCGGAGCTGTCGCCCTTTCTGGCGTACCGCAACCATCTGCATGCGGCGCTGCATCGCGTGCAGGATGCCGTGAGCGAGCAACCGCAATCCGACTGGACGGTGCCGCGCATGGCGCAGGTCGCGCACACGTCGGCGCGCCATCTCACGCGGCTGTTCGTCGAACACGCGGGCGTGGCACCACTGGCCTATCTGCGCCGGCTGCGGCTCGCCAGTGCGCAGCTCGCGCTGCAGTCCGGCGCCAACGTCACGCAGGCGGCGGAACGTTCGGGCTTCGGCTCGGACACGCAGTTGCGGCGCGCCTGGCACCAGTTCGGACTGACTGGATCGCCGTCGGACGGTCGGCCGCCGGTCTCTCACTGACGCGCAGACCGCCTCCAGAAAAGTCGCTGATCAGACAGCCACGGCCGCCGGCTCGCCAGACACGTCGTTCGGCGTCTGCAGCCATTCGCGCGCGTGAGCACGCAATGCATCGATCTGCAGCCACACCAGCGTGAGCTCGGTGCGGAACAGCCTGGCGGCCTGGTCGGTTTCGTCGTCGGGGCCGACGACCGCGGCCAGCGCGGCGCGCGTGGCCGCTTCGGCAGCGGCATCGGGCATCGCGGTCGGTGCATCAACCGCTGGAGCCTTCGCCATCGCCGGCTTGGTGTCGGCCTGCAGCAATTCGAGCGCGAGTGCTTCGAGCGCCTTCGCCGCGCCCTCGGCCGCCTCGCGCAGCACGGCCGCGCGCGCCGGATCGGGCAGCGCCGCGCGGTGAGCGCCGAGTGCGGAGAGATAGCTCAGCAAGGTGTGCGAGCGGATCAGGAAGCGCAGCGCGATGCCAGCCCGCGGCCGCACGAAACCGGGCTCGCGGAACATGTGCGCGACGGCGGTGGACAGCGCGGCATCGGCGTTGTGGTCGTTACGCCGCGCCAGCCGGTAATCCAGGCTGTCGCGCGCGCCGGTGCGGTATTGCTCGACGATGCGCCGCAGGTAGCCCGCGTGGCCGCGCATGGCGGTCGCAGCCAGCTCGTTGATGCGCCGCGCCTGCCAGTGCGGCAGCACCAGCAGCACCGCCAGCCCGGCGATCGCACTGCCGATGGCGGTGTCGACCAGCCGCGGCACGATCAGTCCGGCGCCGTTGCCGACCTGGTTGAAGCACAGCAGCACGAGCAGCGTCATCGCCGCCGTCGCGAGCAGATAGCGCGTGGCGCGGTTCGCGAAGAACACCACGCCGGCCACCACCGCGAGCAGCGACTGCACGAGCGGCTGCGGAAACAGCTGCAGCAGCGCCCAGCCGAGCACCACGCCGAGCGCCGTGCCCGCCACGCGCTGGCCCATGCGCGAGATCGTGTCGCCGTAGTTCTGCTGGCAGACGAACAGCGTCGTCAGCAGGATCCAGTAACCCTGCGCCGGATGCACCAGCCACATCAGCACGTAGCCGACGGTCAGCGCGATCGCAAGCCGCAGCGCGTGGCGGAACAGCGCCGAGCGCGGGCTCAGCTGGCGCCGCACGCGCTCGACCATGTCGCGCCAGGTGCGCGGCGAGCGGTCGAACAGGCCCATCTCGGTCCGGCCGGCCTGTGCGGACGGCTTGCTCGCGCCGGCAAGCTGGCCGTCGAGTTGCGCCAGGTTGCGCGCCAGCCCATCGACCGAGCCGAGCAGCGCAAGGCGCTCCGGCGTGGCCGTGCTCGCGCGCTCATGCTCGATCGCGCCGCGCAGGTCGGCCATCGCCTGCACGCTGGTGTCGTCGATCACGAAGGGTTCGCGCCGCTCGATCGACACCGACAGCCGCTGGCAGGCCTGCCCCTGCAGCGACAGCACACGCTGGCAGCGGTACAGCAGGTCGCTGTGGAAGAAGGCGTCGGCCAGGGCGTTGTAGTCGTCGTGCGACGAGCTTGCGCGCTCGTGCACGTCCTGCGCGATCAGGTACAGCCCGCGGTAGCGCGAGATGCGGCCGGTCGGCGCGCGCTTGCCGATGCGGCGGAAGATGCTTTCCTTCGCGGCGTTGAGTTCGGCCACGACCTCGGCATTGAGCTGTGCCAGCGACAGCCGTTTGCGTTCGATGTCGATGCCGCGCAACGGCTCGAACAGCGAGGCCTTGAAGCGCACGTAGTCGCCCAGCACCGCGAACAGCCGCACCAGTTGCCGTTGCACCGGTTGCGCCGGAAAGAACGCGGCCCACAGCACCGAGAACACGCCATACCAGGCGGCGCCCGCCAGCAGAAAGCCGGCCTGGCGCCAACCGCCGCCGCCATGCGCGCCCTGGTGATCGAGGCTCAGCGTCGTGTACATCGCGAGGATCAGCGTCGCGTAGCCGATCGCCTTGTAGCGCGCCTCGACGGCGCCCAGCATCGTCAACCAGAACGCGGCGAGCGCGAGGCCGACGATGAAGGCAACGGGATGGCCGAACAGCAGTTCGACCGCACCCGCCGCGACGCCGAAGCAGGCCAGCGTCAGCAACTGCGCGCGCAGGCGGCCGCGCCAGCTGTCATCGGTCTCGGCCAGTGCGCTGGCGATCGAGCCCAAGAACAGTGGGATCACGGCGTCCTGATGGCCGGTGAAGCCGCAGAAGGCCATCAAGCTGCCCAGCGTGAACAGCACGCGCACGGGCTGCGCAAGGCCGGCGAAGGCACGCAGCCATTCGCGAAGGGTGTCGATCGTCCGGGAATCCATAGGGTCCGTGATGGTGCACGATGTGTGCCACGGGCGCTGTGGCTAGGTCAGGTAGCCACAAAAACGCAACACATGGCCGTCGGGTTCGCGGATCGCGAATTCGCGCAAGCCCCACGGTTGCGAGACCGGCTTCTCGACGATCGTGACGCCGCGCGTCACGTAGGCGGCAAACAGGCCGTCGACGTCCTGCCCGACATGGATCACGATTTCACCGCGCCAGGGCCGCGCATCGCGCGGGCTGCACTGCCACAACCGGATGTAGACCGGATCGCCCCAGCCGGCCTGCCCCGGCTTTCTGACGCCTTGCCTGACACGCGCATAGCTGGGCGGCTCGCCGGCGATGAAGTCGAGCTCGAAACCCAGCACCTCGCAGAAATAGCGCGCGGCGCGTGCCGCGTCGGCCACCGGCAGGACAGGCTGCACGCCATGAAACTGGTGGCGCGTGCCGAGGTCGGGCAGCTCGGCCATGGCGCTCTCCGTCAGCTTTCGGCGCGACGCAGGCGCAGCACGCGCTCGGAGATCACGTCGATGTCGAGTGCGTCTTCTGCATGCTGCAGATACGTTTCGAGGTCCGACACCGCGAGCGCGATGTTTCCCTGCCCCGCATGCGCAAGTCCACGGTCGCGGTGCTCGCCCCAGGCGTCGGGAAACAGCGCGATCAGCCGGTTCTGGACCGCGATGGCGCGCTGCCAGTCTTCTTGCGACTGATGGATTTCCTTCAGGTTGCGCAGCATGCGGCCGATGATCTCGCGCGGCGATGCGGGCTGGAGGTAAAGCCCGAGCGGCACGTCGTAGTCGCCGACCAGCCCATTGCTGCGCTTGTAGGGCTCGAGCCGTTCGCTGAGATCCTCGCGCGACAGCGAGCGGCCGGTGAACGGATCGATCACGACCTGCCCCTTGGGAAGCGTGACCTTGAGCATGAAATGCCCCGGAAAACCGACCCCGCGCGCCTGCAGGTCCAAGCCCTGCGCCAGTTCCATCCACAGCACCGCCAGAGAGATCGGAATGCCGCGCCGCGTGCGCAGCACCGCATTCAGGTAGCTGTTGTCGGGGTCGTAATAGTCATTGACGTTGCCGCCGAAGTTCAGGTCGTGGAAGAAGAACTGGTTGAGCGCGCGTAGCCGCGCGAGCGGCGCGGCATCGGCCGGCAGGCGGCGCTTGAGGCGCGCGAGCAACTGATCGACGTCGCCCAGCACCTGCTGCACATCGAGCTCTGGGTATTCGTCCTGCGCCAGGCTGGCGGCGGCTTCGAGGAGCGGAAAGTGCTCGTCGCTCTGCACCAGCGAGCTGAAATATTCGAGGGCGGTCGGTGCGGAAAGACTCAGCGGCATGTGTTCTTTGTAGTGGACGCGACAGGCAGCGTCAAGAAGCGCCCGCGCAAAGCGTCGTGCGGCGCGCGCAGATTCAGCGGCGCATGAAACTGCGCAGCCGCACGCCGGTGGCGGCCAGCGTCGCGAAATAGACCGCGCCCGCGACGCCGATGATCGCGGCCAGCCAGCCGATGCGCAGAAAGCGCTCGCTGCGCAGGCCGATCCAGTCGACATGGTGCGCACCCCAGACCAGCACGGCCGCCAGCACCAGCGTGCCCGCAGCGACCTGCAGCAGAAAGCGGCCCCAGCCGGGCTCGGGCCGGTAGCTGCCGCGGCGGATCAGGCCGGTCAGCAGCCAGCCCGCATTGACGAGCGCGCCAATGCCGATGGTGAGCGTGAGCGCCGCGTGCTGCAGCACCGGCACGAGGAAGAAGTTGAGCACCTGCGTCAGCACCAGCACGACGACCGCAATGCGCATCGGCGTGCGCGTGTCGTGGCGCGCGTAATAGCCGGGCGCCAGCACCTTGATTGCCACGAGGCCCACCAGGCCGACGCCGTAGCCCGTCAACGCCGCCGTGGTGCGATGCACGTCGACCGCCTCGAAGGCGCCGTTGTGGAAGAGCACCGCCACCAACGGCTCCGAGAACACCAGCAGGGCGACCGCGCAAGGCACCGACAGCAGGACCACCAGACGCAGGCCCCAGTCGAGCATCGCCGAATAGCGCTGCTCGTCCTTCGAGGCGCGCGCGCTGGCGAGTTGCGGCATCAGCACCACGCCCAGCGCCACCCCGAGCATCGCGGTCGGAAACTCCATCAGCCGATCGGCGTAGCCGACCCAGGTCACGCTGCCCTCGGCCAGGTGCGAGGCGATCTGCGTGTTGATGAGCAACGAGATCTGCGCCACGCTCACACCGATCAGCGCGGGGAGCATCAGCCGCATGATCTGGCGCGTCGTGGGATCGGCCCAGGCTGCACGAAGCGCCGCCACGCGCACGCCGATGCGCGGCAGCATGCCGATCCGGCGCAGCGCTGGCAGCTGGATCGCCAACTGCAGCATGCCACCGACCAGCACGCCGACGCACTGGGCATAGATGGGCTCGATGCCCCAGTGCCGGAACAAGGGCGCACCCAGCACGATCGACACGATCAGCGCGAGGTTCAGCAGCACGGGCGAGGCTGCGGGCACGGCAAACTGACGCCAGGTGTTGAGGATGCCGCCGGCAAAGGCCACGAGCGACATGAAGCCGATGTAGGGGAACATCCAGCGCGTCATGAAGACGCCCGCATCGAACCCGTCGGTGCGCTGCAGGCCGCTCGCCATCGCCCAGACCATCAGCGGTGCGCCCACGACACCGGCCACGCACAGCAGCACCAGCGTCCACGTCAGCAATGTTCCGACATGGTCGACCAGCGCCTTGGCGCCCGCATCGCCCCGCTCGGCCCGCGCTGCCGCCAGCACGGGCACGAAGGCCTGGCTGAATGCGCCCTCGCCGAGCACGCGGCGAAACAGGTTGGGGATGCGGAAAGCAACGTTGAACGCGTCGGTCACCGCGCTCACGCCGAACACCGACGCCATCAACAGGTCGCGAATCAGCCCCGTGATGCGCGATGCGAGTGTGAGAAGGGAAACGGTGGAGGCGGATTTGAGCAGGGACACGGCGCCGAAGTGTAGGCGCCCGGCACCAGAACACCGCTGCCGTACGTCGCCCAACCGGACAAACCTGGGCGCGCGCTATAATCTTCGGCTTTGCTGCAACATCCCCAGACACCAAGGAACACATAAACATGGCATCCGCTAAACCCAAAAAGAAGAACCCGCGCCTGGCGTCGGGCCGCAAGCGCGTCCGTCAGGACGTCAAGCTCAACGCCGCGAACACCTCGCTGCGCTCCAAATACCGTACCGCGGTCAAGAACGTCGAGAAGGCCGTGCTGGCCGGCGACAAGACCAAGGCTGCCGAACTCTTCGCCAAGGCGCAGAGCGTCGTCGACACCGTCGCCGACAAGGGCATCTTCCACAAGAACAAGGCTGCTCGCGACAAGAGCCGCCTGGCTGCCAAGGTCAAGGCCCTGGCACTCGCACCCGCAGCGGCCTGATCTTTCAGGCCAATCGCCCGGATGGCCCGAACAGGCCGTCCGCCGTTTGACAGGGGTGCGCTGCAGCAAAAGTGAAAAACCGCCTTCGGGCGGTTTTTTCATGGGCGGCGTGTTTGAGTTTTCGTCCGACCATGCATCTTCGGCAGGCGGGGCTTCGGGAATCAGGAACCTTCGACGATCTGAAGCCCGTTGTCGCGCGCGAAGTTCATCACGAAGTCCCAGGCCATCACGTCGTGGTCGCGCAGGTCGCGATGGACGATCACGCATTTAACGCCGTCGATGCTGGTCGGTACACACCATGGCGAGTAGCTCAGATGGCTCCCGGGCGTCGCGCCGCCGGGGCGAAACGAACTCATGACGCCAGCCAGCCGCTCGGCCCAATCGCTGGGGCGAAACGTCCGGCCATCCTTCGTGAGGCCCTGGATGAAAACTTCTTTGGCGCTGGGAGAAACCATCGGGTGGGTGAGGCGCGCAGCGAGGTGCTGCGATGCACAACGATTCTATCCTTGGGCCTCCGTCCGACACCGCTGGTCGGCATTGCAGTGATGCGCAATCCTCAACGAAGCGGTCACGCTCGCCGCCTAAAATTCATGTCCGAATCGCCTTCTTTCCCCGGAGTACCGCAATGAGCGCATCTGTCGAACCCACGTCGCCCCACGTCATGAACACCTACGGCCGTCTGCCGATCGCGCTGTCGCATGGTCAGGGCTGCCGAGTCTGGGACACCAACGGCCGCGCGTACCTCGACGGACTCGGCGGCATCGCGGTCAACACGCTGGGCCACAACCATCCGGAACTGGTTCCCGCGCTGCAGGACCAGATCGCGAAGCTCATCCACAGCTGCAACTATTACCACGTGCCGGGCCAGGAAGCGCTGGCCACCAAGCTCACCGAGCTGTCCGGCATGACCAATGCCTTCTTCTGCTGCACCGGCCTCGAAGCCAATGAGGCGGCGTTGAAGCTGGCGCGCAAGTTCGGCCACGACAAGGGCATCGAACGCCCCGAGATCGTCGTCTATGAAGCCGCCTTCCACGGCCGCTCGATCGCCACGCTGTCCGCCACCGGCAACCCGAAGATCCAGAAGGGCTTCGGTCCGCTGGTCGAGGGCTTCATCCGCGTGCCGCTGAACGACATCGAGGCGCTGAAGAAGGCCACCGAAGGCAATCCGAACGTGGTCGCCGTGTTCTTCGAAACCATCCAGGGCGAAGGCGGCATCCATCCGATGCGCGTCGAGTACCTGAAGCAGGTGCGCGCGCTGTGCGACGAGCGCGACTGGCTCATGATGATCGACGAGGTGCAGTGCGGCATGGGCCGCACCGGCAAGTGGTTCGCGCATCAGTGGGCCGGCATCGTGCCCGACGTGATGCCGCTGGCCAAGGGCCTGGGTTCCGGCGTGCCGATCGGCGCCGTGGTGGCCGGCCCCAAGGCTGCGCACATCTTCGGCCCCGGCAACCACGGCACGACCTTCGGCGGCAATCCGCTGGCGATGCGCGCCGGCATCGAGACCATCCGCATCATGGAAGAGCAGAAGCTGGTCGAGAACGCAGCCAAAGTCGGCGCCCACCTCAAGGCCGCGCTGGAACGCGAATTCGAAGGCCTCGCGGGCTTCAAGGAAGTGCGCGGCCAGGGCCTGATGCTGGGCATCGAACTCGACCGTCCGTGCGGCGTGATCCTGAGCCGCGCCTGCGAAGCCGGCCTGCTGCTGAGCGTGACGGCCGACAGTGTCATCCGCCTGGTGCCTCCGCTGATCCTGAGCATCGCCGAAGCCGACGAGATCGTCGCCATCCTCGCGCCGATCGTGAAGGCCTTCCTCGCGGAGCCGACGCCATGACCAGCAGCACCACACCCGCGATCCGGCATTACCTGCAGTTCTCGGACTTCACGGCCGATGAATACGGCTACCTGTTCGAGCGCGCTGCGCTGATCAAGAAGAAGTTCAAGTCGTACGAGCGGCACCAGCCGCTGGTCGACCGCACGATGGCGATGATCTTCGAGAAGGCCAGCACCCGCACGCGCGTGAGCTTCGAGGCCGGCATGTATCAGCTCGGCGGCAGCGTGGTGCACCTGACCACTGGCGACAGCCAGCTGGGCCGTGCCGAGCCGATCGAGGACAGCGCCAAGGTCATCAGCCGCATGGTCGACCTGGTGATGATCCGCACCTTCGGGCAGGACAAGATCGACCTGTTCGCCGAGCATTCGCGCGTGCCTGTCATCAACGGCCTGACCAACGAGTTCCATCCGTGCCAGATCCTGGCCGACATCTTCACGTACATCGAGCACCGCGGCTCCATCAAGGGCCGCACGGTGGCGTGGGTCGGCGACGGCAACAACATGGCCAACACCTGGCTGCAGGCCGCCGAGATCCTCGGTTTCACGGTGCACGTGAGCACGCCGAGCGGCTACGAGGTCGACCAGTCGATCGCCGGTATCCGCTCGGCCGAAAGCTACAAGGTCTTCAAGGACCCGATGGAAGCCTGCCGCGGCGCCGACCT
>JAZKDL010000459.1:0-1558 GCA_040387575.1 Pseudomonadota bacterium
ACCTGGATGTCGAAGCGCATGGCGCCGTCGTCCTCCATGCAGCGCGCCAGCATCGGCGCGACGGCTGACTCCACCACGGCAGGCACAGCGCCGATGCGCACCAGCCCGCCGCCGCCTGCCTTGAGGTCGGCAATCTCGGTTCGGATGTCGCCCACCAGCAGTTCCAGCGTGTGGCTGCGTTCATAGAGCACGGCGCCGATCGGCGTCAGCGCCACGCCGCGGGCGGTGCGTTCGAACAACTGGACCTCCAGCGCCGTCTCGAGCCGCCGGATCGATTTGGTCAGCGCGGGCTGCGTGATCCCGATGCGCTCGGCGGCCACGTGCAGGTTGCCGGCTTCGGCCGCCTTCACAAAAGCACTCACGTCCTTGATCTGCATGGCATTCCTTTCTTGTCTTGCCCGCGGCACCGCGTCGGTGGTCGATTCCATTTCGTTATCAATTTAGTGCGAAAACGGCGCGTTCGCTGCTGTGGAGCGTCACATCATCCGGGTGCGGCTTCGATCGCACGCGGCGCGGGGGACGGCCAGCGACACTTACAGAAGGAGACAAGACATGTATCTGCGCACTCATTTGCGCCGGGCCGGCGCGCTGGCGCTGGCGATCGTCGCCGGGTGTACCACCCACTCGGCACTTGCCCAGGCGGGGTACCCCGCGCGCGCCGTCCGGGTCGTCGTGCCCTATCCGGCAGGCGGCAATACCGATGTGATCACCCGTGCGGTAATGAAGGAGGTCTCGGTTCGCATGGGACAGCCTTTCGTGATCGACAACAAGCCGGGCGGCAACAGCATCCTCGGTACCGACATCGTCGCGAAGGCCGCACCGGACGGCTACACCCTGCTGGTGGTGATCGGCGCCTTCGCCAACAACAAATGGCTCTACAAGACGCTGCCTTATGGGCCGGACGACCTCGTACCGGTGACGCAGATGTCTCGCACCTCGCTCGTGCTGGTGTCCACGCCCCAGCTCGCCACGAAGAACATGCGCGACTTTCTGACGGCCGTCAGGCCGAGCGGACAGGCGACCTATGCCAGCAGCGGCATCGGGTCGGCGGCGCACCTGCTGGGCGAGCGCTTCGCGCAGGCGGCGAATTTCAAAGCGACCCACATCCCCTACAAGGGAACGGCGGACGCCATGAACGACCTGGTCGGTGGACGCGTGAGTTTCATGTTCGATGCGGTGTCTGCGGTCGGCGCACAAATCCGCGCGGGCAAGCTCGATGCGCTGGCCGTGACGGGCGATGCGCCGTCGGCCCAGCTGCCGGGCGTGCCCACGTTGGTGGAACTGGGCTACCCGCAACTGGTGTCCTATGCCTGGGCGGGGCTGCTCGCGCCTGCGCGCACGCCCGACGCCATCCGGCAGCGACTTGCAACGGAAATCGCCGAAGTCCTGAAGGGGCCGGAGCTGAAGGAGCGCCTGGCCGCCATCAGCACGGATGCCGTGGGCAGCACGCCCGCCGAGTTCGGCCGCTTCCTTGCGGAAGAAAGTCGTGTCGGCGCGGAGGTGATCACCAAGTCCCACATCAGCCTGGATTGACCCCGATGCCGACTGCTTTCAACGT
>JAZKDL010000460.1:0-1935 GCA_040387575.1 Pseudomonadota bacterium
GCGCTGGCGCTGGCCTCGGGCCAGGCGGCCGTGACCTACGCGATCCAGACCATCGCGGAAGCCGGAGACAACATCGTCAGCAGCACAGCGCTCTACGGCGGCACCTACAACCTGTTCGCCCACACGCTGCCGCAGTTCGGCATCACGACGCGCTTTGCGGACCACCGCGATCCGAAGAGCTTCGAGCCGCTGATCGATGACCGAACCAAGGCGATCTTCGTCGAGTCGCTCGGCAATCCGGCCGGCAACGTGACCGACATCGCCGCCGTGGCCGAGATCGCGCACCGCCACGGCGTGCCGCTGATCGTCGACAACACGGTGCCGTCGCCCTACCTGAGCCGGCCGATCGAACATGGCGCCGACATCGTCGTGCACTCGCTCACCAAGTACCTGGGCGGCCACGGCACGAGCATTGGCGGCGCGATCGTCGATTCGGGCAAGTTCCCGTGGGCCGAGCACAAGGCGCGCTTCAAGCGGCTGAACGAACCCGACCCGAGCTACCACGGCGTGGTCTACACCGAAGCGCTCGGTCCGGCCGCCTACATCGGCCGTGCGCGCGTGGTGCCGCTGCGCAACACGGGCGCGGCCATCTCGCCCTTCAATGCCTTCCTGATCCTGCAGGGCATCGAGACGCTGGCGCTGCGCGTCGACCGCATCAGCAGCAATGCGCTGGCGGTGGCGCGCCACCTGAAGTCGCACAACGCGGTGAAGTGGGTCAACTATGCGGCGCTGGAAGACCATCCGGACCATGCGCTCGCGCAGAAGTACCTGGGCGGCCGGGCCAGCGGTGTGCTGACCTTCGGCATCGGCTCGGGCCGGGCGGGCGGCGCGCGCTTCCTGGATGCGCTGAAGCTCTTCACGCGGCTCGTGAACATCGGCGACGTGCGCTCGCTGGCCACGCACCCCGCGTCGACCACCCACCGCCAACTGGCGCCGGACGAACTGGCCCGCGCCGGCGTGACCGAGGACACGGTCCGGCTGTCGGTCGGCATCGAACACATCGACGACCTGCTCGCGGACATCGACCAGGCGCTCGCGGCAGCGGCCTGAGCCTGATCTGGCTGGTCGCCCGGGCGTCTACGGAAACCGCGGGATCGCAGCCGCCAGCGACGCCGTGTAGGAATGGCGCGGCTGCGTGAAGAGGCGGTCGGCCGGTCCTTCATCGACCAGCCGGCCTTGCTGCATCACGAGCACGCGCTCGCACAGCAGCCGCACGACGCCCAGGTCGTGCGAGATGAACAGCAGGCTCAGCCCATGTTCGCGGCGCAGCCGGTCGAGCAGGGCCAGCACGCCGGCCTGCACCGACACGTCGAGTGCGGCCGTCGGCTCGTCCAGGATCAGCAGCGACGGAGACGGCGCCAGCGCGCGTGCAATGCCGACGCGCGCCGCCTGGCCGCCCGACAGCTCGTGCGGCCGGCGGCCGAGCAGGTCGGCACCGAGTTGCACCTGCTGCGCCACGTCGCGCACGCGCCGATCGAGCGCGTCGCCACGCAGCCCGAGCAACTGGCGCAGCGGCGCGGCGATCGCCTCGAACGCGGTCCTGCGCGGGTCGAGGCTGTCGAACGGATCCTGGAACACGGTCTGGATGCGGTGGCGCCATGGCGCCGATGCAGCGCGTGCCGCGGGCTGCGCCGCCAGGTCGTCGCCATCGAACAGGATGCGGCCCGACAACGGATCGCCGAGGCGCGACAACAGCAAGGCCAGCGTCGACTTGCCGCAGCCCGATTCGCCGACCAGGCCGAGCGCCTCGCCATGCGCCAGCTGCAGGCTCACGTCGTCGACCGCCTGCAACCAGCGCGGCCGGCGCCAGCTGCCGCCGGGCAGCCGGTGGCGTGCGACCAGGTGCTGCACGTCCAGCAGGGGACGCGCGTTGGGCACGGTCGCGGCCGTGTTCGAAAAGTTGGATTCGGTCACTCGTTCAGCTTGATTGCGCGG
>JAZKDL010000460.1:2035-12586 GCA_040387575.1 Pseudomonadota bacterium
GGCGACCAGCACCGCACCAGTTGCGAAACCCCGGTGCGCAGCAAGGGCGCAGCCTGCGTGCGGCAGTGCAGATCGGCCTGCGCGCATCGGTCGGCAAAGCGGCACGCCGGCAGGTCGGCGCGTGCCAGGTCGGGCAGCGTGCCGTCGACGCTTCGGAGCGCGTCGAGCGTGGCGGCCGACTGCGGCGTCGCGCGCAGCAACTGGCGTGTGTAGGGGTGGGCGGCGCCGTGGCGCAGCTGTGCCGCGGGCAAGGTTTCCACCAGCTGGCCCGCATGCATCACCGCCACGCGCTCGCTGCGCTGGGCGGCGAGCGCCAGGTCGTGCGTGATCAGCAGCGTGGCGAGGCCGCGCTCCCGGGCCAGTCCGGCGATCAGGTCGAGCACACGCGCCTGCGTGCTCACGTCCAGCCCGGTCGTGGGCTCGTCGGCGATCAGCAGTTCGGGCTCGCCGGCCAGTGCCAGCGCGATCATCACGCGCTGGCACTGGCCGCCGGAGAGTTCGTGCGCATACGCACCGAAGCGGCGTCCGGGGTCGCTCAGCCCGACACGCTCGATCCAGTCGAGCGCAGCCTTGCGGGCCGGCGCCGCACGCAGGCCGCGGTGCACGCGCAGCACCTGCTGCAATTGGTCGCCGATGCTGCGCAGTGGATGCAGCGCACGCCGCGGGCTCTGGAACACGAAGCCGATGTGGCGTCCGCGCAGGGTGTTCCAGGCGCCTGCATCGGGTCGTCCGGCAGGGCCGAGCAGGTCGCGGCCCTGGAAGCGCAGGCGCTCCGCCTGCACCTCGGCACGCGCGTCGAGCAGGCCGGCGAGCACGAGTGCCGTCACGGATTTCCCGGAGCCGCTCTCGCCGACCAGCGCGAGCGTCTCGCCGGCATGCAGCGTCAGGCCGACCCGGTCGAGCACGTGCAGCGGGCCGGACGGCATCCGGAAACGCAGGCTCAGTGCCTCGACCTCGAACAGCGGCCGGCTCACGGCGCAGCCTCCGCCGCGCCGCGCCGATCGAGCACATCGCGCAGCGCATCGCCGAGCAGCGCGAAGCAGCCGACCGCAGCGAACAGCGCCAGCCCGGGGAAGCCGGCCAGCCACCACTGGCCGGTGATGATGTAGGGCGCGCCCTCGCTCACCAGCACGCCCCATTCGGGCGTCGGCGGTCGCACGCCGAGGCCGATGAACGACAGGCCGGCGCCGTTCAGCAGCGCCCAGCCGAGGTTGATGGAACCCTGCACTGCGAGCATCGGCAGCACATGCGGCAGCAGCACGCCGAACAGCACACGCGGCGCGCGCGCACCGCCCAGCCGCGCCGCCAGCACGTAGCCGGCGTGGCGCCGCACGCCGATCTCGCTGCGCGCCAGCCGGATGTAGAAGGGCAGGTTGATGAGCGCTGTCGCATAGACGATGTTGACCACGCTGTTGCCCCAGGCCGCGACCAGCGCCATCGCGATCACGAACAGCGGAAAGGCCATCATCACGTCGACCAGCCGGCCGACCCAGCGGTCGAGCGCGCCGCCGACGAAGCCGCAGACGGCACCGATCGCGCTGCCGGCCAGCAGCGACAGCACGACGGCGCCGGCCGCCATGCCGAGGTCGAGCCGGGTCGCGACCAGCACGCGCGAGAACAGGTCGCGCCCGAGCGCATCGGTGCCGAACCAGTGCGCCGCGCCGGGTGGCTGCAGGCGCGACATGACGTCGGTCGCGAGCGGGTCGTAGGGTGCGAGCGCGGGCCCGAATGCGGCGCCCACCAGCAGCCATGCGAGCAGTGCCAGCCCGAGCAGCGCGCCGCCGGAAACACGAATACGGCGCGTCACAGGCCGGCTCCGGCGCGTGGATCGATGCGCGCATGCAGCAGGTCGACCAGCAGGTTCACCACGACGAACAACAGCGCCACGATCAGCACGAAGCCCTGCAGCGGTGCGTGGTCTGCCGCCATCAGCGCATCGAGCGCATAGCTGCCGATACCCGGCCAGGCGAAGACCTTCTCGATCACCACGTTGGCGCTCAGCATGTAAGAGAACACCATGCCCGCGCTGGTGACGACCGGCAGCAGCGCCAACTGCAGCGCGCTCGCCAGGACGGCCCGGCGGGGCAAGCCGAGCGCACGCGCGGTGCGCACCGGATCGCTGCGCAGCACGCCCAGCAGCGACGCGCGCGTGAGCCGGGCCACCGGCGCGAGCGAGAACGCCGCCATCGAGATGCTCGGCAGCAGCAGACGGCCGCAGGCCGACGCCAAGGCGTCCCATCGGCCCGCCAGCGCGCTGTCGAGCAGCAGGAAGCCGGTGACGTTGTCGGGCGGCGTGAGCATGGCGTCGATGCGACCGGTGGGCTCGGGCGACCAACCCAGCAGGAAATAGAAGACGTAGACCAGCAGCAGCGCGATCACGAAACTCGGCATGCAGCTGCCGCCGACGCTGAGCAGCGTGCACGCGCGGTCCCAGATCGAGCGGGGCCGCAGCGCCGCCGCAGCGCCCAGTGGCAACGCGATCGCCAGGGTCAGCAGGAACGCGGTCACTGTCAGTTCGAGCGTTGCGGGCAGGCGCTGTGCGAGGTCGGTCAGCACCGGCTGGCCGGTGGTGTGGGACTGGCCCCAGTCGCCGCGCAGCAGCGCAACGAGGTAGTGCTGCAGCTGCGTTGCCAGCGGCTGGTCGAGCCCCATGCGGGCGCGGATCTGTGCGATTTCTTCCGGGCCGGCGCTCGGCCCCGACGCCAGGAAGGCAGCCGGGTCGCCGGGCAGCACGTGGGTCAGCAGAAAGGTGAAGATCACGGCCCCGACCAGCACCGGCAGGGTGGCCAGCAGCCGCGCACCCAGGCGCCGGGCCGAAGCGAGCCGCTCGCTCACGCGCGGGTCAGGGGCCGGAAGTCCACCTGCCCATGGATGTAGTAGGTGAAGTTCTGCAGGTCGGGCTGCACCGCGGCCTCGAAGGACGGCAGCCACAGCGGCACCAGCGGCACCTGGTCGAACACGATCTCGATCGCGCGGCGGATCGCGCGGTCGTAGCGCACCTTGTCGGTTTCCCAGCGCGCCTGCTCGACCAGCCTGGCCAGCTCGTCGTTCTTGAACGAGCCGAAGTTCCAGCGCCAGTCGCCCTGGAAGAAGATGCGGAAGAAGTAGTCGGGGTCGTTGAACCAGGCCGACGAGCTGTCGATGAAGAAGGGCAGCTTCTTCTCGGTCTGCAGCGTGCCCCATTGCGCCGCCGGCACCTTCTCGATGGTGAGTTCGATGCCGATCTTGCCGAGCGCTTCCTGGATCAGCAGCGCGGCCGGTTCGGCCAGCGTCGCGTCGCCAACGTTGTAGCTGAAGCTGGTCTTGAAACCCTTGGCGAAGCCGGCCTGCGCCAGCAGCTCGCGTGCGCGCAGCAGCTGCGTGTCGTATGGATAGGGTTGCGGGAAGCGGCTGTCGACGGGCTTGGCGGACGCCGCACCGAACAGCGGCTCGCCGCGCCCGAGGCTGGCACCGCGCAGCAGTGTGGTGTAGGGCAGCGCATAGGCGACCGCCTGGCGCACGCGCACGTCGTCGAAGGGTTTGGCCTGCGTGTTGAAGGCGACGAAGCGGAAGCTGGTCGTCACCGGCACCGACAGCACCTTGGCCTGGCGCGTCTCGGCCAGCGCGTCGAGGTCCTTGGGCGGCAACTGCAGCACGACGTCGGCATCGCCCTTCAGCAGCGCGGCGACCCGGTTCGATGCCGACGGCACCAGCTGGAACACCGCCCGGCGGATCTGCGGCGTCGCGCCAGCCTTCCAGCCGTCGAAGCGCGCATAGATCACCTGCTGGCCCGGCGTGAAGTTCTCCACGCGGTAGGCGCCGCTGCCGGCCTCGTGGGTCTTGACCCATTCGGTGGCCCACGGATCGGCTGCGGTGGCGTGCGACTTCGCAAGCTCCGAATTGAGCACCGACGCAAAGGACAGCGCCAGGTTGGGCAGCGTGTAGCGGTCGGCGCGCGGCAGCGAGATCCGGAAGGTGTGCGGGTCCACCACGGTGAACTGCGCAGGGTTGTCCAGCGAGCCGGTCGACAGCTGCCGCTTGCTGGCCGGCAGCGCGACCGCGCGGTCGAGCGACCACTTGACGTCGGCGGCCGTCACCGGACGGCCGTCGTGGAAGGTCGCGTCCCGGCGCAGGTGGAAGGTCAATGTGCGGCCGTCGGGCGAGGTGTCGAAGCGCTCGGCGAGTTCGCCACGGAAGCGGTCGTAGTCGTACTTGTAGACGCCCGGCGACACCGGCAGCCGATCGAAGTTGATGAGCCGGTCGTACACGTTGAAGAAGAGCCCGAGCGATTCGCGGCTCACGCCTTCGCCGTGCGGGTCTTGCGAGTTCGGCAGGCCTTCGGCCAGCACACGCAGGGTTTCCTTGCGCGACTGCGCCAGCGCTGCGAGCGGCAGGCCCAGGCTGGTCGTGGCGATGGCGCCGCTGGCGGTGGAGACGATGGCGGAGCCATGCTGGATGAAACGGCGGCGGTCCATGGTGGTTCCTGAATCGATCTGAAGTGGGAATGCGTGAATGCGTGAATGAAAGGCAGGCGCGGCGTGCTCGGGAAAGGTCAGAGCGACGCGTGGCGCTGCGGTGCGGCGCCGTTGATCCAGTGGTTGCCGATGGCGTGCGGCTTCCAGCGCACCGGGTCGTGGACGGTGTGGGTCCGCGCGTTGCGCCAGTGGCGGTCGAGGTTGTGCTCGGCCAGCGTTGCCTGGGTGCCGCCGAGTTCGATCAGCGTGGTGGCGGCGCGCAGCGCGAACTCGGTGGTCAGCACCTTGGCCTCGGCCACCGCGATCGATGCCTCGCTCACGTTCTCGGGCGTGGCCTCGTCGCGTGCCGCGTCCAGGAACCGGCCGGCGCGCTGCAGCAGCGCCTCGGCCGCATGCTGCTGGATCCGCAGGTCGCCGGCCTTGCTCAGCGTCAGCGGGTCGTCGCCGGCGCGCGTCACGCCGCTGTCTGGCCATGGC
The DNA here is from genome assembly GCA_040387575.1 of Pseudomonadota bacterium. Taxonomy (GTDB): domain Bacteria; phylum Pseudomonadota; class Gammaproteobacteria; order Burkholderiales; family Burkholderiaceae_C; genus Variovorax. Next base: position 6,967 of record JAZKDL010000460.1, read on the forward strand.
CGCGCGCGGTCGCGCACCCAATGGCGCAACGCGGCCATGGCCGCGCGTCCGATGCCCAGGTCGATCGCCGCATGCAGGATCTGCGCGAATGGCCCGTGGATCGTCGGCGGCTCGAACAGCTGCGCGCGCGGCAGCACCCAGAGCGGATCGATGGCGACGTTGTCGGCCGTCACCGTGCCGCTGGCGGTGGTGCGCTGGCCGAAGCCGCTCCAGTCGTCGATCACCTGCAGGCCGGGCGCATCGCGCGGCACGTAGACCAGCACCTGCCGGTCGTCCGCGTCCTTGGCCGCCACCGGCACCCAGTGCGCGAACAGCGCGCCGGTGCAATAGAACTTGCGGCCGTCCAGCCGCAGGCCGCCGGGCGTCTGCGTCAGCCGCGCGGTCACCACCTTGGCGTTCGGCGTACCGCTCTCGGACACCGCATTGCCGAAGCGCTGGCCGCGCAGCGCTTCGGCAAAGAAGAAGTCCTGCTGCGCCGGGCTGCCGATCAGCCGCACCGCATCGACCAGGCAGTAGTGGTTCTGCGGAATCTGGCCGAGCGCCGGGTCGGCTTCGGAGATCAGCGCGGTCACCTCGGCCAGCGTGGCATGCGACACGGCGGCGCCACCGAAGGCGCGCGGCACCGTGATGCCCCACAGGCCGCTGGCGGAAAAGCGCTCGACCTCGGCGAAGGGCAGGCGCCGATCGCGGTCGCGTGCGGAGGCGTCGGTTTCGAATTCGGCCGCGAGTTCGCGGGCCAGCGACAGGGCTTGCGCGTCGCTCTGGATCACAGGGGCGTTCATCTTTTCTCTTGGTTTCTCAGGCGGCAAGCGCCGGCGGAAGTGACTGGCCGGTCGGCCCGAACACCTTGCGGCGCCAGTTGCCTTCGGCATAGGCGCGCTTGTGCAGGCCGCGCCGCTGCAGTTCGGGCACGACCAGGTCGACGAACTGCTCGATGCCTTCGGGGCTGACGGTGCGCACGAGGTTGAAGCCGTCCACGCCCGCTTCGTCGACCCAGGCTTCCATCTCGTCGGCGATCTGTGCGGGCGTACCCACCACCGGCGCATGCCGGCCGCCGAGCGGCATCTGGGCCAGGATGTCGCGCACCGTGGGCGACGGACCTCGGCTCAGCGACGCCACCGAACTCTGGATCGCGTCGGGGCTGCCGCCGCTCACGCGGTCGTCCAGCCCGTGGCGCGACAGGTCGACGCCGATCGCGCTCGAGAATTGCACCAGCCCGGCCTCGGGACGCGCATGGCGGCGGTAGTCGTCATGGCGGTCGCGTGCCTCGGCTTCGGTGCGGCCTGGCACTGCGAGCAGCGTGGTGACGAAGCGCACGCTGTCGGGCGCACGTCCGCGCTCGGCGATTGCGGCGCGCAGGCGGCGCACGCTCTCGGCGGTGGCGCGCAGCCCCTGGTTGGGCACGAACACCACCTCCGCGTGGCGCGCCGCGAAGGCGGTGCCGCGGTCCGACGCACCGGCCTGGAACAGCAGCGGCGTGCGCTGGGGCGATGGCTCGCTCGCATGCACCGCATCGAGCCGGTAGAACGGACCTTCGTGGTGGATCGACCGAACCTTCGCCGGATCGGCATAGATGCCGCGCGCCCGGTCGGCCTGCACTGCGTCGTCGTCCCAGCTGTCGTGCCACAGCTGGTAGACCAGCGACATGAATTCGTCGGCGCGGTCGTAGCGCAGGTCGTGGCCGGCGGTGGCCGTGCCGCCTTGCGCACGCGCTGCGCTGTCCAGGAAGCCGGTGACGACGTTCCAGCCGATCCGGCCGTCGCTCAGGTGGTCGAGCGTCGACATCCGCCGCGCGAAGGCATGCGGCGACTCGGCCGAGATCGTCGCGGTGATGCCGAAGCCGAGGTGCCGGGTGACGCTCGCCATCGCGCTGACCAGCACTGCGGGGTCGTTGATCGGCAGCTGGATGGCGTCGCGCACGGCGGCGTCGGCATTGCCGCCCCAGACGTCGTAGACCCCGGTCACGTCCGCGAGGAACAGGCCGTCGAACAGTCCGCGTTCGAGCGTGCGTGCGAGGTCGAGCCAGTAGGGCAGGCGCTTGTAGTCGGTCGAACGGTCGCGCGGGTGGCGCCACAGGCCGTGTGCGATGTGGCCGACCGTGTTCATGTCGAACGCGTTCAGCAGGATGGGGCGGCGGGCGGCCATGGGATGTTCCGCGCACCGACCCGCAGGCCGGTGCGCGCTTGCAGCTTTCGCAACAGGTTCGAAGGGCTCGGCGGGTTCAGAACGGGCGGCTGCCCGAGAGGCTGATGCGCTTGAGCAGCCGGCGCTCGCCGTTGTCGAACGCGCTGCGTGCGTGCAGCGTCGCCTGGTTGTCCCAATAGACGATGTCGCCGACCGTCCAGCGGTGCGTGTAGGCGAAGCGTGGCTGCAGCAGGTGCGCGCGCAGTCGTGCGATGAGTGCGGCACCGTAGGCCGGTTCTGCGCCGACGATCTCGACCTCGGTGCGTGCGCCCAGGTGCAGCACGCGGCGGCCGCTGTCGGGATGGGTGCGCACCAGCGGATGCACCTCGAAGGGCGTCAGCGGCTCGATGTCCGGCGTGCGGTACAGCGGGAAGCCCGAGGCCAGCGGCTTCAGCTTGCGCAGGAACGGGTTGTAGGTGATCAGCTGCAGCGAATCGATCTCGCGCTGCGTGGCGCCGTCGAGCGCGTCCCAGGCGGCTGCCAGGTTGAACCAGGTGGTGTCGCCGCCTTCGGACGGTACCTCGATGCCGTACAGCAGCGAGCCCGACGAAGGCACCGGCGTCCAGTGGTGATCGGCGTGGGCGGACAGCTCGTCGTGGCCCAGCACGCCGCCTTCCAGGTTCGACACCCGCACGATGTCGGGCGTGTTGCCGCCGTAGGGGTCGGAGCCGAGCACCGGCACGTTGGCCGGCGGACGGAACACCGCGCCGAAGTAGCTCGCCAGCCGCTCGAACTGCGCGTCGTCGATCTGCTGGCGCTTCAGCACGAGCACATGGCGCTCGAGCAGCGCCTTCTTCAGTGCCACGATCTGGTCGGCCGGAACCGGCTTCGTGGCGTCGAGGCCCGTGACCTCGGCGCCCAGTGCGGCATCGAGCGGCGTGATGCGGAACGCTTCATGCGGCGCGCTGCGCGACGGGGTTTGCGGCTGCGATTGCGTTCCCGGCGTGACGGCCGGTCGATCGATCGAAAGGGTGTTGGACATGGTGGTGGGCGACGAAGCAGCGCGAATCTGAAGTCGCCGATGCTAGGCAGCGCCGTGTCGGTTGCATGCGACTTTTGCGCATGTCGATATACGCAGGCGGCGCGTAAGCAAATTCGGTTTTCGCGCTTGCCTGCCCGCTGCGGACCGGCCTGGCCCGCCGCCATCCACCTCGAGCCATCAACGCAGGTGCCGAACCTCTTCCATGCCCCAGACCGGCGTCTGCAGGCCTTCCATCCGTGCCTTCAACTGCAGTGCGAGGTACAGCGAGTAGTGGCGCGACTGGCTCAGGTTGCCGCCGTGGAACCACAAGGCCGTCTGCTGCGTGGGCTTCCACATGTTGCGCAGTTCGCCTTCCCACGGGCCGGGGTCGCGCGCGGTGTCGGAGCCGACGCCCCAGCACTTGCCCACGCGGTCGGCCACCTCGGGCGACACGATGTCGGCCACCCAGGCGTTCATCGAGCCGTAGCCGGTGGCGTAGACCAGCAGGTCGGCCGGCAGCTTCTCGCCGCTGGTCAGCACCACGCCGTCGGGCTCGATCTTCGCGATGCCGACACCGCTGCGCAGGCCGATCTGCCCGTCCGCCACCAGCTCCGACGCACCGACGTCGATGTAGTAGCCGGACCCGCGGCGCAGGTACTTGGTGTGCAGGCCCGAGCCGTCCTCGCCGAAATCCAGCATGAAGCCGACCTTGCGCAGCCGTTCGTAGAAGGCCGCGTCGGCCTGCGCAATGCCTTGCCAGATCGGTATGTTGACCAGCGGCGCGACCCGCAGCGGCGTCGAGGCCTGGATCAGGTCGGCCCGGTCGGCGTCGATGCCGCGTTCGACCGCGTCCTCGGAATAGAGCTTGCCGATCACCCGCTCCATCAGCGTGTCGGACTTGGCGATCAGCGTGGACGAGCGCTGCAGCATCGTCACCTCGGCGCCGTGCTCCCACAGGTCGGCGCAGATGTCGTGCGCCGAGTTGTTGGAGCCCAGCACCACGCAGCGCTTGCCGCGCCAGGCCTCGCCGCCGCGGTAGGCGCTCGAATGGCATTGCTCGCCCGCGAAGGTCTCGTGCCCTTCGATGACCGGCGTGCTCGGGTAGCCCGACACGCCGAGCGCGAACACCAGTTGCTTCGGCCGCAGCACGATGGTCCTGCCTTCGCGCCGCACGGTCACGGTCCACTCGCCGGCCGCCTCGTCGTAGCGCGCGCTGTCGCACTCGGTGGACGACCAGTAGTTGATCTCCATGATGCGGGTGTAGGCCTCGAGCCAGTCGCCCAGCTTGTCCTTCGGCGTGAACACCGGCCAGTCCTCGGGGAAGGGCAGGTAGGGCAGGTGGTCGTACCAGACCGGATCGTGCAGGCACAGCGACTTGTAGCGCTGGCGCCAGGAGTCGCCGGCGCGCGCGTTGCGCTCGATCACGATGGTCGGCACGTCGAGCCGACGCAACCGCGCTGCCAGGCCGATGCCGCCTTGGCCGCCGCCGATGATCACGCAGTACGGCTGCTCGGTCTCGCCGAGCGTGGCCTCTTCGTGCTGGCGTTCTTCGAGCCAGGTGCGGCGGCCCGGGCCGTAGTGGTGCGCGGCGCCGAGCTTGCGGCGGCGACCGGACTTCTCCTCGAAGCCGTCGAGCTCGCGCAAGGCGGTGAAGAAGGTCCAGCACTTGCCATCGCGCAGCCGCAAGTGGCCCTGGCCGCGGCCGACCGATGTCTCGAAGCGGAACCACGCACCGAGCGTGTCGCCGTCGACCTGCACGCTGGCCTCGTCGAGCGTCCAGGTCGGCGGGCTGTCGAACTGGGGCAGTGCCTGTGCGAGCATTTCCTGCACGGTGGCGATGCCTTCGACGGTCTTGATGTTCCAGGTGAAGGCGAGGAAGTCGCGCCAGAAGCAGTCTTCGGTGAACAGCGAGGGCAGTGCGTCGAGCCGTCGATCGGCGAGCGTGGCGGCGAGCGCATCGAGCCATTCGCGGGCCTGGCCGATGGCGGAATCCTGAGGGGTTGTGTTCATGGGTGGGTCTCTGTCTCTTGTCTCTTCATGTGATGCGTCCGTGTCTGCATCCGCTGTTGGCGTCAGGTCGGCAGCGCCTGCAGATGGCAGGCGGCCCATTGCCCGTCGCCCTTGTCTTCCAGCGGCGGTGCCTCGCTGCGGCAACGTTCGAAAGCGTGCGGGCAGCGTGTGTGGAAGTGGCAGCCGGCAGGCGGGTTCACCGGGCTGGGCACGTCGCCCTTGAGCACGATGCGTTTGCCGGCCTTCGCATTGCCCGGCGCGGCCGACAGCAAGGCTTGGGTGTATGGGTGGCGTGGCGACCCGAACAGCTTGCGCGCCGTGCCCTGCTCGACGATGCGACCCAGGTACATCACGGCCACACGGTGCGTCATGTGCTCGACGATGCCGAGGTCGTGGCTGATGAACAGCAGGGCCAGGCCCAGCTCGGCCTGCAGGTCCTGCAGCAGGTTGACGATCTGCGCCTTC
>JAZKDL010000461.1:0-5677 GCA_040387575.1 Pseudomonadota bacterium
ACGCCGATGGCGAGCGCCATGGCCGCGATGCCGGGCAGCGTGAGCGTGGCCTGCAGCATCGAGAGGATGGCCACCAGCAGCATCAGATTGACCGCCAGCGCGATCGACGAGAACACGCCGAACAGCGCGTAGTAGATGCACATGAACACCATGATCGCGATGAAGCCGTACATCACGCTCTTGAAGCCCTTGTCGATGTTGTCGGCACCCAGGCTCGGGCCGATGGTGCGCTCCTGGATGATCTCCATCGGCGCGGCCAGCGAGCCGGCGCGCAGCAGCAGCGCGAGGTCGTTGGCTTCGACCACGCTCATCGAACCGGAGATCTGGAAGCGGTTGCCCAGTTCGCCATTGATCGACGGCGCCGTGAGCACTTCGCCCTTGCCCTTCTCGAAGATCAGCATGGCCATGCGCTTGCGGAAATTGTCGCGGCTCACGTCGCGCATGATGCGGCCGCCCTTGGCGTCCATCGTCAGGTCGACCTTGGGCTGCTGCGTCTGCGAGTCGAAGCCCGGTTGCGCATCGGTCAGGTTCTCACCGGTGACGAGCACCTGCTTCTTCACGATCACCGGACGGCCGTTGCGGTCCATGAACCGTTCGGAACCGAAAGGAACTGGTCCGGTGCCGGACTCTGCCGCGTGGCCCTCGGAGCTTTCGTCGACCAGCCGCATCTCGAGCGTCGCGGTGCGCCCAAGGATGTCCTTGGCCTTGGCCGTGTCCTGCACGCCGGGCAGTTGCACGACGATGCGGTCGATGCCCTGCTGCTGGATCACCGGTTCGGCCACGCCGAGTTCGTTGATCCGGTTGTGCAGCGTGGTGATGTTCTGCTTGAGCGCCGAGTCCTGCAGGCGGCGCGCGGCCTCGGGCTTGATGGTGGCGGTCAGTTTCCAGTTGCTGCCGTCCTGGCTGTCCGTGGTGCTCAGGTCCGGGAACTGATCCTGCACGATGCCCTTGGCGGCTTCGAGGCTGGCCGCATCGCGGAAGGTGACTTCGAGGACCTGGGCATTGCGGCTGACCGCGCTGCCACGGATGCCCTTGTCGCGGAAGGCGGTGCGCAGATCGCCGGCGAAGGACTCGGCCTTCTTGTCGATCGCGCCCTTCATGTCGACCTGCAGCAGGAAGTCGACGCCGCCGCGCAGGTCGAGACCCAGGTACATCGGAAACGCGTGCAGCGCCGTGAGCCAGGTCGGTGAACGCGACACCAGGTTCAGCGCCACCGTGTACGACGGATCGTTCGCGTCGGGTACCAGCGCGCGCTGGAGCACATCGCGGGCCTTGAGCTGGTCGTCGGTGCTGGCAAAGCGGGCACGCAAGGACGTGGCGTCCAGCGTGAGCATGTCCGGCGTCAGACCGCCGGCCTTGAGAGCCTCTTCGACGCGGGCTTGTGTGCCAGCGTCGACCTTGACGGTCGCCTTGGCCGCGGAAACCTGTACCGCGGGCGCCTCACCAAAGAAATTAGGCAGGGCGTAGATGAGTCCCACCAACAGCACGATCACGAGGATCGCGTACTTCCAGACCGGGTAACGGTTCATGATCGCGCTTTGTGCGGCAATGCCGCAGAGGAAAACAACTTACTTGATCGCGCCCTTGGGCAGGACCTGAACCACCGCACTGCGCTGGACCTTGACTTCGATGCCATTGGCGATTTCCAGGCCCAGATATTGGTCGCTGATCGAGGTGATCTTGCCGAGCATGCCGCCGGACGTCGCGACCTCGTCGCCCTTGGCGAGGGCCTCGATCATCGCGCGGGCTTCCTTCTGGCGCTTCATCTGGGGCCGGATCATCACGAAGTACAGCACCACGAACATCAGCACGAGCGGCAGCATGCTGCCGAGGGAAGACAGCATGTCGCCGCCAGCGGCAGCAGGTGCGGTCTGGGCGAAAGCAGAGGAAATGAACAAGGGAGTCTCCAGCAGAAGAGAGAGAAGAACAGGATGGCGGCGGTGGCGGGCATGACCCGCTTGCGCGGCCGCCGGATGCGGCCGATGGGCGCGAGCAGGGCCGCGCAGCACGCGGCATTGTATTCGGCGCTCTGGCGCCCGCTGGTAGCTAACCCGCCGAGGGGATCAGGACATTTCGACCGACCGGCGCGGGCCTGTCGGTGTCAGCCCTACAGACCGGTCACCCGCTGCACGGCCGCGAAATATATACGGTAGGGCAGCACGCGCAGGAGCTTCATCCAGAAGGTGAAGCGCTTCGGAAAATGGAGCTCGAAGTCGCCTCGCGCCCAGCCTGCGAGCATCGCGTCGGCGGCCTGCGCCGGCGTGATCAACGCCGGCATCCTGAAAGCGTTCTGCGCGGTCAGCGGCGTTTCGACGAAACCCGGCTGCACCACGCTGACGCCGACGCCGATCCGGTGCAGGTCGGTGTACAGCACCTCGGCCAGATTGGTCAGCGCGGCCTTCGTCGGCCCGTACGCCAGGCTCTGCGGCAGCCCGCGAAAGCCGGCAACGCTGGCCGTCAGCGAGACGTGCCCTGCCCCGCGCGCCACCAGCCCCGGAAGCACCACGGCCAGCACGTTGAGCGCGCCGACATAGTTGATCTGCTGATGCGCCACCATGACGTCGAGCGAGAACGCATCGGCGCGCAGCGCCTGGTAGGTGCCGGCGCAATAGAGCACGAAGTCGAGCGGGCCACGTGCAGCCAGCGCCGCGTGGGCGTCGCGCACCGCATCGGCGTCGGTCGCATCGAGCGGAAGCACGGTGAGCGGCGAGGGGCTATCGGCGCGGCCACAGTCCGCGTACGGCATGGCCAGCGTGTCGAGCGCTTCGCGCTGGCGCGCCGACACCGCCACCAGCGCGCCGCGCGCGAGCAGTGCCTCGGCGGTGGCACGGCCGATGCCGGAAGACGCGCCGACGATCCAGACACGCTTTCCGCGCCAGTCGGCCATCGGCGGGTTGAGCGGTGAAAACAGCCTCATGGCCGCTGGAACGAAAGCGTCACGTCGCCGACGCGAACGCCGAACTTGCGCATGACCGCACGGTTCAGCATCACCTTCCCGTCCACCAGGTACATCCAGTCGTCCATCTGTACCTCGTACACGCTGTCGCCCACCGGCTGCTTCAGGGTGTACGTCCAGTGAAAGGCGTTGCCGCGCTGCTCTCCCAAGGCGGTGCCGACCACGTCGTCGGCGGTTCCACTGAAACGGCCATCGGTCAGCGCCTTGAGCTTCCAGACCCGCCGCTGGGTCGTGCCGTCGCTGTAGCTGAAGGCTTCGTCGAGCACGCCGTCGTCGCCGTTCCAGTGGCAGTCCATGACCACGGTGAAGCGCTTGACGACGCGGCCGGCGCGGTCCTGGAACATTCCGTGCGCATCGACGCGGCCGTTGAAGTAGTCGCGCAGCGACAGCACAGGACGCTCCGCGGCGTAGTCGGACGGTTGCGGCGCGGCACAGCCGACGAGCAGGCCGGCGGACACGGCGAGGAGCAGCGCGGCTGCTCGAGAACGGAAGGTCATGGAAGCGCTTTCGACAGGGAAGATGGGGACGGCGCGCGGATCACCAGCGTCCAGAGCGCAACACTGGCCAGCAGCTTCAGCACGCAGGGCAGCAGGCAGTACGCCAACGTGAGCGCCTGCAGCGCCGCGGCATCGCGGGCACCGGGCGCATAGCCGGCGAGTCCCAGCAGAGGCAAGGCGAGTCCGGCGGCGAGCGCCAGGTTCAGCTTGGTGGCGAAATTCCACCAGCCGAAGTAGGCGCCGGCATTCGGCCGCTCACGCGCGTCGGCGATCACGCCGGCCAGCAGCGCACCGGGCAGCACGAGGTCGGTGCCGAGCGCGGCGCCCGACAGCGCACACACCGCGAGAAAGGGCATCGCGTCGCCGGCGCCCATCGCCGCTGCCCAGGCGAACACCGCGATCGACAGCGCCATGCCGGCCAGCCAGGTGCGCGCCAGGCCGAAGCGCGGCACGGCGCGCAACCAGAGAGGAATCGAGAGGGCCGCACAGACGAAATAGCAGCCGAGGAAAGCGGGCGCCAGCGAGGCCGGCGCCTGCAGCCGGTCCTGCACGAAGAACAGCACCAGCGTGGCGGGGATCGCACTGGCGATGCCGTTGAGCATGAAGACCGCCAGCAGGCGGCGGAAGGCCCGGTCGCGCAACGGCCGGCGCATGGCGCCCCGCATCGCGTTCGACCGATCGAATGTCGGCGTATCGGGCATCGGCCGGGGCGCGCGCGTCCAGGCCAGCCAGCCCGCGATCAGCATCAGAACGAACAGCGCGACCATCGCTCCCAACCCGGCGAAGGTCGGCGTGACGGACGCGAGCACCACGCCGAGCAGGCCGAGGCCTTCGCGCCAGCCGACGATCCGGCTGCGCTGCGACGCGTCGCCGCCAAGCCGCGCGCCCCAGGACTGGTGTGCGATGCCGAGCGCGCTGTAGCCGGCATAGGTGAGCACCAACAGCACGGCGGTCAGCGCCAGCAACGGCCCGTGCCGCGTCGGATCGACCAGAAGTTGCGGAAAGAACAGCAGTCCGAAGCCCAGCGCGAGCAGCGCCGCCACGCCCAGGCCGGCGCCAAGCACGGCCGAAGTGGCGCGTGCGAACAGCCGGTCGCTCAGCCGCCCGAGCCACGGATCGATCAGCGCATCGAGCAGCCGCGCACCGAGCAGCACGGCGCCCAGCGCCGTCAGCGGCACGCCGAAAGCCAGCGCGTAATGGTTCGGCAGCAGCACGTAGAGCGGCAACGCGACGAAGGCCAGCGGCAACCCGAGCAGGCCGTAACGCAGACCGTCGAGCCGGCCGAAGCGAAGGGTGTCGGACATGAAGAACGATCAGCGCGCCAGCAAGGCGTCGCGCATCGCCGGCTCGGAGGTCTGCGCACCGAGCCAGATCGCGAAGAAGCGCTCTGCGAACGCCGCATCGCGCACGGCGCCCGAAGGCTTGCCGTTGTGGAAGAAGCGCGCGCCCGCGCCGGGCTCGTAGACGCCGAGCAGGCGGTCACCCTTCTTCACGTCGGGAAACGTGGACTGCATCACCTGCAGCCAGCGCTCGGACTGCGCAGCGTCGATCGGGCCGCTGCGGCGCATCTCGTCCATCGAGCGCTTGGCGATGGCCGTGCCTTCGAAGTCGCGCAGATAGCGCAGTTCGAGCCCCAATGGCTGCTGCGTCCAGGCGCTCGCTTGAAAGCCGTTGCCGACCCACAGCACCGCGTCATAGACCTGAAAGCCCCAGACCGTGAGGCGTGCCGTGCCGAGCCGCTGGGCGTCGGGCAGCACGTCACGCAGTTGCGTTGGCGCGGCGGGTGCCGTGGACGGCGCGACCGGTTGTGCCGACACCTGCGCCGGCACGCCGTACAACGCGCCGCAAGCAGCCCACAGCGCAGCGGCCACTAGCGCTTGCGCAACGTGTACTGGACGACGTCGATGTTGGATTGCGCAAAGGCGGCTTCGCAATACGCCAGGTAGAACTCCCATATGCGCATGAACCTTTCGTCGAAGCCGAGCTGCAGGATGCGGTTGCGTTCGGCGAGGAAGTCGACACGCCAGCGCCGCAGGGTTTCGGCGTAGTCCTGCCCGAACGCGAACTCGTCGACCACCTCCAGCCCGGCCGCCTCGGCCTCGCGCCGGAACTCGCGCGGGCACGGCAGGCAGCCGCCCGGAAAGATGTACTGCTGGATGAAGTCGGTGGAATCGATGTAGCGATCGAACAGCGCATCGTCGATCACGATGCTCTGGATGCAGGC
>JAZKDL010000462.1:0-2150 GCA_040387575.1 Pseudomonadota bacterium
TGAACTACCTCGAAGACGGCATGGCTGTCGAAGTGGTGTTCTACGACGGCAAGGCGATCTCGGTCGAAGTGCCGACCAGCGTCGAACGCGAAGTCACCTGGACCGAACCCGCCGTCAAGGGCGACACCTCGGGCAAGGTCATGAAGCCGGCCAAGATCTCGACCGGTTTCGAAGTGGGCGTTCCGCTCTTCGTGGCGCAAGGCGACCGGATCGAAATCGACACCCGCACCGGCGAATACCGCAAGCGCGTCTGAGCGCAGCACACGAATCGAAAGGCTCCATCGGGAGCCTTTTTTCATGGTCGCTCCATTCAGCGATCAGGCCCCGAAATTGCTGGACACCCCAATGAACAAGACGCACGACCTTCACGACAAACGCCTGGCCGACGCATGGGCCACGCTGCAGGCCCACTCCGACAAAGGACTGCCGCTCGACGCCGATCCATCGCGCCTGGCCTTTGCAGACCCGGAATTCCTGTTGCGCCGAGAGACGCGCGGCCTTCGCATGCAGCTCGAGCTGATGAAGCCAGACCTGCAGATGCGCGAGCACGGCATCGAGAACACGGTGGTCGTCTTCGGCAGCGCACGCTTTCGCAGCCAGGAAGAATCCGGCGCGCTGATCGCGCAGGCGGAAGCCGCGGGCGACGTCATCGCCGCCGAGCGCTGGCGAAAGCTGGCCCGCAACTCGCATTACTACGAAAAGGCGCGCGCCTTCGGCAAGCTGGTCGCGCAGTACAGCAACGACAAGGAGCCCGAGGACAAGCTCTTCATCTGCACGGGCGGTGGGCCGGGCATCATGCAGGCGGCCAACCGCGGCTCCTACGAAGGCGGCGGCCTGAACATCGGCCTGGCGATCGCGCTGCCGATGGAAGAAGAAGCCAACCCGTGGGTCACGCCAGCGCTGAGCTTCAAGTTCCATTACTTCGCCATCCGCAAGATGCATTTCATGATGCGGGCGAAGGCGCTGGTCGCGTTCCCCGGCGGCTTCGGCACGCTCGACGAACTGTTCGAAGTGGTGACGCTGGTGCAGACCCGCAAGGCCAAGCCGGTGCCGATCGTGCTGTTCGGATCCGACTACTGGAAGCGGCTGATCGACTTCGACTTCCTGGTCGACGAAGGTGTGATCTCGCCGGCCGACGTGAACCTGTTCGAGTACGTCGACGCACCCGAAGACGCCTGGACGGCGGTCAAGCGGTTCTACAAGCTCTGATCGGCTGGCGGCGGCACGGTCAGACCCCAGACAGAGCGGGTTCCCGCCGCCACCACGCCGCCGATCACCCAGAACAGGCCGGCAATGCCGATCACGGCGCCGGCCGCGCCGAACAGCATCGGCATCGCGACACTGGAAGCATTCAGCGTCATCACGCGCAGACCCAGCGCTTCGCCATGCCGGTTGTGCGGCGTGATCTGGTGCAGCATGCTCATGATCATCGGCTGCACCGCGCCCAGGGCGATGCCCAGCGCCACCGAGCACACACCCATGCCGAAAGCCGTGTGCATCAGCGGATAGAACAAAAAGACGGCCGCGGTGATCACGTTCGAGACGGTGATCACGCTGCGCTCGCTGGCGCGCGAGGCGATCCATGGCAACACGACACGGATGCCGGCAGCCGCCACCGCGAAGGCGCCGAGGATCGCGCCGATCACCGAGGCGCTCAGACCACGCTCATGGCCAAGAATCGGCAGCACGAAGGTATGGACGTCCCAGGATGCGGACTGCAGCCAGTTCACGAACAGCAGGCGACGAAACATCGGCTGCGTCAGCAGGTCCATCGCGCGTGGCTTCGGCGCCCCGGCCGGTGGCGCAGCGATCGGCAGTTCCTGAGTACGGCGGGCCAGCAGCCAGCACAGCAGCGGCAACACGGTGAGCAGCACGAAGGCGGTCCGGTAGCCGGTCGCATCGCCCGCCACACGGCCGGCATGGTCGATCAGCAGGCCGGTCGCGAACGGACCCACGAAATTCGCCGCCGCCGGTGAAATCGCCAACCAGCTGAACACCTGCTTGAGCTGCGTCGGATTGGCGGCCGCCCGGCCCACGTGACGCTGCAGCGCGATCACCGTGACACCGGTGGCGCCGCCGGTGAGCAAGGCTGCTACGCACAGCACCGGGAACACGGGCCAGGCCGTGGCGAGTGCAGCGCCCAGGCTGGA
>JAZKDL010000463.1:0-4634 GCA_040387575.1 Pseudomonadota bacterium
TGCGCCGTGCCCTCCACCTCAGCCTCATCCCTTCTCGCCGTCGCATCCACAGATCTCGTGGCAATGCCCGGCGACCGCCCCCTGCCCATGCGCAATGGCGTCGGCCCGAGCGTCGTCGGGCTGCCGGCAGGCCCGTGGCCGACGATGCTCGACTTTCTCTGCGAGCGCTTTCCACGGATCACGCGCGACACCTGGTGCGAGCGCATGCGGGCCGGCGACGTGGTCGATGACCTCGCCAGGCCGATCGCCATCGACGCACCCTACCAGGGCCATCAGCGGCTGTACTACTACCGCGCGATCGCTGAGGAGCCGCGCATCCCGTTCGACGAGTTGCTGCTGTTCCAGGACGCGCATCTGGTGGTGGCCGACAAGCCGCACTTCCTGCCGGTCACGCCCACCGGCAAGTACCTGCAGGAAAGCCTCTTGGTGCGGCTGCGGCGCAAGCTCGGCATCGACACGCTGGCGCCGATCCATCGCATCGACCGCGGCACCGCCGGGCTGGTGCTGTTCTGCGTGCGGCCGGCGGACCGCGCCGCGTATCAAAAGCTCTTCGCGGACCGCGGCGTGCGCAAGAACTATGAGGCGATCGTCCACTGGCCTGCCGGCATGCAGTTGCCGGCGGCGCGGCGCAGCCGGCTGGTGCAGGACACGTCGTTCCTGCGCACCGCCGAGGCCGATGGCGAGCCGAATTCGGAGACCTTCTTCGAGCTGATCGAACGCCTGGGCGATGACCGCGCCCGGCTGAGCCTGTCGCCAGTCACGGGCCGCAAGCACCAGTTGCGCGTGCACTGCAATGCGCTCGGCATGCCGATCGTCAACGACCCGATCTACCCCGAGCTGCTGCCCGCCGATCGCGAAGACCATGCGCACCCGCTGCAGTTGCTGGCGAAGACGCTCGCCTTCACCGATCCGTGCAATGGCGAGGCGCGCCGCTTTGCGTCGACGCTGAAGCTCGCGGACTGAACCACAGGGCTCGAGCTTCGCACTGCCAAAGCACAGTGCGCTGGTCGACTCGACCGAAGCAACTCAATCGATCTGCACGCCGCTGTCGTTCACCGCCGATCCCACTTCTGCACTTCGCCTGCACGGGAAGAACAGCGCCTTGCTCGTGCCGCCGCGCATCAGCACGCAGCGCACCTCGGTCTGTTCGGCATCGGAATCGTCGAATGGGGTCATGAGCTTCACTCCAACGGATAGGTCTTGACGAGCGCGCCGAGCCGCTCGCTCTCCTCGCGCACCTGCGCTGCGAATTCCGCGGGCGAATTGACGACCGGCTCCGCGCCCGCAGCGGCGATGGTCTTCTGCACGTCGGCGTCCTTCACCGCCTCGCGCAGCGCGGCAACGATGCCATTGGCGACAACCGCCGGCGTGCCCTTGGGCGCGAACAGGCCGAACCAGGTGACCGACTGGAACTGCGGGAAGCCCGCTTCGGCCGTGGTCGGTACGTCGGGCAACACGGCCGCACGCTGGCGGCCCTGGGTCGCGAAGATCTTCAGCGTGCCGGCCTTGTAGTGCGGCAATGCGGCCGTGATGCCGGTGAATGCCATGTTGACGTTGTTCGAGATCAGGTCGGTCACGATCGCGCCGGTGCCGCGGTAGTTGACGACGATCAGGTTCGGAATGCCGGCCTCGGCCGCGAGTTGCCTGGCGGAGATGCGCGCCAGGCTCTCGCCGCTCGCCAGTGAACAGGGCTGCACCGCCGTCTTGCAGTAGGCGATGAATTCCGCCAACGTGCGCGCGGGCAGCTTGGCACTCGCAACGATCGCCGCCGGTGACTGCGACACGGCCGTCAGCGGATCGAGCCTCGCCAGCGGGTCGATGCCCTTCAGGCCCGGCGTGTACTTGGTGACGACGATGGCGGGCACCTGCAGCAGCAGCGTGTAGCCATCGGGCTTGGCCTCCATCACGCGGCGCGTGCCGATCAGACCATCGGCGCCCGGCATGTTCTCGACCACCACCGGATGCCCCCAGAGCACGCCGAGCTGCTTCGAGACGGCACGCGCCGTGGCGTCGGTGCCACCGCCTGCGCTGTAGGGCACGACCAACGTGACGGGGCGGTCGGGTTTCCATGCGGCCATCGGTGCGCGGTCCGACGTTGGGGCCGGCGTTTGTGCGTGCGCAGCCGATGCCACGCATGTGGCCGCGGCCACGCCCAGCAAGGCAAGAACCAACGGCCGGTTCGGCCTGAATCTTCGGGTCATCGCATGTCTCTCTTTATGTGATTGTTCGTGTTGCTATCGAATCGGTCGGCGCTCGTGCCGGCGCGTCAGCCGGGACGTTCCGCCGGCCAGGCCCACGGCCGGCGTTGCCGGTCGGCCTCCTGCCATTCGCGGATCAGCACGTCGTCCTTCAGCGTGAGCCCGATGTCGTCGAGACCGTGCAGCAAGGCTTCGCGGCGCAATGGATCGACCTCGAAGTCATGAACGCTGCCGTCCGGCGCGGCGACATGGCGGGCCTGCAGGTCGACCGTGACCGGTGCGCCATCGGCACACAGCGTGGCCAACGCGTCGATCCGTGCGGCCGTCCAGCGAATCGCCAGCACGCCGTTCTGGAAGCAGTTGCTGAAGAAGATGTCGCCGAAGCTCGGCGCGATCACGCAGCGCACGCCCATGCCCTGCAACGCCCAAACGGCGCCCTCGCGCGACGAGCCGCAGCCGAAGTTGTCGCCGGCCAGCAGGATCGGCGCGCCGCGAAAGGCCGGCCGGTTGAAGACGAAGGCCGGGTCTTCGCTGCCGTCCTCTCGGTAGCGCAGTGCTTCGAGCGCATAGGCGCCCAAGCCGTCGCGCGAGGTGGAGGAAGTGAGGCGCTCGATGCGCACGATGACATCGGTGTCGACGTTGGCGCGCGGCAGGTGCGCGGCGGCACCGGTCAGCGTGGTGAAGGGTTGCATGGTCATTGCAGCGCTCCCACGTCGGTGATGGCGCCCGCGATGGCGGCAGCGGCGGCCATCGCCGGGCTCGCCAGATGCGTGCGCGCACCCGGCCCCTGGCGGCCGACGAAGTTGCGATTGGACGTCGACACCGAGCGCTGCTGCGGCGGTACCTGCTCGCCGTTCGCGGCCACGCACATGCTGCAGCCGGGCTCGCGCCAGGCGAAGCCTGCGGCCTCGAAGACCTCGCGCAGGCCTTCGGCCTCGGCCGCGCGCTTGACGTTTTCCGAGCCGGGCACGACCCAGGCGGTCACGCCCGGAGCGACCCGCCGTCCGCGCGCCACGTCGGCCGCCGCGCGCAGGTCCGACAGCCGCGAGTTGGCGCAGGAACCGATGAAGACCCAGTCGACCGGCGTGCCCGCGATCGGCTGGCCCGCCACCAGCCCCATGTAGTCGAGCGCCGCAGCGAGCGTGTCGCGCTGCGCGGCATCGGCACTGGCCTGCGGATCGGGAATGCGCGCATCGATGGCGATGGCGTGTTCGGGGCTGGTGCCCCAGGTGATGGTCGGCCGGACCGCGGCGGCATCGATGACTTCCTCGCGATCGAACACCGCATCGGCATCGCTCGGCAGCGTGCGCCAGTACGCCGCCGCTTCGTCGAATGCCGTCCCCTGCGGTGCGAAACGCCGGCCGCGCAGATAGTCGATCGTGCGCTGGTCGGGCGCGACCATGCCGAAACGCGCGCCCAGTTCCACCGACAGGTTGCACAGCGTGAGCCTGCCTTCGACTTCCATCGCCTCGATCGCCGGGCCGGCGAACTCGATGGCCGAACCCACGCCCGCAGCCGCGCCCAGCCGGCCGATGATGTGCAGCGCCAGGTCTTTCGCGGTGACGCCGGCGTGCAGTGCGCCGTCGCAACGGATGCGCATCTGCCTCGGCTTCTGCTGGCGCAGCGTCTGCGTGGCGAGCGCATGCGTGCTCTCGGACGAGCCGACGCCGAAGGCCATGGCGCCCAGGCCGCCGTTGGTGCAGGTGTGGCTGTCGCCGCAGATCAGCGTGAGGCCGGGCAGCACGATGCCGAGTTCCGGGCCCATCACGTGCACGATGCCCTGGCCCGGTTCTCCGAGGTCGAACATGCGCACGCCCATCTCGGCGCTGCGGCTCTTGAGCGCCGCGTGGAGCCGGCCGCCGAGCGGGAAGGTCGTCGCGATGCGGCCGGGCTGGCTCGACACCGCATGGTCGGGCGTCGAGAAGACGAGCCCGGGGTCATGCAGCGGCAGCCCGCGCGCCGCCACCTCGGCCAGCGCGGGCGGACCGGACAGGTCGTGCAGCAGATGGCGGTCGATGTGCAGCAGCGCCCAGCCGTCGCCGAGCTCGCGAATCACGTGGGCGTCCCACAGCTTGTCGAACAACGTGCGCGCCATGTCACCGGCCCATCGTGGCGCCGGCGTTGAAGCGCGTGCGCAGTGCGTCCCACTCGTCGGCGCCGAAACGGCGGAAGGTCTGGGCGACGGTCTGGTTCACCGCGGGCGCCTTGTGCGTCGCCTTGAGTTCGGCGAGCGCGGCGTCGCCGGCCTCGATCGCGGCCTTCAGCATGAGCCCCGGCAGGATCGCGAGCTTGTAGCCCATTGCTTCGACTTCGCGCAGATCGATGTTCGGCGTGCGGCCGCCGGGCACCACGTTCAGCAGGCAGGGGCCGTGGACGCGCCGCGGCACGGCCGCGACTTCCTCGAGGGTCTGCGTGGCCTCGACGAAAGCGATGTCG
>JAZKDL010000464.1:0-3334 GCA_040387575.1 Pseudomonadota bacterium
TACAACCCGGCCGCCACGGCAAATGCCAGTGCGGCAGCGGTCGTCCTGTGTGCGAGCTTCCCAAGGCGGGGTCGTTGCATCGTGTCGTTCATGGTCATTGCTCGTTTCGTGTTTTTCAGTGCCGCGCCAGTCGCCTGCGCACGCCGGCAAGGCCTTCGGTGCGCAATATTTCCCAGGCGCGCCGGGTGAGTTTTCGGCGGTGCTCCGCATCGCCCATCGCCTGGCGCAGGTGGCCGGACACCAGCTTGGCGTCCCATCGGGGCGCGCCTGCGCCGGCACGGAAGCCGGGCGTCAGCGCCTGCCGCAGCCGGTCCATCGCGGCGACGACCTGCGCTTGCGCCGGCGCAAAAAGCTCCGGGTATTCGATCCGGCCCTGCGTCTCCCACCAGCCGCGAAAACCGCTGCTCGCCGTACTGGCAAACGGGTCCGCAAAGGCCTTCTGCAGGTCGAGCCGCTCGCGGTACACGAGCCGCGCCGCCGCCGAAATGGCGGTGCCGTCCGCATAGCGGCCGAAGCGCCACGCCACGCGGGCCAGCGGGTCTTTGCCGAGTGCTTGCGTGGCGGCGTCGTACCAGTCGACCAGCGCGTCGACCGTCGGGTTGCCCGGGGCGTTGCGCCGCACCATCGTGCGGTGCGCGCCGCTGTCGAAGCCGGTGAAGTGATAGAAGCCGAGCGGCTCGCCGTCCACCGCGACGGCGTCGGGTGCCGAGCCGCTCAGGCTGCGCTGCGTGAGGTTCCAGGGCGCCACGTTCAGGCGCGGCGTGCGCAGGATGCAGACGCCCTCGAAAAAGGCCGGTACCAGGTCGATCCAGCGCTGGTCGGTGAAGAGTCCGTTCGGAATGTCGGCGCGGCAGAAGTGATACATGCGCTGGCCCCACCATTCGGCAAAGGCCTTGCCCATCGGCGTCGGCGCCACCGCCAGAAAGCCGAGGTTGTACACGCCGTGCTTCAGGCTGGAGATCTCGTTGTCCATCACCGCGTCGAGCGTTTCTTCGGGCAGCGTCAGGTGCGGCGTCAAGGCGATGTTCGATGCCTCCAGCACGCGCGGCACCTCGTCGATCCGCGAGAACAGCACCGTGTCGGGGTCGAGGAAGATCACGCCCGCGCAGTCTTCGCGGTCGAGCAGGCGCTGCAGCACGAAGGGCTTGATCGCGGTCGACAGCTCCACGATCGAATGGCAGAACGCCCAGCCTTGAAAGTCCGGAATGCCGAGTGCCGCCGCCGGATGCACCTCGTCGAACGGTTCGGCCGACAGGTCGATGCCTTCGGGCAGTTCGTCGGACAGCGCCAGGTGCATGACCCATTCCGGATGCCAGCGCCGCACCGACTCCGCCAGCATGCGGACCTTGGGTATGTAGTTGCAGGCCGCGCTCGTGTAGACGTGTATTTTTTTCATGAAGCAGTCACTGAATAGGTCGAATGCCAGAACGCGTCCAGGCGCTCCAGCACGACGCGCGGGTCGAGCGAATCGATCACCAGCCCCTTGGGGTAGGTCCGCGCAAGGTCGGCCGGCGCACCGAAGTCGAAGCAGGCGAAGGGCAGGTCCATCGCGACCAGCTCATGCGCCACGAAGGAAAAGGTCTCGGCCATGATCGAAGGGAACAGGAAGACGTTGGCGCCCGACGCCCGGATCAGCGCCGCCAGCTTGCCGGGCTCGTAGGGGCCGGTCACCTGCACGGTGCCGGGCGGCACCTTGGCGTCCAGCGTGCCGATGACCGTCATGGCGCCGCGGCCGTGGCCCTGGCTTTCGCGCCGCGCCAGTTCGGCGGCGAGCCCGCTCACCACGTGCGCACCCTTGTGCTTGCCGATCGCGCCGACCACGCCGATGTGCAGGCGCCGGCCCGCGTCGATCGACACGCGCGGCTGCGGCGTGTGCAGCGCGTGCGGCTCGATGTGCCAGGTGTCGGTGGCCAGCGTCGGGTACGCCTTCTGCAGCAGCCGAAAGGACGATTCGGAAAACAGCCGCACCCGGTCGGCGGCCAGCAGCAGCCGCACCCATTTCTCGCGCCACAGCCGCAGGTCTTTCACGCCGGTGATCGACACGAAGCCGTCGCGGTGCGCCGGCAGGCACTGGGCGCAGCGCTGCGCGTCGGGCACGCCGCAGAAGGCGCCCGACTGGTCGAGCAGGAACGAGGTCGGGCAGACGCTGAAGTAGTCGTGGATGGCGGCTTCGAGCATCACGCCGCGGTGCCGCTTGAGCGCGATCAGCGTGTCGATCACGGCGAACGCGTCGCTGAACGACACGGCGCAGTTGTAGAGCACGTGGCGGACGTTGCCGTGCTCGGTCAGCGGCAGCAGTTGCGCCGGCGAATCGACCGACAGGCGGCTCGACACGCCGCCGTCGAACACCTCGACGAAGTACTGCAGCGACGCGAGGTGAAAGCTCAGCAGCACCACCGTTTCGCCCAGCGCCTGCCGTTGTGCGACGTATTGCGCGCGGTAGATGTTGGCGCCGCCGCCCATGTCGTGGTCGACCACCACGGCCAGGTCGCGCCCGCGCAGCTGCCGCTTGAGCTTGCGATGTTCGTCGTCGCTGGCGCGCCGCGGCCGGCCGCCCAGGTAGTGCAGGGTCTTGCGCCACAGTGCCGCCGGCCCGGCGCTGCGCAACAGGGCCAGGCCCTTGCCCAGCAGCGCGCGGTAGTGCGTGGCGGTTCGGGCGAGCTGCGGCTTGTCGGGCGCCAGGTCGAGCAGTGTCTCGATGACCGATTCGGCCGCGCCGTGCGCCGCCGCAATCTCCCAGCGCAGCAGCGCGCGCGCCACCGGCCGCGCGTCCGACGCCATGAACAGAAAGCCCGAGTGCTCCGCATCGGCCACGTCGGGGAAGAAGGCCTTCACGTCTTCGCGCAGGCGGCCGTGGTCGGCGTCGATCTCGGTCGTGCTGCCGTCGCGAAAGTGCAGCTCGAGCACCACGCGCCGCACCGCATGGTCCGCCACGAAGCCCCATCCGTACGAAAAGAGCTGGCCCTTGCGGTAGAGCAGGTGGTCGACGTTGTGCCGAAGCGCGGGCGGCTTGGGCGGCTGAGGCAGCGCAGAACGTGGGGGATGCGCAGTCGGCGTGGAAAGTGGGTCGCTCAAGAATGCAGTCTCATGGGGCAGGCGCGGCCGCTGCAGGTGCGGCGCCGCTGTCGTCGGCGGAATGAAGGCGCGACAGCGCGTCGAGCCGTTCGAGCGCCAGCCGCTGTGCGTCGGCCAGCGCGTGGTCGGTGGCGGCGATGCGTTGGTGCAGCGCCTCGATTTCCTGCAGGCGTTCGAACGCCAGCCGGTCGGCCTCGGCCAGCGCGACGTCGGTCGCTTCGACGCGCGCCGACAGCGCCCGGACTTCATCGAGCCGTTG
>JAZKDL010000464.1:3344-4327 GCA_040387575.1 Pseudomonadota bacterium
CGAACTGGTCGAACGACTGGGCGACTGGGCCATCGGCGAGGCCCTGCGCCAGGCCGCGGCCTGGCAGGCTGCGGGCACCGGCACTTCGGTGAGTGTGAACATCAACCCACGCCAGATGCAGCGCCCGGACTTCATCGAGCCGTTGCATCGCCAGATGCTGCGCCTCGCCCAGGCCGGCTTCGGTCAGGCTCAGGCGATGCGCCAGCCGCAGCTGGCTGGCGTCGCTGACCGACAGCTCGTCCGCAAACTGCAGGCGGGCGGTCATGCCGGCCCATGCGGTGCGCAGGCGCGCCCAGTCCGGCGACAGCGCGAGCGTCGCGGCCGCCGCACCGCGCCGGCTGGCGGCCTGCAGCAAGGCAAAAGCGTGCTTGGGCAGATCGGGCAATGCGGTGGGTGCGGGCAGGGCGGCTTCGGGCGTCTGCAGTTCTGCCGCGACAAAAGCGCCCACGGCGGCTTCGCGCTCGGAGGACATCGGCGGCAGGCCGCAGAACGCGGCAATCCGCCGGGCCGTGGCGGGCGCGTCGGCCAGCAGGTCGTCGAAGTCGATCAGCATCGACGGCCGGTCTTGCGCCGCATCGACCGCCGCCATCGTGTGGCCGGTCCAGAGCCAGGCGCTGCGCGACCAGCCGAAGCCGTCGCGTCGCGACAGCGACCGGCAGACGGCCGTCGGCGAACGCACCGCCAGCACGTAGCGCGTGTCCAGCCCGCAGCGTGCAAAGGCGCGCTGCCAGAAGGGCAGCAGGTGGCACAGCCGTGGGTCTTTCACGGCCAGCATCGCTTGGCCGTCGAACTGCTGCGTGAGCAGCGCGCAGGCTTCGTCGAGAAAGCTGCCGATCGCGCCGTCGATCGCGCCGTCGATCGCGCCGTCGATCGCGCCGTCGATCGAACTGTCGAGTGCGGCGAGTGCGGCCGGCACCGGCGGCGCCAGCGAGTCCCAGCGGCGGCCGAGCGCGGCGAGCAGGCGCTCGTTCAGCGCCACCAGG
>JAZKDL010000465.1:0-4834 GCA_040387575.1 Pseudomonadota bacterium
CGACCCCTTGCACCCCATGCAAGTGCGCTACCAGGCTGCGCCACACACCGAAGCCCGCGATTATAGCTGGAGAGATCAGTAAGTTGGCGCGAGCAGCTCTCGAATTTCGAACAACTCGCGACGCAGCTGCATCAGCTGGGCAGCAGCGAACGCCGGCGCAGATTCGAAAGCCGACACCGAAGAACCCGGCTGCTGCATCGCCGATTGCGCATGGCGGTCGGCCTCGGCTTCCGAGCCCTGCCGGAGCGCCGCATCGAACTCTTCCTGATCGATCTCGATGGCTTCGACGCCATCGAGCGGCACCTCGCCGGCCTTGCGCCTATCACGCTCGTGCTGCACCAGTTCCTGCAGCTTGTTTCGCGCACCGCTGATGGTGAAACCCTGGTCGTAGAGCAGGTCGCGGATGCGGCGGATCATCAGCACTTCGTGATGCTGGTAGTAGCGCCGATTGCCGCGCCGCTTCATGGGCCGCAGTTGCGTGAACTCCTGTTCCCAGTAGCGCAGCACATGTGGCTTCACGCCGCACAGTTCGCCGACTTCGCCGATGGTGAAGTAGCGTTTGACGGGAATCGGGGGGAGCGTTTTCTCCATTGAAATCAAGACGGTGCAGGCGAAACCTCAGAGGTTACTCCACGCCCGCATTCGACAACAAGAACTATTGCGCCCCGACGTTCCAAGCGACCGCTTCTTCGCTCGCGGTCTCGCCCTCTTCCGCAAGGCTGCCCTGGATCTGCTCCTTGAGCTTGGCACTCGCGTGGAAGGTCGCGACGCGCCGCGCGCCGATCGGGATCGCCTCGCCGGTGCGCGGATTGCGGCCGGGCCGCGGCGCCTTCACACGGATCTGGAAGTTGCCGAAGCCCGAGATCTTGACGTCCGTGCCCTCGATCAGACTGCCGGCGACGAGTTCGAAGAAAGCTTCGACCATGTCCTTCGACTCTCGCTTGTTCAAGCCGATCTGCTCGAACAGCAATTCCGCCAGATGCGCTTTGGTCAGCGCGGGAGTTTCGAGGGCTTCGAGCGTGAAATCCATGGCGTTCATCCTCGCAGGCGTGCACCCAGGCGGGTGCCGAGTTGGTCAATGATCGCGCGCACGGCGGGGTCGATCTGCTCGTCGGTCAGCGTCGCGCTGTCGCTGTGGAAGCTCAGCCGCACGGCCATGCTCTTCTCGCCGGCCGCGAGGCCGCCTGCTGCTGGCGCCGTGCCGTCGCGCGCCGGCTGCGGCCGGTAGATGTCGAACAAGGCCACGTCGCGCAACAGGCCTTGCGTGGACGCCGACTGGATCGCCTGCACCAGCGCATCGTGCGTGACGGCTTCAGCCACCACGACTGCCAGGTCTCGTTCGACCGCCTGGTGCTTCGGCACCGGCTGGGCGACCGGCACGTGGCGCGCGACCACTGCATCGAGATCGAGTTCGAACAGCAGCGGCGCTTGAGCGAGCTCCCACTTCTGGCGCCAGCGCGGGTGCAGTTCGCCGATCACGCCGATCGGCTTGCCGTCGATCAGCACGCGGGCTGCACGGCCAGGATGCAGCGCCGGATGCTCGGTCGGTTCGAAGGTCGCGGCGAGTGGCGCAAGCAGCGCCTCGACGTCGCCCTTCACATCGAAGAAATCGACGCGTTGCGCCTTGCCGTCCCAGCGCGCGTTCTCGGCGTCGCCCCAGGCGAGGCCGGCCACGCGCATCGGCTGATGGATGCCCTTCACCGTGGTGTCGGTGGTCGCGACGCTGGCGTCGCGCAGGAACACACGGCCCGACTCGAACACGCGCACACGCTGTGCCTTGCGGTCGATGTTGAACTTGAGCACCTGCAGCAGCGAGCCGAGCAGCGACGAGCGCATCACGCTCATCTGGCTAGCGATCGGATTCAGCAGCTTGATCGGGTCGGCGTTGCCGGCCAGATCGTGCTCCCAATGCGCTTCGACGAAGCTGAAATTGATCGTCTCCTGATAGCCCAGGGCTGCCAGACGGTGGCGAACCGCAAAGCGGCTGCGCTGCGATTCGGGCCGCACGCGCGCCGTGATGGGCGCGAGCGGTGCGGTGACCGGCAGGTTGTTGTAGCCGATGAGGCGCGCGACCTCTTCGATCAAGTCCTCTTCGATCAGCAGGTCGAAACGGTGCGGCGCCGGCGTCACGATCACCGTGCCCTCGCCTTCCTTGATCGGCAGGCCGAGGCGGCGCAACGCATCCACGCACTGCGCCTGCGTCACCGGCATGCCGATCACACGGGCCGCGCGCGCAACGCGCAGCGTGACGGGCTTGGCTTCGGGCAGGCGCAAGGTCTGATCGGTCACCGGGCCGGCGTCGCCACCGCAGATGTCCAGGATCAGTTGCGTGATGCGTTCGATGATCTCGACGGTGCGGCTCGGGTCGACGCCACGCTCGTAGCGATGGCCTGCATCGGTCGAAAAGTTGAAGCGGCGCGAACGGCCCTGGATCGATTCTGGCCACCAGAAGGCGGCCTCGACATAGATGTTCTTCGTGTCGTCGGACACAGCCGTCGCGTCGCCGCCCATGAT
Organism: Pseudomonadota bacterium; assembly: GCA_040387575.1. Taxonomy (GTDB): domain Bacteria; phylum Pseudomonadota; class Gammaproteobacteria; order Burkholderiales; family Burkholderiaceae_C; genus Variovorax. Next base: position 2,515 of record JAZKDL010000465.1, read on the forward strand.
GCCGGCGAGCGACTCCACTTCGCGCTCGTCGGCGATCACACCGACCTTCTCGTCGACGGTCACGGTGTTGCCGTTGAGCAGCTTGAGCTGTTCGCCAGGCTTGCCCCAGCGCACGGTGAGTCCGCCATGGATCTTGTCCAGGTCGAAGATGTGGGTCGGCTGGCCGTACTCGAACATCACGTAGTTCGAGATGTCGACCAGCGGCGAAACGCTGCGCTGACCGCAGCGCGCCAGCCGATCGACCAGCCATGCGGGCGTCACGGCCTGGGTGTTGACCGCGCGCACGATGCGGCCGGAGAAACGGCCGCAGAGTTCGGGCGCTTCGACTTTGACGGGCAGCGTGTCGGACTGCGTGGCCGGCACTGCGGCAATGGCGGGCGTCTTCAGCGGCGCGCCAGTCAGCGCCGACAGCTCACGCGCGATGCCGAACACGCTCAGGCCGTGCGCCAGGTTCGGCGTGAGTTTGAGCGTGAGCAACGCGTCGTCGAGCGCGAGCACCTCGCGCACATCGGCGCCGATCGGCGCATCGGCCGCAAGTTCGAGCAGGCCTCCATGGTCGTCGCTGAGCTTCAGCTCGCGCGCCGAGCACAGCATGCCCTGGCTCTCCACGCCACGCAGCTTGCCCAGCTTGATGAGGAAAGGCTTGCCGTCATCGCCAGGCGGCAGTTCGGCACCGACCAGCGCGCAAGGCACCTTGATGCCGACGCGCGCATTGGGTGCGCCGCAGACGATGTTCAGCAGCGCGCCCTGGCCGACGTCGACCTGGCACACGCGCAGGCGATCGGCGTTCGGATGCTGGACGGCCTCCTTGATCTCGCCGACGACGATCTTCGTGAACGGCGGCGCGACGGGCCGGCGCTCTTCGACCTCGAAACCGCCCATCGTGAGGGTTTCGGCCAGTTCGGTACTCGACAGTGGCGGGTTGCAGAACTCGCGCAACCAGGACTCGGGGAATTGCATCTTCTGTTCTCGTTGTTGGACTGTTACGGCTGCTGCGAAATCACTGGAACTGCGACAGGAAGCGCAGGTCGCCGTCGAAGAACAGCCGCAGGTCGTTCACGCCGTAACGCAGCATGGTGAGCCGATCCGGTCCCATGCCGAAGGCGAAACCGATGTAGCGCTCGGGGTCCAGCCCCATGTTGCGCACCACGTTCGGATGCACCTGGCCGGAACCGGCGACCTCGAGCCAGCGGCCGGCCAGCGGGCCGCTCTGGAACTGGATGTCGATCTCGGCGCTCGGCTCGGTGAAGGGGAAGAAGCTCGGACGGAAACGCAGCACCAGATCGTCGCTCTCGAAGAAGGTGCGGCAGAAATCGGTGAACACGACCTTCAAGTCCTTGAAGCTCACGTTTTCGCCGAGCCACAGGCCTTCGCACTGGTGGAACATCGGCGAATGCGTCGCGTCGCTGTCGACGCGGTAGGTGCGGCCCGGCGCGATCACGCGGATCTCGGGCGCCTTCAGCGTACCGGTGGCATCGGCTGCGGCGGCCTCGAAGGCGGCTGCGTGCTTCTTGATGTGCTGGTGGGCGTAGCGCACCTGCATCGGGCTGGTGTGCGGCCGCAGGTTGTAGGGCACACCGTCGTCGCCGTTGATGTCGACGTAGAAGGTGTCCTGCATCGACCGCGCCGGATGATTCGGCGGGTTGTTGAGCGACGTGAAGCTGTGCCAGTCGCTCTCGATCTCGGGGCCGTCGGCCACGTCGAAACCCATGCTGGAGAAGATCGCCTCGATGCGTTCCATCGTGCGGCTGACGGGATGAAGGCCGCCGCCGATCTGGCGACGCCCGGGCAAGGTGACATCGAGCGACTCAGCACGCAATTGCACCGCGAGTTCTTCGTCTGCCAGCTGCTGGCGGCGCTCGTTCAGCGCGGCCTCGATGCCCTGCTTGACGACGTTGATGGCGGCACCGCGGGACTTCTTCTCTTCCACGCTGAGCTGCGCCATGCCCTTCATGAATTCGGTGACGCGGCCGGACTTGCCAAGGAACTGCGCCTTCGCGTTCTCGAGATCGGCCGGAGCCTTGGCTTGCGCGAATGCGGCGCGGGCGTTGTCGACCAGGGTGTCCAACTCGTTCATGACAATGCTTCGGGAAATGGGGAGACGGCGAAAACCATCAAGGGGATGGCCGGGGCCATGAAAAAAGGGCTGGGCTCTTTCAAGCGCCAGCCCTTGTACCGTGGGCGCAGGCAGGCTCGTCCGGAAACGAACCGCCCACTGTGCAGAATCAAGCAGCCAGCTTGGCCCTGACCTGCTCCACGATGCCGGCAAAAGCGGCCTTGTCGTGCACGGCGATATCGGCCAGGACCTTGCGGTCGATCT
>JAZKDL010000466.1:0-10729 GCA_040387575.1 Pseudomonadota bacterium
TGATCAGGAACAGCTTGGCCGACTCGTCGATGCCGAACCACAGGATCACCAGCGGAATCAGCGCGAGCGCCGGGATGTTGCGCACCATCTGGATGCTCGAGTCGAGCAGCGTCTCGAAGAAGCGCACCGAGCCGGTCAGCAGTCCGAGCGCGAGCCCGAGCCCGCCGCCGATCGCCAGGCCGCCCAGCGCCCTCCCCGCGCTGACCTTGACGTGCGTCCAGAGTTCGCCCGAGGCGGTCAGCTTCCACGCGGCCTTGATGACGTCGACCGGCGCCGGCAGCACGCGCGTCGACAACCAGCCGAGCGACGACGCGATCTGCCAGACGGCGATCAGCGCGACCGGCACCAGCCAGGGAATCAACCGCTGCGCCGAACGAAGGGCGAACTGACGCAGCGCGGGGCCGATCACGGGTGGCACGTTCAGGCTGCTTGGCGGCAGTTCATGGACTTGTTCGTTCATCGTGGCGCTCAGCTTTGCGAGACGAGGCGCGACGGCGCATCGAGATTGGCGACGACCTCGCCGAACGGGCCGGTCAGCGTCTGGCCCGGCAGGCCGGGGCGAAGCTTGCGCGGCAGCAGCGGGAACACGAGTTCGGCGAAGCGGTACGACTCCTCCAGGTGCGGGTAGCCCGAGAGGATGAAGTTGTCGAGCCCGAGCGCCGCGTATTCCTCGATGCGCGCGGCCACGGTCTTCGCGTCGCCGACCAGCGCCGTGCCCGCGCCACCACGGACCAGGCCCACGCCGGCCCACAGGTTCGGGCTGATCTCCAGGTCCTCGCGCTTGCGTTTGGCGCCACCGGCGTGCAGCGCAGCCATGCGGCGCTGGCCGACCGAATCCATCTTCGAGAACACGGCCTGCGCACGGATCACCGTCTGGTCGTCGACACGGCTGATCAGCGACTCCGCTGCTTTCCACGCTTCGTCATCGGTCTCGCGCACGATCACGTGAAGGCGGATGCCGAACTTGACCGAACGCCCCTTGCGGGCTGCGCGCGCCTTCACGTCGGCGATCTTCTTGGCGACTTCGGCGGGCGGTTCGCCCCAGGTCAGGTAGGTGTCGACCTGCTCGGCCGCGAGCTCGTGCGCGGCTTCGGACGAACCGCCGAACCAGACCGGCGGATACGGCTTCTGCGTCGGCGGGAACAGCAGCTTCGCGCCCTTCACGCTCAGATGCTTGCCGTCGTAGTCGAAGCTCTGGCCGTCGTGGCTGCGCGCGATGATCTCGCGCCAGATGCGGATGAATTCAGCCGACTGCTCGTAGCGCGCGGCATGGTCGAGAAACACGCCGTCGCCTTCGAGCTCGGCCTGGTCGCCGCCGGTCACCAGGTTCACCAGCACGCGTCCGCCGGACAGCCGGTCGAAGGTTGCGGCCATGCGCGCAGCCAGGCTCGGCTGGTGCAGGCCGGGACGCACCGCGACCAGGAACTTCAGCCGGCTGGTAGCGCCGATCAGGCTCGACGCGATGACCCACGGGTCTTCGCAGGAACGGCCTGTCGGGATCAGCACGCCCTCGTAGCCGAGGCGATCGGCCGCACCGGCCACCTGCTGGAGGTAAGCCAGATCGACCGAGCGCGCGCCTTCGGTCGTACCGAGATAGCGGCTGTCGCCGTGCGTGGGGAGGAACCAGAAGATTTGCATGGGAAAGTCCTTGTCTGGAAGCGCCGCCGAGGTGCTCGCGGCGCGGTCGCGCTCAGGCGATGCCGGCGCCCGCGGCGTCGAGCACGTTGATCTTCTTGGGGATCAGCTTCAGGTCGAAGAAGGTGTCGGCGATGCGCTGTTGCTCGGCCAGGATCGCCTTCGTGATCGGCGTCGTGCCGTACCCCGACCGGCCCACCGAGACGTCGACCACCGGCTTCGGAATGCCCCACAGCGTCGACAGCTCGCCGGCGAACGCGTCCTTGTTGGCGACGGCCCACTGGTCGATGCGGTTGATCTCTTCCGTCACGATGGCCAGCACGTCGGCATTCTTCGCGACGTAATCGAGCGACGAGAAGTAGTAGGCACGGTTGCCCACCACGCCGGTGGCGTCGGCCAGCACGCGCGCGTCCAGCGTCTTCTCGGCGGAAGCGAGGAACGGATCCCAGATCACCCAGGCGTCGATCGAGCCCTTTTCGAACGCGGCGCGTGCATCGGCCGGCGGCAGGTAGACCAGGTTCAGATCGCTGTACGGCAGGCCGGCTTTCTCGAACAGCTTGACGATGAAGTAGTGGACGTTCGAGCCCTTGTTCAGCGCGATCTTCTTGCCGCGCAGGTCGGCCACGGTGCGGATCTTCGAGTCCTTCGGCACGAGCACCGCCTCGGACTGCGGACGCGGCACCGTCGCAGCGACGTAGGCCAGCGGCGCACCTGCGGCCTGCGCGAAGATCGGCGGTGCTTCGCCGACATCACCGAAGTCGATCGAGCCGACGTTGAGCGCCTCGAGCTGCACCGGGCCCGCCGTGAACTCCGTCCACTTGACCGAGACGTTGAGCGGCGCCAAGCGCTTCTCGAGCGTGCCACGGCCCTTGAGCAGGCTCAGGCTGCCCTTCTGGTTGCCGACGCGCAGCGTGCGCGCGGCGCCTGCGGATTGCGCAAACGTGGCAAAGGCCGGCAGTGCGAGGCTGGCGGCAGCGCCCTGGATCAAGCGGCGGCGGGGAAGCGAGATGGAGGTCATTCGAGGTCCGTTGTCTGTGTTCGGGATGCGTTCGTCCCCGGCCGCGCACCGGCGGCCTTTTCGGGGACAGGAAAAATGAGAGGTCGGTCCGCTGCGGTCAGCGCAGCGGCGACGGGGCGGCCTTGAGCACGGCCGGCCCGTCAGACGCTACATCGCACCGACGAGAACGCGACCGGCGCAAAGCCCGGCACCGGCGCCAGCTTCAGGCCTTCGGTGGCCAGCGTCTCGACCGCTTCGTCGAGCCGGTGCGCGAGGTCGATGTGGACCTGATAGGCGCGCTCCGGCGTGAGCGTGATCTGCGAGTCCGAGGCATACACGCCTGGCAGGATGTGCCGCGCAGCCAGCGATTGCAGCACCGGCCGCAGCGCGTAGTCGAGCGCGAGCATGTGATGCGGACTGCCGCCGGTGGCCAGCGGCAGCACCGTCTTGCCCTTCAAGGCGTCCTGAGCGAGCAGATCGAGGAAAACCTTGAGCACGCCCGCATAGGCCGCCTTGTAGACCGGCGTCGACACGACGATCACGCGGGCCTGCGCGACCTGCGCAATCGCGCGCTCGATGGCCGGATGGCCCCACTCGGCCAGCAACAGGGGCTGCGCCGGCAATTCACGGATGGTCAGCCGGTCGATCGATGCGCCGCGCTTGGCGAGGCGCTCGCCCACCGACTCCAGCAGCGCGGTGGAGCGCGAAGGAGCGGAAGGGCTTCCGGCAATGAGGAGAACAGTCACGCAGCAGCTTTCGTTCGTTTGGTCGTCTTACTTGACGTAGATCTGGTCGAACGAACCGCCGTCCGCGAAGTGCGCCTTGTCGGCCTTCGCCCAGCCGCCGAAGGCTTCGTCGATGGTGAACAGCGTCAGCTTCGGGAACTGCTTGTCGTACTTGGCCTTTGCCTTTTCGGACGTCGGGCGGTAGTAGTTGCGGCCGGCGATGTCCTGGCCTTCATCCGAGTAGAGGTACTTCAGGTACTCCTCGGCGACGGCACGCGTGCCCTTGCGATCGACCACCTTGTCGACGACCGCCACGGTGGGCTCGGCCAGGATGCTGATCGACGGCGCGACGATGTCGAACTTGTCCGGACCGAACTCCTTCAGCGCGAGATACGCCTCGTTTTCCCAGGCCAGCAGCACGTCGCCGACGCCGCGCTGCACGAAGGTGATGGTGGAGCCGCGCGCGCCGGTGTCGAGCACGGGCACGTTCTTGAACAGCTTGGCGACGAAGTCCTTGGCCTTGTCGTCACCGCCATACTTGCGCTTGGCGAATTCCCAGGCCGCGAGGTAGTTCCAGCGCGCGCCGCCCGAGGTCTTCGGGTTGGGCGTGATGACCTGCACGCCCGGCTTGATCAGGTCGTCCCAGTCCTTCAGGCCTTTCGGGTTGCCCTTCTTCACGAGGAACACGATGGTCGAGGTATAGGGCGCCGAGTTGTGCGGCAGGCGCTTCTGCCAGTCGGGCTTGACCAGGCCGCCGTTCGTCACGAGCGCGTCGGTATCACCGGCCAGTGCCAGCGTGGCGACATCAGCGTCGATGCCGTCGATGATCGAACGAGCCTGCTTGCCCGAACCGCCGTGCGACTGCTTGATCACCACGTCCTGGCCGGTCTTGGCCTTCCAGTACTTGGCGAACGCCGCGTTGTAGTCGACGTAGAGCTCGCGCGTCGGGTCGTACGACACGTTGAGCAGGTTCACCGTCTGCGCAAACGACGGCAGAGCGGCAAGGGCCATGCTCGTGCCCAGCGCGGCACCGATGGAAAGCTTGATAAAGTCGCGGCGAAGGCTCATGGGGTTCTTTCGGAGGCAATCAGCAGTAGAAGCTGCGGATTCTGGAAGTCGGCCCTTCAAACAGGAACTACCGTTTATTCAGTTCCTAATAGCCAAATCAACTAAGGCGGCCAGTCCGGCCTCCGCAACCCACATCAGAAAGCAGTCCCAAATGGCACGCATGGTCCAGTGCATCAAGCTCGGCAAGGAGGCAGAAGGCCTCGATTTCCCGCCCTACCCCGGCGACCTGGGCAAGCGCCTCTGGGAGAACGTCAGCAAGGAAGCCTGGGCCGCCTGGCTCAAGCAGCAGACGATGCTGGTGAACGAGAACCGGCTGAACCTGGCCGACCTGCGCGCACGCCAGTACCTGGCCCGCCAGATGGAAAAACACTTCTTCGGCGAAGGCGCCGACACGGCGCAAGGCTACGTACCGCAGTAGGTTCTCCCCCAGGCTTCGGCGCACTGCGTGTCGCCTTTCGCCAACCCCCTTCCGGGGGCAACACCAGCAGCCCGGCGAAGCCGGTTCTGCGGTGTCACTTGGCTCGCCCCCAGGCTTCGGCGCACTGCGTGTCGCCTTTCGCCAACCCCCTTCCGGGGGCAACACCAGCAGCCCGGCGAAGCCGGTTCTGCGGTGTTTCTGGAATGAATGCCGATGAATGAGGCTGTTACTTGGCGTGCCGATGGCGTGCCGATGAGTCCGCGGTTCGGCGACATCTATCACACCGAAGCCGGTGCGCTGACGCAGTCGCGGCATGTCTTTCTCGGCGGCTGCGGGCTGCCGCAGGCCTGGGCCGGCGCGGCGCAATGGCGGGTGCTGGAGACCGGGTTCGGCTTCGGCCTCAACTTTCTTGCGACCTGGCAGGCGTGGCGCGACGATCCGCAGCGCGCGACGCTGCTGCACTTCGTGTCGATCGAGGCGCACCCGGTGTCCGTGGACGACCTGCTGCGCGCCGCGTCGGCCTACCCGGCGCTGGCCGATCTGGCACGCCTTCTGGCGGCGCAATGGCACGGCTTGCTGCCTGGATTCCACCGGCTGGCGTTCGACGGCGGGCGCGTGCTGCTCACCCTGTGCATCGGCGATGTGCAGGCGATGTTGCGCGCCCAGCAATTCGAAGCCGACAGCATCTTTCTCGACGGCTTCAGCCCCGAGCGCAACCCGGCGATGTGGTCGCCCGAGACGCTCAAGGCGGTGGCGCGTTTCGCGCGGCGCGGCACCCGCATCGCGACCTGGACGATTGCGCGCGCCATCCGGGATGTGCTCGCGCAGTCTGGCTTCCAGGTCCGAAAGGAAAAGGGCCTGCCGCCCAAGCGCGACTGCCTGCAAGGCGTCTACGACCCGGCCTGGACGCCGCGCCGCCGCACGCCGGAAGCGCTGCCTGCGACACCCGGCCACTGCGCCGTGATCGGTGCGGGGCTGGCCGGCGCTGCCGTCGCCGCGAGCCTCGCGCGGCGCGGCTGGCGCGTGACGGTGCTCGACGCGGCCGAACGCCCCGCCACCGGCGCTTCGGGCCTGCCGGTCGGCGTGATGGCGCCACACGTGTCGCCCGACGATGCGCTGCTGTCGCGGCTCACGCGTGCCGGCGTGCGCGCGACCTGGCAGCAACTCGAGACGCTGCTGCAGGCCGGCACCGACTGGCGCCCGACCGGCGTCGTCGAGCGCCGCAGCGCCACCGACATGCGCCTGCCTGTCGACTGGACGCCCGATGGGCCGAACGAGTCGTGGCGCGCATCGCCGCAGCAACTCGCGGACGCACGGCTGCAGTCCGACGCGCAGGCGCTGTGGCATGGCCGCGGCGCCTGGGTGAAGCCTGCACGGCTGATCGATGCGTGGCTCGCACAGCCTGGCATCCGATTTCAGGGCGGCAGCCGAGTCGCCCGGCTGGAACGCGGCGCGGCTGGCGGCTGGGCGGCGATCGATGCCGACGGCCAAGTAGTCGTGCAGGCCGATCGGATCGTGATCGCGGCGGGCTTCGACAGTTCGGCGCTCGTGTCGGGCTTTCCGCTGCAGCCGGTGCGCGGCCAGGTCAGTTGGGGGCGCATGGCCGATGCGGCAACGCCTGCGTCGATCCCCGACATGCCGATCAACGGCGATGGTCACCTGATCGCGCATGTGCCCGACGCCGCCGGCGACTACTGGCTGACCGGCGCCACCTTCGACCGCGACAGCCGTGACCTGGAGTCGCACGCGGCCGACTTCGACGCCAACCGTGAGCGGCTCATGCGGCTGCATCCCGCCACCGCCGAATCGCTGGCCGAGGCCTTCGCGCAAGGCCATGTCGCTTCGTGGACCGGCGTTCGTTGCGCTTCCGCCGACCGCCGCCCGTTGGTCGGGCCCTGCAACGCATCCGAGCCCGATGGTGTCTGGCTCTGCACTGCGATGGGCTCGCGCGGCCTCAGCTTCGCCGCGCTCTGTGCCGAGTTGCTGGCCGCGCGCTGGCATGCGGAGCCGTTGCCGCTGCCGTCCCGGCTGGCGGCGGCGTTGGACGCGTCGCGCGCGCACGGTGCGCACGGCAGGTCTCTGCAGACGACCCAGAAAAGGGAAATCTGACGAGGCAGCACAGGCCATATTGGTGCGCTGTAGGCCGAGCGCGCAAATCCGGTCCGCACTGCAGGTTGAGTCCCACAATCCGCGCATGCCCGTCCGCTACGCCATCACCCACACCACGATCTACAAGTACAACCAGCCCGTCACCTTCGGCGAACACAGGGTGATGTTCAGGCCCCGCGACAGCCACGATCTGCGGGTGCTGGCGACCGATCTTCAAGTCAGTCCCGAAGGCATCGTGCGGATGATCCAGGACCCGCATTCCAATTCCGTCGCGCTGGTGCAGCCGCTGCAGCCGGCGACCGAACTGCGGCTGGTCTGCAGCTTCACGATCGAGCGCGCCGACGTGTCGCAAGACCTGTCACTGCTGTCGCCGTCCGCCGAATACCTGCCCTTCGCCTACTCGCTGCAGGACCGGCTCGATCTCGAACACTATCTGCGCCCGCACCACGACGATCCGGGCGGCAAGCTGATCGCCTGGGCGCACCAGTTTTTTCGCCACGACGGCCCGACCGGCACGCGCGACCTGCTCGGGCGCATGAACCAGTTCATCAACCAGAACTTCCGCTACGAGACGCGCGACGAAGAGGGCACGCAGACGCCGTTGCAGACGCTGGCGCTCGGCAGCGGCAGTTGCCGCGACTACGCACTCCTGATGATGGAAGCCGCTCGCCGGCTCGGCGTGGCAACGCGCTTCGTGTCTGGTTATCTGTACGACGCAGCGCTCGACGTGAACGCTGCACCGATCGGCGAGACGACGGTCGGCGCGGGCGCCACGCACGCCTGGCTGCAAGCCTACCTGCCGGGCGCCGGCTGGGTCGCCTACGACCCGACCAACAACCTGCTCGGCGGAAGCCAACTGATCCGCGTCGGGGTGGCGCGCGATCCGGCCTTCGCGGCGCCGGTGTCGGGCAGCTGGTTCGGCGAAGCCGATGCCTATATCGGCCTCGAAGCCAGCGTCACGGTGACCCGGCTGGCCGCCTGAGGCGCGCCAGCCATGTCCGGCGCGGCCTCGGCCTGCTTACTTGCCGCCGCTCGACTCGTGATGCCCGCCGAACTCCTTGCGCATCGCCGAGAGCACCTTGTTCTGGAAATCGGCCTCGCCGCGTGAGGCGAAGCGCGAGAACACGGCGCTGGTCAGCACCGGCGCCGGCACCGCTTCATCGATCGCGGCCTGGATGGTCCAGCGGCCTTCGCCCGAATCGGACACGCGGCCCTTGAACTGATCGAGCCCCGGATCGGCCTGCAGCGCCTTCGCGGTGAGGTCGAGCAGCCACGACGCGACCACGCTGCCGCGCCGCCAGACCTCGGTAATGTCGCCCACGTTGAAGTCGTATTGATAGTGCTCGGGGTTGCGCATCGGCGTCGTTTCGGCGTCGGTCGCATGGTCGCGCTTGCCGATGTTGGCCGACTTCAGAATGCCGAGGCCTTCGGCGTACGCGGCCATCATTCCGTACTCGATGCCGTTGTGGACCATCTTCACGAAGTGGCCCGCACCGTTCGGGCCGCAGTGCAGGTAGCCCTCTTCGGCCTGGGTCGGTTCGCCCGACCGGCCGGGCGTGCGATCGATGTTGCCGATGCCGGGCGACAGCGTCTTGAAGATCGGCTCCAGCCGCTTCACGGCCTCGAGTTCGCCGCCGATCATCATGCAGTAGCCGCGCTCCTGGCCCCAGACGCCCCCGCTGGTGCCGACGTCGATGTAATGCACGCCCTTGGCGGCCAGTTCCTTGGCGCGGCGGATGTCGTCGACGTAGTACGAGTTGCCGCCGTCGATCAGCACGTCGTCGGCGTCGAGCTGCGGCAGCAGCGCGTCGATGGTCGCGTCGACCACCGCGGCCGGCACCATCAGCCACAGCGCGCGCGGCTTGGTCAGCTTCTGCAGCAGTTCGGCCGTCGAGGCGGCGCCGATCGCGCCTTCCGCCGCCATGGCGGCCACCGCCTCGGGCGAGCGGTCGAACACCACGCATTCATGCCCGTTCTTCATGAGGCGACGCGCCATGTTGGCGCCCATCCGGCCGAGGCCGATCATTCCTAGTTGCATGCCTGACTCCTGAGATCCTGCGGAAAATCCCTCTAGGTTATCCGCTGCCAGCGGCACGCGCCCGGACACGCGACAATTGCAGCCCGTCGCGGGCTTGCCGCGGCGGGTCGGCTTATCCGGAAAGCACGTCGAAACGCCCCGCAACCCGCATGGGTGCTGGCGAATATGCTTATCCGCATAAGGCGCGAATCAAAAAATAGTTTGCTTCCATAAAGCGTGCGTCTACAGTCCGCGGCTCCTCGCAGCCGACGTGGACGCACGCCCTCTCGCAAGACACACGATGTACCAATACACAGATTTCGATCGCCAGTTCGTGCGCCAACGCGCCGCGCAATTCCGCGACCAGCTCGAGCGCTGGCAGGCCGGCAAGCTCGCCGAAGACGAATTCCGGCCGCTGCGCCTGCAGAACGGCTGGTACGTGCAACGCTACGCGCCGATGCTGCGCGTGGCCGTGCCCTATGGCGAACTGTCGAGCGCCCAGCTGCGCGTGCTGGCTCGCATCGCGCGCGAATACGACGAGCCGGAAGCCGAGGTCTACAAGACCGCGATCGAGAAGCAGGGCCTGCTCGGCTCCGTGAAGCTGCCGACGCACTACGGCCACTTCACCACGCGCCAGAACGTCCAGTACAACTGGATTCCGCTGTCGAAGAGCGCCGACGTGATGGACCTGCTGGCCACGGTCGACATGCACGGCATCCAGACCAGCGGCAACTGCATCCGCAACATCACGAGCGACGAGCGCGCCGGCATCGCCGCCGACGAGATCGCCGATCCGCGCCCGTTCGCGGAAATCATGCGGCAGTGGAGCACCTTGCACCCCGAATTCGCTTTCCTCCCGCGCAAGTTCAAGATCGCGATCACCGGCGCAACCGAAGACCGCGCAGCCACCGGCTGGCATGACGTGGGCCTGCACCTGATCAAGAACGAGGCCGGCGAACTCGGCTTCCGTGTGCAGGTCGGTGGCGGCATGGGCCGCACGCCGATCGTCGGTTCCGTGCTGCGCGAGTTCCTGCCCTGGAACCAGATCATGAATTACCTCGAAGCGGTGATCCGGGTCTACAACCGCTATGGCCGCCGCGACAACATCTACAAGGCGCGCATCAAGATCCTGGTGAAAGCCGAAGGCCAGCGCTACATCGACGACGTCGACGCCGAGTACAAGCAGATCCTCGAGCACGACGGCGCGCCGCACACCATCACCCAGGCCGAGTACGACCGCGTGGCGGCTTCCTTCGTGCCGCCAGCGCTCGCCAACCGCGTGCTGCAGAGCGCCGAGCAGACCGACGCCGCCCTGCGCGCCGAGGCCGCCGACGACGTGCAGTTCGCACGCTGGCTGCAACGCAACGTCGCGCCGCACCAGAACCCCGCGCTGCGTGCCGTGACGCTGTCGTTCAAGCGCCTGAAGCAGGCGCCCGGCGACGCGTCGGCCGACCAGCTCGACATCGCCGCCCAGCTCGCCGACCGCTTCAGCGCCGGCGAGGTGCGCGTGACGCACGACCAGAACCTGCTGCTGCCGTGGGTCCATGCCGAAGACCTGCATGCGCTGTGGCTTGCCGCGCGCGAGGCCGGCTTCGCGAGCGCCAACGTGCGCCTGCTGACCGACATGATCGCCTGCCCCGGCGGCGACTTCTGCGCGCTGGCCAACGCGCGCTCCATTCCGATCGCCGAAGCCATCACCGAGCGCTACCAGGACCTCGACGAGCTCGACGACCTGGGCGAAATCGACCTGCACATCAGCG
>JAZKDL010000467.1:0-2629 GCA_040387575.1 Pseudomonadota bacterium
TCACGCTCGGCATTCCGGTCGCGGTCTGCGTCTGGTTCGGCTGGCTGCGCCGCACGCGCTGATCCCGCTGAACCGGCGCTGAGCCCCGCGGTGAGACGGGGCTAAGGTCGGCGCCCGACAATCGGCGGCAATGAAAGTCCTGACCCCGATAGCTTCCGCCTGTCTGCTTTGCGCCGCATTCGCCGCGCAGGCCCAGAGTTCCAAAACCGCATCCGACGCTGCCGCCGGCACGGCGGTCACCGCACCGGCCGCCGCCGGCACGCTCGGCGAAGTCACCGTCTCCACCCCGCGCGGCGACGTCATCCCGTTCGAGGCCGCCGGTTCGGTCGACCGCGTCGAGGGCGCCGACATGCGCGATGGCCGCATGCAGGCGCAACTGTCCGAAAGCCTGGGCGGCGTGCCGGGCCTGCAGGTGCAGAACCGCCAGAACCTGGCGCAGGACCTGCAGCTGTCGGTGCGCGGCTTCGGCGCGCGCTCGACCTTCGGCGTGCGCGGCGTGCGGATCTACGTCGACGGCATCCCGTCCACGTTGCCAGACGGCCAGGGCCAGACCTCCAACATCGACATCGGCTCGGTCGACCACGTCGAGCTGCTGCGCGGTCCGTTTTCGGCGCTGTACGGCAATTCGTCCGGCGGCGTGCTGCAGGCCTTCACCGAAACCGGCGAGGGCCGGCCGCAGCTCAGCTACTCGGTCTCGGGCGGCAGCTACGGCACCTGGCGCCAGGGGCTCAAGCTCGCGGGCTCGCAGGGCGCGGTCGACTATGTGCTGAGCACCAGCCGCTTCCAGACCGACGGCTACCGCGAGCACAGCGCCGCGCGGCGCGACCTGGCCAACGGCAAGCTCGGCATCGCGCTGGACAACGGCGACCGGCTGACGCTGGTCTTCAACAGCGTGCACCTCGACGCGCAAGACCCGCTCGGCCTCACGGCCAGCCAGTACGCGCTGTCGCCGCGCAGTGCGCCGCTCGCCACGCAGTACGACACGCGCAAGTCGGTCGACCAGAACCAGGCCGGCGCGCTGTACGAGCACCGCATCGACGGGCGCAACGCGCTGCGCGTGATGGTCTATGGCGGCGAACGCAAGACCACGCAGTTCCAGTCCATTCCGCCAGCCTCGCAGGTCAGCGCGACCAGCGCCGGCGCGGTGATCGGCCTGAAGCGCGACTACGCCGGCATCGACGTGCGCTGGACCTCGTCGCTCGAACTCGCGCAACGGCCCTTCGAGCTGGTCGCGGGCCTCGGCTACGACAACCTGAAGGAAGACCGCACCGGCTACGAGAACTACACCGGCAGCCTGGCCGCGCCGGTGCTCGGCGTGCAGGGCCGCCTGCGACGCGACGAACAGAACGAGGTCTGGAACCTCGACCCGTACGCGCAGGCGAGCTGGCGCTTCACCGATCAATGGACGCTCGAGGCCGGCGTGCGCCGCAGCAGCGTGCACTTCGATTCGCAGGACCGCTACATCGTCGGCGCGAACGGCGACGACAGCGGCAGCGCGACCTACAGCAAGGTGCTACCGGTCGCGTCGCTGCGCTACCAGGCAACGCGCGACCTCGCGTTCTACGGTTCGATCGGCCGCGGCTTCGAGACGCCGACGCTCAATGAGCTGTCGTACCGGCCGGGCGGCCTGGCCGGGCTGAACTTCGCGCTGCAGCCGTCGGTGAACGACAGCGTCGAGCTCGGCGCCAAGGCGCGGCTCGCGGGCGGTTTGCTGACTGCCGCAGTCTTCCAGACGCGCACCGACGACGAGATCGTCACCGCCACCAGCAGCGGTGGCCGCACGACCTACCAGAACGCCGGCCGCACGCGCCGCGACGGCGTCGAGATCGGCTGGCAGCACGAGAGCGCCGGCCACTGGCGCACCGAGGTCGCCTACACCTGGCTCGACGCGCGCTACCGCGACGGCTTCTGTTCGCCGTCGCCCTGCGCCGCGGGCAATGCGGTGGCATCGGGCAACCGCATTCCGGGCATCGCCGAGAACGCGCTGTTCCTGGCCTACGGCTGGGCGCCGCCCGAAGGCTGGCGCGCGGGCGCCGAGCTGCGCGCGCTGAGCCGCATCCAGGCGAATGACCTGAACACCGCGAGCGCGCCGGGCTATGCGGTCGCCGCGCTGCACGCCGGCTACGTCAAGCGCTGGGAGGGCTGGGAGCTGAACGCGTTCGCGCGCATCGACAACCTGTTCGACCGCACGTACGCGGGCTCGGTGATCGTCAACGAGAGCAACAGCCGCTACTACGAGCCGGCGCCGGGCCGCAACTGGACGGTGGGCTTCGGCGGGGCGTATCGGTTCTAGTGGGCAGAAAGAGCGGAATATTTGTCGTATACGACAAATTTCTGCTTACAACTGCCAATATTTATCGGATGCGATAAGTTTCTCGATCCAATAATTTATCGCTTAAGATAAATGTGGATGAGATAGCCAAGAAATTTATCGCATCGGAAAAATATGACCTTGTCTGAGATTGGCCAAGCCATTCGCGATGCCCGGAAGCAGCGGGGCCACACGCTCCAGGCTGTGGCCACCGCCCTCGGAATGGGCATCGCCACCTTGTCTCGCCTCGAGCGCGGCGCCCTCGACGACATCGGCGTGCGCCGGCTGATGCGCGTGGCGGCGTACCTGGATCTGCAA
>JAZKDL010000468.1:0-5617 GCA_040387575.1 Pseudomonadota bacterium
CTTCGAGCTGGCCGCGCACGATCATCGGGTTGACCACGCGGCCCACGTCGTTGACCGAGCTGTACGCGAGCACCGCGATCTCGCCAGTCGGCGGATCGATCTCGATCTCGCAAACGTGGCAGCCGTTCGGCCAGCTCGGGCCGGCCACCGCGCTGGTCGAGTCCATGAAGATCTGGCTGTCGGGCTGCTTGCCCGCGAGCGCGAACAGGTCGATGGCCAGGTCGGTGCCGGCCACGGTGAAGCGGCCGTTGGCATAGGTCACGTCGTCGGGCGCGGCCTCGAACTCGGCGGCGGCCAGTTCGCGGCCCTTGTCGATCGTGCGCTCGGCGCCGATCCGGACCGCCGAGCCGCCGGTGAACAGCGAGCGCGAGCCCGCGCTGCCGAAGCCGTCGCCGCGGTCGGTGTCGCCGAGGATCACGCGGACCTTGTCGATCGATACGCCGAAGGTGTCGACCGCGAGTTGCGCGAGCGATGTGGCAATGCCCTGCCCCATCGCGTTGACGGCCGAGAACACCTCGATCACGCCATCGGCCTTGACCGCCACCGTCACGCGTTCCTCGAAGGCGTTGCCGCCGGTCCATTCAAGAAAGGTCGCGATGCCGAGCCCGCGCACCTTGCCCGCGGCCTGCGACTGCGCGGCGCGGGCCTCGAAGCCGTTCCAGTCGGCCAGCGCCAGTCCGGCGTCCATGATGCGTTCGAACTCGCCGGTGTCGTAGACCTGCCCCATCGGATTCTTGTAGGGCATCTGTTCGGGCCGGATGAAGTTGCGGCGGCGCAGTTCGATGCGGTCGATGCCGCTCTGGCGGGCCGCCTCGTCGAGCAGCCGTTCGATCGTGTAGATCGCCTCGGGCCGGCCCGCGCCACGGTAGGCGCCGGTCGGTGCGGTGTTGGTCAGCACCGCGCGGAAATGGAAGTCGATCGTCTGGATGTCGTACACGCTGGTCGACACCCACGGCCCGATGAGCAACTGGATGGCCACGCCGGTGGGCGCTGCGTAGGCGCCCACGTTGGCCAGTGTCGCGACGCGCAGCGCGAGGATCTTGCCGTCGGCGTCGAGTGCCAGTTCGGCATGGCCGTCGACGTCGCGGCCGTGCGACGACGACACGAATTCCTCGCTGCGGTCGGCCACCCACTTGACCGGGCGCTGCAACGCATTCGCGCAGAAGGCGGTGGCCACGTCCTCGGGGTAAGCGTTGGTCTTCATGCCGAAGCCGCCGCCCACGTCGCCGACGATCACTCGCACTTTGTCTTTCGGCAGGCCGATCGCGTCGCACACCGAATTGCGCACGCCGCTCGGCATCTGCGTGCTCATGCGGATGGTGATGCGCTGCGTCGTCACATCGTAGTCGGCCGAGACGGCGCGCGGCTCGATCGTCAGCGCCACCAGGCGCTGGTGGACGATGTCGAGCGCCACCACATGCGCGGCGCGTGCAAAGGCAGCGGCCGTCGCGTCGACGCTGCCGTAGCGCGTCTCGGCCGCGACGTTGTCGGGCGCATCGTCCAGCAGCGCTGGCGCACCGGGCGCAACCGCGGCGTGCAAGTCGACCACCATCGGCAGCTCTTCGTAATCGACGAACACGGCCTCGGCCGCATTGCGCGCTTGCTCAACGCTTTCGGCGACCACGGCGACGACCGGCTCACCGACGAAACGCACGCGTTCGTGCGCCAGCACACGTCGCGCTGGCGACACGCCGGGCCCGCCACCCGGCCGCTTGAAGCCGGTCGTCGTCGCCAACGGCTTGACGCCTGCAGCGGCCAGGTCGGCGCCAGTGAAGATGCCGAGAACACCGGGCAGCTCCAACGCGGACGACATGTCGATCGACACGATGCGTGCATGCGGATACGGGGACCGCAGGAAGATCAGGTGGGCCTGGTTGGGCACGTCGACGTCGTCGGTGTACTGGCCCAGGCCTGAAAGCAACGCCTGGTCCTCCAGGCGACGAACGGATTGGCCGCTGCCGTAGCGGAGGGGGTTGTCGGGCTGGAGGGAGTTTTGGCGGTCCATGGGGGCTTGAATGGATGGCTGGGAGCGTCGTGCGCCGGGCGCGCGCGACCGGGTCACTATACGGCGACGCTCGGTTTTCTGCTGCACGCGCAGGCGTGCCTGACGCGTCACCTCCAGCGTTCGACGACTCGCTCAGATGCCGCGCATCGGCGGCGCCGCGGCCCGCTGCGCCAACCGCTTGCGCCGCGTCGGCTCAGGCAGTTCGGGCGGTAGCGCATCGATTTCTTCGTCCGTGAGTTCGCGCGCTGGCAGCACCGCGACAAAAGAGGGCGCGTCGGATGGCAGCGGCCTCGGGACCGGGGCCGGCGGACACGAGGCCGCTGCAGACACGACTGTCGCGATCGGCACCGGCGCGGACGCGGTCGACGCTGCCAATGGCGATGCCGTCGCTGGCTGCAGCAACGCGCGGAAGTCGTCCGTCTGGCGCTTCTGGCTGTCGCCCAGAAAGCGCATCAAGTCGCGTTGCCACTGGTGGAGGCGCTCGATATGGACTTCGTCTTGCGCCGCCTGCTGCAGAACCAACCGACGGACGTCTTCACGCAGGCAGGCCAAAGACGGCGAGTCGCTCTGCGGCACACGCGACACCGCAGCGAGCACGTCCATTCGGCCACGCAGCGACCACCAGACCACTGCGCCGCCCACGAGCGAACCGACCAGTCCGGCGACCAAACCCGACAGCAGCGGTGCAATGACATCGATCATCGCGCGGCCCCGCTGTCTTCTTCCGCCGTCTCCCATCGGCGCAGCAGATCCAGCGGAATCGCGTCTGCAATCTCGTGGAAGCGCTTGCCGACCATGCGCTCCGCCTGCTTCAGCAATACGGCGACCGGACTGCTGGGCTCGTGCGTCTCGAACCAGTCACGCGCGCCGCGGATGCGGTGCAGCATGTCGTCGCGGGTCGACATGGTGGGTTCAGTGGAAGCGGCAGAAGCAGCAGAACCGTTGGACGGGAATGGTGCCGTTGCGGGCATGGCGCCATGTGCCACGGCCTGCAGGCCACCCGGCGTCGAGACCCACCTGGCACTGGCTTCCAGAGCGCCGGGGGTCGGTGCGACCAAGGGCGGCGCTGCGGGCTCGGCAAAGGGCCGCAGCAGCTGCGTGAGCGGCTTCAACAAGGGGCCGTGGTCATGCAGATGCAGATCGATCCATGCTTCGATCTCACCGACTATTCGCCAAGCCTGTGCCAGCAGATTGACGGGGGCGAGCGGGTCGCCGGCCGCCGCCACGCGCAGCGCATGAAGTTGCTGCAAGACGGCATCCGCATCGAGCGCGTCCGGCGCACGGCGCGGTGCCAGCGCGCGCTCCACGTCTCGGACAGTCAGCCGCAGCACAGTCTGGGTGGCGGCGACGATGTCGCGCACGTCACCCAGCAAGCCATCGGGATCCGCCAGAGCGGCGAGTGCGTTGGCGCGGACGGCAGGGTCGGGCTCGCCGTCGATCGTCCGTTGCGGATGCATGGCCTCGGGCCACGCCTTCAGCATGGCGTGCAGCGTCGACAACATCTGCACCAGGCCGCCAGCCTGTGCGAGCCGGGTGCGCGCGCGGCACAGCGAGACCATCAGGTTGATGTCCTTGGTCCGCCACATCAGCCGTCGGCAATCGCGTTCGATCTCGGCCCAATTGGGCGCCTCGGGCACACCGACGAACTGACCGTACTGCGCTTCGGTGCCAGGCGTCAGGCGCGCCTGCAGCACCGCGAACTCGGCGTCGTATTCCAGGCTCGGCCCACAGGGCTCGTTCGAAGTGACCGGCTGCATCAGGGCCGCGTCGCGCGCGATATCTTGGGGGCTCATGGCACTCCGGAAAAGTAAGGAGGGCACGCAGCAGCGGTCGATGCCGGCCGCGCGTGGCACTCGGGTTCGAAGACCATGCCGACGGCATAGCCCGGGCCGGCATCGATCGGCGCCGCAACGTCGTCGCCTGAAGCGTTGCCGAGCCAGGTCGACCAGCCCAGCCGCTGCTGCTCGCCCAGCCGCGTGGGCGCAACACCATCGCTGCGCACCCGCAGTTCGACCTCCCAGACGAACTCGTAACCGACGAATGCGCGGACCCACTCGACGAGCAGCGGCAGGTCGCGGCCCTGCGGCGTGAAGCGCAGGTACTGCGCGAGGCTCAATGGTCCGAGCACGAGGCGGAACTTGTTCTGCCGGTCGGCCACGACCTCGCCCGCGATGGCGCCGATGCCCATCACAGTCGACATGCGCGGCAGCCCAAGGCGGCATTGGTCCTCGGCGTCGATGCGAATCCAGTGCAAGACGAACTCATGCAGCTGTACCGGTACCGCGAAGAAATGCGCGAGCGTGCGCCCCAGCCCGTCGGGGTTGCGCGCGTCGCGGCCGAGGTAGGTCGATGCGGCCAGCCGCGCATGCGCGGGCAGCACCGAATCGCGGATCTCCAATGGGTCATGCCCCGTCAGTCTTGCAATGTAGCGGCTGAATGTCTCGTCGTCCGTGCGGTCGAGACCGGCCGCCGCCTGGCTCTGTGCCCACGCGCGGTACATGTGGGTGAGATAGCGGTGGTGGAAGATGTCGAGGAAGTCGGCGAGCGTGCCGTCGTTGTGGTTATCCGTGCGCTCGCGCACGGTCTCGGTATCGTGCAGCGGCAGCGGGCCGTTCGGTCCGAGCAGGCCCAGGCCATAGAGCCGAATCGCGGGATGCGCAGGGTTGTTGCCCCCGCGCGGCATGGCGCTGCCCGCCGCCGCGTCGGCAGCTTCGCCGGGCAGCACGACCTCGGCGATCTCGCGCGGCGCGAAGGTCAACGCGGCCGTCTGCCCGAGGCGGAAAGGCTCCTGCTGCGGCCGCAGCGCGCGCCCGATCTGCGGTTGCTGCGGATGCAGTGCGCCGATGCGCCGCATCAGCGCCACGAAGCCGAACGTCCAAGGCGCGATGCGCACGCGCGACAGCAACGCCGGCAGGCCCGTCGCAACGGTCTCCGCGTCACGCCGCATCAGACGATGCCCCTTCCACCCATGCGCACCGGCCAGCGCGCGATGGTGCCGCGTTGCATCGACTCCAGGCCAGTCTGCGTGCACACGTTGATGCTGACGTGGCGCGACAGGTAGCGCTCCAGCACCAACCCGAACAGGTAGGGGCTGGTGCCCGAGAAGCCCTCTTCGTCGACGCTCAGCGTGCACAGCACGCCGCGGCCATAGATCAACGGCCCCGCGCCCGGCAGCCGCCGCGTGACGGGTTCGATGCGCGAGCCGACCAGGCTCTGGATCTGCCGCTGCTGCGCCGCGTTGTCGACCGCCACGAACAGTCGCAGCATGTCGCGCAATGCCTGCGCGCCTTCGCGGTGCGGCATGTCGGCCAGCGGCAGGTGGTTGAAGCCCAGCTGCCGGATCAGCCGCCAGGCGATCTCGCGCTGCGCGAACGGCGGTTTGGGCGTGCTCGGCGGGCGGATCAGCCCGACCGAGGACACGGGCAGCGAATCGGCCACCGCCAGGTCGGCGACGCCGTCGCGCGGCACCAGGCACGGCAGGTCGCGGTTGGTCAGCGTGCCCCCAATCCGAGGCGCAGTCCTGCCTGGAAACCAGAGTCCCATGTCCGGGGGCAAAAATGCCGTTCGCTGCTCGGAATTGAGCGTCCTGAGCAACGGCTCGATCACCCGTGT
>JAZKDL010000469.1:0-3090 GCA_040387575.1 Pseudomonadota bacterium
ATTGGCCGCGAACGCACCCTGCCGCGCCGCGCCGTCGAGCCCGTCGCCATACGCATGCCCCATGCGGTCGATGAAGAGCTGCGCCATCTGCGCATCGCCGCCGGCACGTCGCTGGCCTTTCCAGAGATCGGTGGCCAGCGCGGTCTCTTCCAGCCCGGCGCCGTAGCTGCCCTGCGCGTTGGAAAACACGCGCGCGGTCGACCAGCGTCGGGCCTCCGCCGGCGATGCGCCGTCGGCTTGCAGTCGGCGGGCCATCGCGAGGCTGTGGCGCGCCACGGCGTTGTCGACTTCCGGCAGCGCAGCCACCCGGCGCGCGGCCTCGTCGAGCCAGCGCAGCACGTTCGGGAACTGGTCGCGGTATGACCCGGTGACGCTGACCAGCACGTCGATCCGCGGACGCCCCAGTTCGGCCGCCGGCACGACGTCGATGCCGATCACGCGCCCGCCGTCGTCCCAGCGCGGACGCACGCCCATCGCGTGCAGCGCCTGCGCCTCCATCACGCCCTGGTGGCGCAGCGTCTCGCCGGCCCAGAGCGTGAAGGCGATCTTCTCCGGTGCGCGACCGCCGTTCGCCAACGCATGCTGCGCGACCCAGGCGTCCATCGCCTGCACGCCGATGTCCCAGGCGGCGCGGGTCGGCACGCGGCTCGGGTCGAAGCCGTAGAGGTTGCGGCCGGTCGGCAGGCTGTCGGGGTTGCGCACCGGGTCGCCGCCGTAGCGCGACGCCAGGTAGCGGCCGTCGAGCGCGGCCAGAAAACCGTCGAGCTCCTCGTTGTGCGCGAGCACCGCATCGAGTTGCTGCGCACGTTGTGCCAGTACCAGCGACGCCGATGGTTCCCTGCCCTCCCGACTCGCCGCATCGGCGTCCGTCAACGCCAGATCGACCCAGCGCGCCATCCGCGTGCCCGCGAGCCGGCTGGCATCGACCAGCAAGGCTTCGTCCGGGTCTTCGCCCAACGCCTCGGCCAGCGGCTTGCGCAGGATCTGCAGGATGGTCGAACGCCGCCGCTCGGCCGATGGCGCCTCGCCGAAGGTCGCCAGACCGAGCGGCTGCGCGGTCTGCGCCAGCTCGTCCAGGTACGGATGCAGCACCGCCATGAAGCCTTCGAAGTCGGCGCGGATGCGTTGTGGCGTCCAGTGCAGATCGCGGTCGTAGTGCTGCGCGACGAAATCGGCCGCGAGCCGCGCTTCGAGCGCCGACTTCACCGCGCCGGGCGACAGCGTTTCCCAGTCGTGCATGCGCTCGTGCAGCGCCGCGGCCTCGGGGCGGAAGCCGGCCGGCGAGAACATCGGCGTCGAATGGCTGACCATCGTCGCGCGGCCGCGGCGCTTGGCCGTGGTGGCTTCGCCGAGGTTGTCCATGATGTACGGATACACATTGGGCAGGTCGCCCAGCGCGAGCAGCGGATCGTCCAGCGCCGACAGTCCGCGCTGCTTGCCCGGCGACCACTCGACCGTGCCGTGCGTGCCGACATGCACGACCGCATTCGCGCCGAACTGCGTGCGCATCCAGAGATAGGTCGCGAGGTAGCTGTGGCTCAGCGGGATCGACTCGCGGTGGTACAGCTGCGCCGACCTGCGCGCCGCGTCGGCGCCCGGTTCGAGCCGCGCCGGCTGGCGCATCACGACCACGTTGCCGTAGCGCACGCGCGGGATGATGAAGGCCGGCGCGCCCGCCACGGTGTGCAGCATCGTCGAGCGTTCGGGCGCACCCCAGTAGGCCTCGATGTGCTGCTGCGTTTCGGCGGGCAGCGCACGGAACCAGGCCAGGTAGCGCGCCAGCGGCAGCGTGTCGGCCAGGTCGCGGTCGAGCAGCGGCTGGAACTGCCCGGTGTCGTACGACGCGGACAGCGTCGCCTGCACCTGCGCGATCAGCGCGTCGGCGCCCGGCGCTTCGGTGCGGTAGCCGGCGGCCGACATCGCGCCCAGCATCCGATCGACGCTGCGCGGCACGTTCAGGAAGGACGCACCGAAGTTCGCCTCGCCCGGCGGGTAGTTGTAGACCAGCACGGCGACCCGGCGAGCGGACGTCGGCGTGCGCTGCAGGCGCAGCACCGCGGCCGCCTTGTCGGCGACGGAAGCGATCTGCAGCGGCAAGGGTTGCTGCACGCCGGTCGTCGTGTCGCGCGCGGTGATCAACATCGGGTCGACCACGCCCGCCAGCTCGCTCGGTGCGTAGTAGAAGGCCACGTCGGACGACGCCAGGCCGTCCTTGCTCTGCGTCCACTGCGCCGCGTCCATCGCGAGCGCGGGCAGCGTCTGCAGCACCGGCACGCCGATGCGTTCGAACTCGGCCTTGCGCTCGTTCGGATTGAAGACGAGCGCGGCGTTGATCAGCAGGTCGGCGACGCGGGCCTTGCCTGCAGTGCCGGCCGCGCCACGCGCATCGTCATGCGTCATCCGATAGAAAAGATCCGGCTGCTGGCGTGGCCCGTAGAACGCATAGGCGCGCAGGCCGCGTTGCGCGAGCGCGTCGATCAGCGTGTCGAGCCAGCCGGTGTCGTCGCTGGTGAAGGTTGCGCTGTTGACGGCGATGGCGACGGTCGGCGCGGCCATGCCCGGCGCGCCATCGGCGACGCCCGACAGCGCGACCGGCGGCTGCGGCAGATTCGCGAGTGCGGCGATGTCGCGCTCGATGCGCGGCCACGCCGGGTGGTAGAAGCCGGCCGGCGGCAACTCGACCGGCTCCGGCAGGCCCGATCCGTCGCCGATCTGTCGCAACGCAGCCATCGCGGCCGCCGTGTTGGCCGCACCGCCGAAGCGCCAGTACGCCCGCAGGCGCTGCGCCCAGGCCGCGTCGACACCGCGCTCGGCGGCCAGCGGCGGCACGGCGAACGGCTGGCCCTTCGCGACCGAGGCCGCCTCGCCGATCAGCACGTACGGCGTGCGGCCCTGCGCGATGCGGTCGCCGAAGCGGGCCGCTGCGGCCTGCGCCACGCTCGCATGCGGTGCGTCGATCACCAGCAGCGCGGCGCCGTCGAGCGCGTGCGCCAAGGTGTCTGCATCGTCCTGCGTCGCACGAACCGTGCGCAAGGGCACACCGGCTTTCTGCGCGGCGGCCTGAAGACCGGCGAGGCGCGCGGGCGGCAC
>JAZKDL010000470.1:0-19773 GCA_040387575.1 Pseudomonadota bacterium
GGTCGCACTCGTCAGCGGTGTCGTGATGCACCGCAAGATTTTCCGCGAGCTGTTCACCTTCCGTCCGAAGAAGCACACGCAGCGAAGCGCACTCGACCTGCACAACCTGACCGGCGTGGTCGCCCTGCCCTTCCACTTCATCTTCGCGTTCTCGGGGCTGGTGATCTTCGGCGGCATCTACTTCCCCGTGACCCACACCCAGCTCGAGCCGCTGCATGAGCTGCACGAGAAGCACGAGGCGCTGGAAACCGGCCTGCCGCACGACCGCGCAGGCACCGCCGCACCGCTCGCGTCGGTCGACGCGATGGTGGCCGAGGCGCAGCGCCGATGGGCCGCCAAGGACATGGCGGGCGACGTCGGCTTCCTGAGTGTTCAGCACGTGGGCGACGCCAACAGCTACGTGAGCGTGTACCGCGCCGGCACCGACCGCATCGCGCTGACCGGTGAAGGCATGCACTTCAAGGGCTCGACCGGCGAGCTGCTGCGCGAAGACCCGCCGCTGACGCCGGTGGCGAGCATCAACACCTTCCTGACCGGCCTGCACCTGCAGCACTTCCGGCACTGGCTGCTGCGGTGGCTGTACGTGCTGGGCGGGCTGTCGGGCTGCGCCTGCATCGCGACCGGCTTCATCTTCTTCGTCGAGAAGCGCAAGCGCCAGCATGCGAAGCAGGGGAAGAGCGGCGCGCGCTGGGTCGATGCCTTCGCTGTGTCGACGGTGACCGGCATGCTGGTCGCAGCGCTGGCCATGCTGATCGGCAACCGGCTGCTGCCGTCCGAACTTCCCGCGGGCATGCCCGGCAAGGGCGACATGGAGCAGTACATCTTCTGGGGCGCCTGGGTGCTGGCCTTCGTGCACGGCATCTGGCGGACCGCGCCGGTGGCCGAGGCAAAGATGGCGCCAGCCTGGGTCGAGCAGTGCTGGGCCGTTGCCGCCATGGCGGTGGCTGCGGTGCTGCTGAACTGGATGACGACCGGCGACCATCTGCTGCGCACGCTCGGCGATGGCTACTGGCCGGTGGCAGGCGTGGACCTGTTCATGCTCGCGAGCGCGGTGATCGCGATGCTGACCGCGCGCAAGCTCGGGCGCCGTGCGGGTACATCGACGGCAGCGGCCGCCACGCGGACCGTGACCTCCGCCAGGGAGCGAGCCCGTGCCTGAAGCCCCTGAAGCCCTCTTCCTTCTGTTGGCCGTCGTGGCCAATCTGGCCGGCCTGGGCTGGCTGGCGCTGGCGATGGAGGTGCATTGGGAACAGGCGTTCGGGCCTGCTCCCGCATCGCGCGCGACCGTGCTGCTGCTGCGCGTGCTCGGCGTCACCGGGCTCGTCGTGTCGCTGCTGCTGTGCCTGCGGGTCGATCACGCTTCGATGGCCGCGCTGGTCTGGTTCATGACGCTGGCCGGCAGTGCGCTCGCGATCGCGTTCACGCTGAGCTGGCGGCCACGGTGGTTGGGCGTGCTGATGGGCGGGATGCGGCCGGCCGCCTGAGGTCTTGCACACCGGACCATCCCTGCCGCCACTCTCCAAGGAGAGAGCCAGCGAGGCGTCCAACGACACGGGATGAACGCCGACAAGGAGGGATGCGCGCGCTGGCGCGGCTTCTGAGAATGGTGCCGATGCCCACGACACCTAGCCCTGCTCCACGATACGTCGCCCATCTCGCGCGGAGCGGCAGCAGCGCCATCTCATCGGCTGCCGGTGCGTTCGGGGACCGCATGGGCCGCTACTTCCATCTGCGCCACGCGCCTTCGCTGTCGACCACCTCGTTCAGCACGGGCCAGCTTGCGGCGACCCGGCTCTTCAGCGGATGCAGCCCGCTCGGCATGACCGAGACCATCCCGGCCGAAGAGAGCTTTCTCTGCGAACTGCAACTCAGCGAGGTCGCTGACCACGAGACCTGGCGCCGAGGCCGGTTGATGCTGAAGCGCGGTTACCCGAAGGATGCCATCCGCATCCTCGACCTGCGCGACGAGGTCCGGACCTTTGCCGGAAGCCCGCTCGACGCACTGAGTTTCTACATGCCCTTGTCGGTCATCGACGAGTTCGCGGACGACGTCGGCGCGGCGCGCGTGGGCGGGCTTCGGTGCGAGCCCGGACTCACGGACCCGGTGATCGCGCACCTGGGTGCGACGCTGCTGCCCGCGCTGCATGCGCCGGAGGACACCAGCCAGCTCTTCTTCGATCACCTGGCATTGGCGGTCAGTGCGCACCTGCTGCATCGTTATGGCGGCTTGCGCGCGCCGGCGCGCGTTCCCGTCGGCGGTCTCTCGGCGGCCAGGGAGCGCACGGCGAAGGACCTGCTCGCGCGGCGCATCGACGGGAACATCTCCATCGCCGAAGTCGCGAGCGCCTGCGGCTTGTCGCGAGCCCATTTCTCCAAGGCATTCCGGCACAGCACGGGCACCACGCCGCACCAGTGGCTGCAGCAGCACAAGGTGGACAAGGCCAGGCAACTGCTGAGCGCCACGCGCTTGCCGATCGCGGAGATCGCCATCGCCTGCGGCTTTGCTGACCAGAGCCATCTCACGCGGACCTTCACTCGGCAGGTCGGCATGGCACCGGCGACGTGGCGCCGCGCGGCCGCCTCTTAGCGACGGGCCGGCCGGCACGAGATGCCAGGTCGCCAGCAGCGTACGGGCCGCCTTCGCCCTATACCAAGGCTCAATTGAGCTGCGCCCCGGCTCTCCCTAGACTCGTCTGCACAAAGAGGTAGCCGCGCGTCCGTCTGGAGAGATGGACCGCGCTGCCCAGCAGTCAAAGAGGAGTTGCCATGACACCCTGGAGTTCAGCCTTGCCCGCTGCCCGGATCTCGATCGCCGTTGCCCACAAGGACCCGCTGGTGCATGCCGGGCTCGCGGCCAGCCTGGCGTCGGTACAGGACTTCGAGGTCCGCACGCCGACCGGCGACCCCATGCCGGCGCCATGGGAACGACCGGCCATCGACGTACTGGTCGCTGACTACGAAACGGCGCTGGCCTGCTTCGGCACCGATAGGCCGACGCCAGATCGCCCGCAGGCCGGGCGACCGAAAGTCATGGTGATCAGCCACCGCGACACCGAATCGGAGATTCGCCATGCGCTGAACCTCGGCGTGCACGGCTACCTGCTGCTCGGCTGCGCCATCGACGAGATGATCGAGGGCGTTCGCGCGCTGCATCGCGGGCAGCGCCATCTCGATCCGCATGCGGCGCAGCGCGTCGTCGAAGGCCTCAATCGCAAGGAACTGACCTCGCGCGAGGGCGACGTGCTGCGCCTGATCGCCGTCGGGCACGTCAACAAGACGATCGCCACCGAGCTCGACATTTCCGTCGGCACCGTGAAGGCGCATGTGAAGGCGATCCTCGCGAAGTTCGGCGCCCGGACGCGGACCGAGGCAGCCTCCATCGCGCAGCGCCGCGGACTGCTCGGCTCGGGGATCTGAGCGCCGACTTGCAACGGCAAGGGGCGCCCAGCCGCCCGAATCAGCTCTTGAAGAACGCCAGCAGATCGGGGTTGATCACGTCGGCGTTGGTGGCGCACATGCCGTGCGGGTAGCCCGGGTAGACCTTCAGCTTCGCGTTCTTGATGAGCTTGGCCGTCAGCTCGCTCGAAATGGCGAGCGGCACGACCTGGTCATCGTCACCATGCATCACCAGCGTCGGCACGTCGATCTTCTTGAGGTCTTCCGTGAAGTCGGTTTCCGAGAAGGCCTTGATGCCTTCGTAGTGCGCCTGGATCGAGCCCATCATTCCCTGCCGCCACCATTGGTCGCGGATGCCTTCGGAGATCTTCGCGCCGGGCCGGTTGTAGCCATAGAACGGCAGCGTGAAGTCCTTGAAGAACTGCGGACGGTTGGCCGCAACGGCCGCACGGATGCCGTCGAACACCTCCATCGGCACGCCGTTCGGGTTGGCGGCCGTCTTCGCCATGAGCGGCGGCACCGAGCTGATCAGCACGGCCTTGGCAACGCGCTTGCTGCCGTGGCGCGCAATGTAGTGTGCGACCTCGCCGCCGCCGGTCGAATGCCCGACGTGGATCGCGTTCTTCAGGTCCAGGTGTTCGGTCACGGCCGCCAGGTCGTCGGCGTAGTGGTCCATGTCGTGGCCGGTCGAGCCCTGGCTCGAACGGCCGTGGCCGCGACGGTCGTGCGCGATCACGCGGTAACCCTGCTGCATGAAGAACAGCATCTGGCCGTCCCAGTCGTCCGAGCTCAGCGGCCAGCCGTGCGAGAACACGACGGGTTGGCCCTTGCCCCAGTCCTTGTAGAAGATTTCCGTGCCGTCCTTGGTGGTGATGGTGCCCATGGTTTTCTGTCCTTTCAGAGGTTTCGGATGCGCAGAATTTGCGCCTGGCTTGCTCGCCCCGGCGGCCGCTGCCATCAAGGGCAGACCGGTCACCGCGGCGATTCCCGCGCCGGCCACGAGGAGTTTTCGTCGGTCGGTGTTGAATGAGTTGTCGGATTCAGATGGCGACATGCAGAGGGGGTCCTTGAAGAGAGTCTTCGGTCTGTGGCCATCGTAGGGAGCAATGCCTTCTGCCGCACCCGCCGTTGTGCCCTGCTGCCCATCGTCCAGAAGAGAGAGGAGCGAGGAAAAACGGCATCAGGCCGCTCCAGCCGGCAGCATGAACGCGAACTGCGTCCCGCGCGGAAGACAGGCACTCGCCCACAGGCGCCCCTGGTGCGCCTCGACGATCGATCGGCAGATGGCCAGCCCCATGCCCATGCCATGCTTCTTCGTCGTGAAGAAGGCGTCGAACAGCCTGTCCCGGTGCGCTTCGGCGATGCCGTCGCCGGAGTCGATCACGCTGACCACGACATCGCCTTCGGGCGTGGTCTCGGTCTTCACCACCAGCAGGCGCGTCGGGTCGTCGCTGTCCCGGATCGCCTCGATGCCGTTGCGCAGCAGATTGACCAGCACCTGCTGGACCTGGATGCGGTCGCCCAGCACGAAGGCCTGTGCGCCGAAGGGGCCGGTCTGCACCCGCACGCCATGGCGCTGCAGGTCGGCCCGCATCAGCGCAACGACCTCATGGATGGTCGCCGGCATGTCGAGGCGCGTCAGTTCGGGGCCTGACTTGCGCGCCAGCGCCTGCAGGCCCTTGATGACACCGGCCGCGCGCGTGCCGTCCGCGAGCATGCGGTTCAGCACCTGCTCGACCTCGCCGAGTTCGGGCACCGGCCGGCGCAGCCAGTTGAGGCCCGCGCTCGCATGCGTGACGATCGCGGCGAGCGGCTGGTTGATCTCGTGCGCGATCGACGCCGCGAGCTCGCCCATGGTCGTCAGCCCGGACACCCGCGCCAGCTCGGCCTGCGCATCGCGCAACGCCTTCTCGACCGAACGCCGGTGGGCGAGATTGCGAAAGACCAGCACCGTGCCGGTGACGTGGCCGCGGTCGTCGATGATCGGCGAGGCCGACTGTTCGATGGGTATCGGCATGGAACCATCGCCATGCCGCAAGAGCAGCAGGCTCTGGCTGGTCGCGTCCGTCGACTGCTGCATGCCGTGCGTCCGCGCCGTGGTCGGCACCACGGCGAGGCCGGTTTCCTCGTCGACCACGCGATAGACCTCGTGCAGCTGCAGGCCGAGCGCTTCCGCGCCCCGGACCCGCGTCAGGCTCTCCGCCACCGGATTCATGTAGGTGATGCGGCCCGCATCGTCGGTCGAGATGACGGCATCGCCGATGCTGGAGAGCGTTGCCGCGTAGCGCCTCTCGCTGTCCCTGAGCTTGCGATCGGTGGCGTGCTTGTACAGCGCCATCTCGACCGCCGTGCGCAACTGCGAGTCCTCGAAAGGCTTGAGGAGGTAGCCGAAGGGCTCGGTCATCCGCGCACGCTTGAGGGTCTCGTCGTCCGCGTAGGCCGTCAGGAACACCACAGGAATGTCGCAGGCCAGGCGAATGTCCTGCGCGGCGTCGATGCCGTCCATCCGGCCTTCGAGCCGGATGTCGGTGAGCGCCAGGTCGGCGGAGGTCGCGAGCGCCAGCGCGCTGGCGTCCTCCCCGCGCGAGGTCGTGCCGACCACGTCGTAGCCCAGCCGCGTCAACTGCTGCTTGAGGTCGCGGGCCACGACACGGTCGTCTTCGACCACCAGGATGCGTGCGGACTTCATGCGCCCACCGCCGACTCGGTATCGGCATCGAAGGTCACGACGAAGGTCGTGCCCCGATCGCGTTGCACGGCAAGCTCGCCGCGCAGCTGGTGGGTCAGGTC
The DNA here is from genome assembly GCA_040387575.1 of Pseudomonadota bacterium. Taxonomy (GTDB): domain Bacteria; phylum Pseudomonadota; class Gammaproteobacteria; order Burkholderiales; family Burkholderiaceae_C; genus Variovorax. Next base: position 6,187 of record JAZKDL010000470.1, read on the forward strand.
GTCCACCAGCTGGAGGCCCAGCGACTCGGCGCTGCCCACGTCGACATCGGACCGCAGGCCGATGCCGTCGTCCGCAACGGACAGGGCATAGCGCCCTTCCGGCGTCGTGCGCAGGCAGACACGGATGTTGCCGCAGCGCTCACCGGGAAACGCATGCTTCAGCGCGTTCGACACCAGCTCGTTGACGATCAGCCCGCAGGAGACCGCCCGGTTCAATCCGAGCTGGATGTCGTCGATGCGGGACGTCAGCGCGACCTGGCGCTCGTCGGTGCCGTAGGCGCGAACCAGCTGCGCGCACAGGTTGCCGATGTGCGCGGCCATCGGCACGCGCGCGAAGTTGCCCGCCCGGTACAGGTTCTCGTGCACCAGCGCCATCGAACGGACCCGGTTGCGGCTGTCGGCGAAAAGTTCGGCCACCGCCGGGTCGGCGATGCGCGACGCCTGCAGGTTGAGCAGGCTGCTGATCAGCTGCAGGTTGTTCTTGACCCGGTGATGCACCTCCTGCAGCAGCGACTCCTTCTCTTCGAGCGCTGCGTTCTCCATCGACATCGCGGCCGTCGATGCGAGCAGGGTCAGCATCGCGACCCGCGCCGGCGTGAAGACGCATCCGGCCAGCGTGTTCTCCAGATAGAGCAGACCGATCAACTCGCCCTGCTTGACCAGCGGCAGGCACAGCACCGATCGCGCGCCGGACCGCTGAAGGTAGACGTCGCCGGCAAATTGGCCGGGCTGCCGCGCGTCGTCGATCAGCACATGCGCCTTGGTCCGGATGGCGAAGTGCAGCACCGACAGCGGCAGCGCATCGGCCGTCGCTTCGCTGCTGCGCACGACGACGTCGACCTGGCGCTGCGCCGTGCTCGCACGCGCCTCGACCCGCAGCTGGTCGCCGCGCGGCAGCACGAGCAGGCCGCGCTCGGCGCCCGCATGCTCCAGCGCGATGGTCATCAACGTGCGCATCAGGTTGCCCAGGCCTTTCTCCGCCGCGACCGCCTGGGACGTGCGCAGCAGGGTCGCGACGTCGACGCTACCCAGGGTACCCAGCCGCCGGCCCATGTCATCGGCCGGGCCGACCGAGAACTCTTCTCGCAGCTGCGCGTGCGTGCGGTCGAGCTGCATCGCCTTGCCGGTCGCGCCCCAGCGTTCGTAGGCCAGCCGCGCCGCGCGCACCAGGCCGTGCGCCGCAGCATGCAGGCCGCGGGACGCGTGGAACCGTGCGGACAGTTCGAGCGCGATCGCCTCGTTGTGCGGGAACGCGGACTCGCGTGCCGACGCGATGGCGGTTTCGTAATGACGCATCGCGCCCAGGTCATCGCCCCGAAGACGCGCAGCCTCCGCGGACAGCAAGGCCGACCGGCACAGGAAGTTGTCGGGGCAGTGGCGCGCCCAGTCGTCGATCGGCGCACGGTGCGCATCGAGTGCGGCCAGGTGCATGTGCCGATCGCCGTCGCTCGCACCGTCGCAGCAGGCGGCCCGGATCAGGCCGCCGTAGAAGTGGTATTCCGCGTATTCGAAGTGGCCCTTCGAGGTCCACATCAGGGGCGCCGCGTTGGCGATCGACCGGTACGCGGCCGCGGCATCGCCCGCCAGGAAGCGGGCCTGCGCCTTCCGGATCCAGTACCAGCAGGCGGCGATGTCCAGGCTGCGGTTTGCAGCCAGGTGCTGCTCGAAGCGGCACTCGTCGAAGCCTGCGTCGTTGAACGAACCGAACTCGGGCGTATTGCCCTGCAGCGTGGCCATCAGCCGCTGCTGCGCGGTGATGATGTCCACGATCAGGCCGAACTTCGCGGCCGTGACGAAAGCCAGCCGGTCCTGCGCTTCCCGGCGCACGAGCTCGATCGGCTCGCCCGACGCCAGCAGGCTGCTCACGAGCGTGCAGGAGCTGAAGCCGGCGTAGGTGACGTCGCCCGACTCGCGCGACACATCGAAAGCGCGGCGCAGCAGGCCCTGGCCGCTGCGGATCGCCCGGGCCCACGGAATGACGTGGTACGAGAAGCACATGTACACCCGCGCCTTGTAGCGCGTGTACCGGCCCTGCTCCACCAGGTCGAAGCCCAGCTTGCCGAAGCGGAAGGCGGTCTCGTAGTCGCCGAAATAGGGGCCGACCATCATGCCGAGATAGGCGTAGGCCAACGGCGATGCGTCCGCATTCCCGTGGTCGACGCTGAGCCTGGCCATGCGGCACAACACCAGGCAGACGAGGTTCTCGTCGCTGAAGAAGGCCGGCGGCAGCACGGCGGCGAGCACGTCCAGGGTCGCACGGCGCAACGGGTCGGCCATCGGCGGCAGCGCCAGCAACGACGCCATCGGACGCCCGTCGATGCGCTGGACGAGCGCCGCGTACTCGCGCGCCGCATCCTCGCGCGTCGGTTGCGCCGGCCACGGCAGGCCGGCTTCCTGCAGGAAGGCCAGGCAGGTCGCGATGGCGCGCGCGCTCTGGTCGAGACCGAGGCAGACGGTCACCTGCAGCCCGGTCACGCTGGCCTTGTCGAGCAGGTTCGATGCACGCGCGGCGAGACGGCCGAGCCTGGCATCGGCCGCCAACGGGTCGCCGACCAGGAACTCGCATTCGGCGCGCGCCCGCGACAGGTCGAACGCAAGCCGGTAGTCGATCTGCCAGGCATCCACAGGCAGGAGCTGCTCCCCGCTCGACAGGTACGACAGCGCCGATGCATAGGCCGTCTCCACGACCGCCCGGCGCGCGGCGACGAGGTGCAGCGCGGCCACTTCGCGCCGCTCCGCATCCGACACCAGCAGCCCGGTGCCGCGAGCGAACTGGTGGACGAGTTCGAACACCATCGACTCGATGTCCGACGCGCCGGCATGGCGTTGCATCCGGCGTCCGATATCGAGATGCATGGCCGCACGCTCGGCCGCGGGCAGCAGTTCGTAGGCCGCTTCCTGGATCCGGTCGTGCATGAAGCGGTAGCTGCCGGCACCGCGCGAAACCAGCCCGGCCTGCTCCGCCGCGGCCAGCTGCACATGGACATCGGCCACCGGCAGCCCCGATATCCGGGACAGCGTCTGCACCGACGCGCTGGCACCCAGGCAGGCGAGCAGCATCAGGCAATGCTGCGCTGCCCGCGGCAAGCGCGACAGCTTGTCCGCCATCAGGTCGGCCACGTTGTCGCTGTAGTTGCGCGCCCGTATGCCGACGATGTCCCACTGCCAGCACAAGGCCGCGCGATCGAACCAGACCAGCTTCTGCTCGCCCAGCGCCGCGATGAACTGGTTGGCGAAGAAGGGGTTGCCCTGTGTCTTCTCCCAGATGAGCGCAGCCAGCGAGGCGCTGCGGCCCTGCGTGTCGCGCAACGTCCGGGCGACCAGCGCTTCGAGGTCGCGCACGCTCAAGGGCTGCAGCGCGATCTCGGACACCGGTGTGCCCGCATCGCGCAGCAGGCCCAGCGTCGCAGTCAGCGGATGCCCGGCATCGACCTCGTTGCTGCGGTAGGCGCCGACCAGCAGCACATGGCGAAAGTCGCGCTGCGTCGCCAATGCGGCCAGCAGGTCGAGCGTGGCGACGTCGAGCCATTGCAGGTCGTCGATGAACAGCACGAGCGGACGCTCGGCACTGCCGAAGGCGCACAGAAAGCGCTGTACCGTCTGCTGAAAACGCAGGCTGCTCTCCGGCGCGGAAACCTCCAGCAGCGCTGGCTGCGGACCGATCACATGCGCGAGTTCGGGCACCAGGTTGACGACGATCTGCCCGTTGGCGCCGAGCGCGTCCGAGAGTCGACGGCGCCAATCCGCCAGGCCTTCGGCGTCCTTGCACAGGACATCGGCGACCAGGCCGCGCAGCGCCTGCGCGATGGTCGAGTACGGTATGTCGCGCTTGTGCTGCTCGTACTTGCCCGTGGCGAACAGCGCGTGCTGCGCGACCAGCGACTTGCGCAGTTCGCCCACGATCGCGCTCTTGCCGATCCCTGAATAGCCGGAGATGAGCACGAGCTCCGTGCGGCCCGTCGCCATGACGCGGCTGCAGGCGGCGCCGAGTTCGGCGATCTGCGGCTCGCGCCCGTACAGCTGCTCGGCGATCAGCAGCCGATCGGGCACGTCCAGGAAGCCGAGCGCAAAGTCGCCGACGGTGCCGCACCGGGCCAGTGCCTGCGCGCAGCGCCGCAGGTCGGCCTCGACGCCAGCGGCCGTCTGGTAGCGGTCGTCGGCCGCCTTGGCCATCAGCCGCATGACGATGTGCGACACGACGGGTGGCAAGGTCGGTACGACGGCTGCTGGCGGCACGGCCTCGCGCGCCACATGGCAATGCACCCATTCGATCGCGTCGGTCGCCTGGAAAGGCAGCGCGCCCGTCGCCATCTCGTAGAGCGTGACGCCGAGCGCATACAGGTCGCTGCGCGTGTCCACCGAGCGGTTGATGCGGCCGGTCTGCTCGGGCGACATGTAGGGCAGCGAATCCGTCATCTCCAGTGCCGGATGGGCCTGCAGTCGTTCAGGCGGGACGCGCGAGGCGTCGCCGAAGCCGGTGAGGACCACGCCGTCCGCGGCATCGACCAGGATGTTGCAAGGCCGCAGGTCCTTGTGGACGATGTCGCGCCCATGCAGGCAGCCGAGTGCCCGCGCGATGCCGATGCCGATGCCCAGCAGCGCCGAGAGTTCGAGCGGCTGGCCCAGCCGTGCAGGCAGCGGCACGGCCGATGCCTGCGGCGGCAGAACGAGCGGAGCGTCCAGGTCGGTCATTCAGGCCGACCGATCGGGTCGGCGGGTCAGGCTCGACGGTCCAGTGCCAGACGCACGCATTCGAGCAACTCCTTCTCGTCGAACGGCTTCGAGAAGAAGCCGATGGAACCCGCCGCCGTCGCGCGCTGCCGCGCGTCGTCGTCGCCATGCGCCGAGATGAAGATCACCGGCACGGTGCTGCCGGCTTCGTTCAGCGCACGCTGCAGTTCGAGTCCGGACATCCCCTTCATCCGGAGATCGACGATGAGACAGTCGATGCGGTCCGCCGCGCCGGCCTGCAGGAATTCCTGCCCGGAGGCGAAGCCCTGGTTGCCGAAGCCGACCGACCGCAGCAGGGCCTCCAGCGCCAGCCGGACGGACTCGTCGTCGTCCACCACGCCAATGATCGGCTTGTCTCTCATGCCGACACCTCCATCACCACCGACTTTGTCATCCGGGCGAGCATAGGCATTCGAAACGGCGACGCCATTACACCTTCGTATAGGGCCGTGCGGGCGTGCGAGACGTACAGGGCGGGCGCCGCCTCACGACGGACGTGCACCCGCCAGCCGCTCCGCCATGCGGACCAGGTCGGGCAGCGACTCGGCGCGCATCTTGGTCATGACCTGCCGCCGATGCACCTTGACGGTGATCTCGCTGGTGCCCAGCTGCGCGGCCGCCTGCTTGTTGAGCAGGCCCGACACGACCAGCGCCATCACCTGGCGCTCACGCGGGGTCAGCGTGTCGTAGCGGGCCTTCAGGTCGTTGAGCGCCTCGCGGTGGATGCCCATCGCACGGTCACGGTCGAGCGCCCGATGGATGGCGTCGAGCAGGGTGTCGTCGGCGAAGGGCTTGGTCAGGAACTCCACCGCGCCCGCCTTCATGGCGCGCACCGTCATCGGGATGGTGCCGTGGCCGGTGATGAAGATGATCGGGATGCCGCGACCGCGGTCGATCACGGCCTGCTGGACATCGAAGCCGCTGGCGCCGGGCAGCCGGACGTCCAGGAGCAGGCAGGCAGGCCCCTGCGGATCGGGTTCCTGCAGGAATTCCTGAGCCGATTCGAATGCCTTGCAGGACAAGGACACCGAGCGCAGGAGACTGACGAGCGCACCGCGCATGGACGCATCGTCGTCGACGACGAACACCGTCGGCGCAGGCGCCAGGATCGACTGCGGTGCGCGACCGATCGCCATCGGCGGCCGGGCCGGCGCATCGGAAGAATCGAAGGAGGCAACAGCACGCATGGCTGGTAGTTTCCCAGCGACGGCACTGGCTGTCTTGTAGAAAAGACCTCTGCCCTTTGGATATTTGCCTGATGTTCGGGCGCATCGGGGGCGCGCCGTGCGGTCTGGCGCCGATTCAGCGCTGGAACACCGCCAGGTTCAAGGCATACGACCTGCCGAGCCACAGCGCGCAGTCCCGGTGATCGCGCAGATCGTCGCCGGTGTTCGGATGGATGAAGACATCGAGGACACCGTGGTTGAGCGACAGCCAGCCGACGACATGCGTGAAGTCCGCCGCGGCAACGCCCAGCTGGTAACTCCACATCGGATGCGGGCCGACCGGCTTCTCATGGAAGCGCCCCATCTGCACGCGCCCGGCCAGCTCGGCCTCGATGGTTTCGCGCAGCGTCCATGCGGCATCGCGCGTCGACGCATCGAAATACACGTGGGCGTGCCAGTGCGTGATGAGGGAAGGGTTCAGCAGGTTCATGGTCGGAAAAATCTGATGCGCCGTGCTTCGGGTCAGCCGGCCGCGACCGACGACTGTAGCCGCGAGGGCCCGAGCACGTGAAGGCGTGAAGGCCTGAGCGCCTGACGGCGTGAACCCGCCCTGCCCGAAGGCGATGTCCCGCTTACTGCAGCCGCGTGGGCCGCAGCGGCTGGCGCGCTGCCAGCAGTTCGGCCACGGCAAAGGCCAGCCGGCTGCGGCCGGTCACGCCGAGCTTGGTGGCCGCGTTCTTCAGGTAGTAGCGCACGGTCGTCACCTCGACGGAGAGCGACCGCGCGATCTCCTTGTCGGCCGCGCCACGGAACACCAGCAAGGCGACATCCGCCTCGCGCTTCGTGAGGCCGGCGGCGATCAGCGCCTGGGCGTCACCCGGAGCCTGCGCCGATGCCGATGCCGGAGCCGGAGCCGGTGCGGCCAATGTCGAATCGATCGGCACCACGACCTCCGCCTCGCCACGCAGCCGGACGAAGGCGGCGGTCAAGGCCGGCTCGATGAGCCGCAGCAGATCGACGTCGTTCTTCTCGAAGTCGGCGCGCGCCTGCGAGCGGAACACCAGCAGGTCGCCGACGCACCGGCCGCCGGCCATCGCGTACAGGTTCATGCCCCAGTGCATGCCGTGCGGCTGCAGGAAGTCGTTGAAGAACTCGGTCCTGTGCAGCACCCGCATGTCCATCGCCTGCGTGAAGGACGAGCAGCCGCGCGGCTTCAGCGCGGGCGTGACCGGATCGCAGAACTGGTAGTACTGGTCATACGACCTCGCATGGACCGGGTCGATGTTGTGGGCGACGCGGATCGTGTAGGTCGACGTGAGCGGGTCGAGGTCGCGCGAGACGGCGGAATCGGCACCCAGCAGGCGGGTGATCGGCGCGCCCAGTTCCTGCCGCAGTTCGTCCAGGTTCTGGGCGTTGACGAGCAGCCGGAAGCTCTCGGCCAGCGCGGTGGTCTGTGCGTCGGACAAGTACATGGAAGGCTCCAGGACGGTGCAGGCGGGTGATGGACGCAGTGCGTCGTCAGCACGACATGCAGGAAGAGTGCCCGCTCTCGCCGCATCCGTTCCCATCGGTTTCGAGGGGAGCTTTTCGAGCGCCCGTTCCCTAAGCTGAAGGCTCGCCGACTGGGGAACCGAGCTTCCCGCAGCCGCTGATCAATGAACGTGAAACCGGTGCCGGGAATCGACATGGAACTGCATGAATACGGGGTGCGCCAGCTCAGGGACGCCTTGAAGAACAAGGATTTCAGCTGCGCGGAGCACGCCGAAGCGCTGGCCGCGCGGACGGCCGCGTTGTCGCATCTGAACGGCTACGTCGACTTCGACGCCGCGCCCTTTCTGGCGCAGGCGCGCGACGCCGACGCTGCGATCGCCCGTGGCGACAGCGCACCGCTGCTGGGCGTGCCGCTGGGCCTGAAGGACAACATCAACACCGCGCACCTGCCGACCAGCGCCGGCACCGGTGCGCTGCGCGGCAAGACGCCCAACGCCGACGCGCGCATCGTGCAGCGGCTGCGCGCCGCCGGTGCAGTGGTGTCGGGCAAGGCCAACATGCACGAGCTCGCTTTCGGCATCTCCAGCCACAACGGGGTGACGGGCGCGGTGCGCAATCCGTGGGCGACCGATCGCATTCCCGGCGGCAGCAGTGGCGGCTCGGCCGCGATCGTCGCGGCGGGACTGGTGCCGGGCGCGATCGGCACCGACACCGGCGCGTCGGTCCGGCTGCCGGCAGCGCTCTGCGGCATCGCCGGCCTGCGCCCGACCGTCGGGCGCATCGACGGCACCGGCATCGCGCCGATCGCCTCGACCCGCGACACCGCCGGCCCGATGGCCTGGAACGTCGGCGACCTCGCGCTGCTGGACGCGGTGCTGGCCGGCGAGCCATCGCCGCTCGCATCACTGGCATCGGTCGACATCCGCGGCCTGCGGCTCGGCCTGCCACGCGCACGCTTCTGGGGCCCGATGGACGCCGCCGTCGCCGCGGTGATGGACGAGACGCTCGGCACGCTGCAACGCGCCGGCGCGGTGCTGGTCGAGGTCGACCTGCCCGGCCTGGACGCACTGAACGACGCGGTCGGCTTTCCGGTCGCGCTGTATGAATTCATGGTGGAGATGCCGGCCTACCTGCGCGCCTCCGGTCATTCGATCGACATGGCGGCGCTGATCGCGGGCATCGGCAGCCCGGACGTCGCCGCCATCCTGCAGCCGCTGCTGGCCGGCGGCGCGATCGGCGAAGACGCCTACCGCGCCGCGATGGCGGCACGCGAGCAACTGCAGGCGCTGTACCGCGATGCGTTCGCGCGGCACGGCGTGCAGGCGCTGCTGTTCCCGACCTCGCCGCTGACGGCGCGCCAGGTCGGGCCGGAGAGCCTCACGGAATTCAACGGCGAGGTGCTGCCGGCCTTCCCGACCTTCATCCGCAACACCGACCCCGGCAGCAACGCCGGCATTCCGGGCTTGAGCCTGCCGGCCGGTCTCGGCGCGGACGGCCTGCCGGTCGGTCTCGCGCTGGACGGCCCGGCCGGGTCCGACCGCCATCTGCTGGCGATCGGCGCTGCGCTCGAAGCCGTGCTGCCGCCGGTGCGCCGGCCCGCGATCGCCTGATCCATCCGCCCGTCACACGCCCGATTCCTTCATCCACGTCCCGGAGTTCCCCATGAACCGTCGCCACTTCGTCTCCTTCGCCAGCACGTTGGCGAGCGCCTGCGCCGCGCTCGGCACGCAGGCCGCCTTCGCCGCCACGCCGCTCAAGGTCGCGGTGCTCATTCCGCAGAGCGGGCCGGCCAGCCTGTTCGGTCCGTCGGCCAAGGCCTGCGCCGAGCTGGCCGTCGAGCAGCTCAACGCACGCGGCGGCATCCTCGGGCGCAAGGTCGAGATCCTGTTCGGCGACTCCGGCCTGCCGCCGGCCGAGGCCGCGCAGACCGCGCTGAAGCTCTGGAAGGGCTCGAAGGCCGAGGCGGTGATCGGCATGCACGACAGCGCGGTGCGCGGCGCGTTGACCGCGCTCTTCAAGGGCCAGGTTCCCTACTTCTACACGCCGGTGTACGAAGGCGGCGAATGTTCGGCCGCGACCTTCATGAACGGCGAGACGCCGTCGCAGCAGCTCGAACCCGTGATCCCCTGGCTGACCGCCGAACGCAAGATCAAGAAGTGGTACCTGATCGGCAACGACTACATCTGGGGCCGCAACACCAACGGCGCGGCCAAGGGCTACATCACCAAGGCCGGCGCGCAGGTGGTCGGCGACGAGTACGTGGCCTTCAGCGTCGACAACTTCGACTCGAGCCTGGCGCGCATCCGCGACTCGGGCGCCGACGCGGTGCTGGTGTCGCTGGTGGGTGGCTCGTCGGTCACCTTCAACAAGGCCTTCGCCGGCTTCGGCCTGGCCGACAAGGCGGTGCGCCTGGGCAGCCTGATCGAAGAGAACACGCTGGCCGGCATCGGCGTGGAGAACGCCAAGAACCTGTACGCCAGCATGGGCTACTTCGCGAGCCTGACGACGCCCGACGCGGTGGCCTTCGCGCAGGCCTATGCCAAGCGCTTCGGTCCGAAGGCGGCGATGCTCAACGGCCTGGCCGAGTCGGTGTACGAAGGCTTCCTGATGCTCGAGGCGATGGCCACCAAGGCCGGCGACCTGAGCGCCGCCAAGCTGGAGCGCGCCAGCGAAGGCGCGAGCTACAAGGGCCCCCGCGGCACGGTGACGATGCATGCGCGCCACGTCGACCAGGACATCTTCGTGGCCGACGTCACGCCGCAGGGCTTCCGCCCGGTCAAGACCTTCGCGCACGTGCCTTCGGGCCAGAGCTGCAAGGTCTGAGGACCGCACGGCATCCAGGTCCACGGCCACCTCCACGGCGATGAACGACACCCTTCTCCTGCACATCCTCAACATCGTCTACCAGCTGTCGACGCTGGCGATGATCACGCTCGGCCTGGCCGTCGTGTTCGGCCTGCTCGGCGTGCTGAACATGGCGCATGGCGAGTTCGTCATGCTCGGCGCGTATTCCGTGGTCTTCGTGCAGGACCAGGGGCTGCCGCTCGTCACGGCCGTGCCGGTGGCGGTCGCCGTGTGCGGCGCCATCGGCTGGGCGGTGGAGCGCTGGCTGATCCGCCCGCTCTATGCGCGCCCTTTCGACACGCTGCTGGCGACCTGGGCGCTCGCGATGCTGCTGCGCAAGATCGTCGAAGGCCTGTTCGGCAAGGGCTACCGCAACGTCGAGACCGAAATCGCGTCGTCGGTCTCGTTCATGGGCGTGAGCTATCCGGCCTATCGGCTGGTGCTGATCGCGCTGGTGGCGGTCGTGATGGCCGCGCTCGCGCTCTGGTACCGGCGCAGTTCGGCCGGCCTGCGCGTGCGCGCCATGACGGCCAACCCGGTGCTCGCGCAGGCGCTGGGCATCGACACCCGCCAGCTCGCGTCGCGCGCCTTCGTGATCGGCGTCACGCTGGCCGGCCTGGCCGGCGTGATGCTCGCGCCGCTGGTGCGCATCGAGCCCGGCATCGGCGTCGACTACCTGCTCGACTCTTTCTTCGTGCTGGTGGTCGGCGGGCTCGGCACGCTGTCCGGCCTGGGCGGCGGCGTCGCGCTGATCGGCGGCACCAAGGCCGTGGTGTCGAGCATCGCCGACCAGACCAGCGGCTATGCCGTCGTGCTGATCCTTTCCACTCTCTTCCTCTGGTTGCGCCCCCATGGACTCTTCGGCCGCCGTTGATCTCGCTGCCGTGCCCGCAGCCTCCCGAACCGGACGCGCGCAAGCCTTGCACCGATGGGCCGGCCCCGCCGCGCTCGCCGTCGCACTGGTCGCGATCGGCCTCGTGGCCGACGACTTCGTGGCCTACCAGATCGCGCTGTTCCTGCTGTACGGCGTGGCGACGCAGGGCGTCACGCTGTGCTGGGGCCAGGCCGGCTTTCTGCCGCTGGGCAACGCGCTCTTCTTCGGGCTCGGCGCCTACCTGTGCGGCGGCGTGCTGAAGGCCGCCGAGCACCAGGCGCTGTGGCTCGCGCTGCTGCCGGTCGCGGTACTGCTGCCTGCCGCACTGGCCTGGCTGCTGGCGCACATGGTGTTCGTGCGCAATGCGCAGAGCGGCCCTTTCTTCTCGCTGATCACGCTGGCCGTGACGATGCTCGGCTTCCTGGCCGCGCAGCAGTGGAGCGACGTCACCGGCGGCTTCAACGGCCTCGCGGGCATTCCCGACCTGCCGGGCACCGAGCGCTTCGGCACGCTGTACTGGGCGATCGCCGCGCTGGCGCTGCTCAGCACCGCGCTGCTCACCGTGCTGCTGCGCCGGCCGGTCGGCGTGCTGTGGCGCGCCATCGCGCAGAACGAGGACCGGCTGCAGTTCTTCGGCTTCGCCACGCACCGCTGGAAGGCCGGCGCATTCGCGCTGTCGGCCGGCCTCACTGCGCTGGCCGGCGCGTTCTTCGCCGCGCACCAGGGCATCGTCACGCCGCTCGCGATGGGTTACGTGCTGTCGACCGAGTTCGTGATCTGGGCCGCGGTCGGCGGCAAGGCCAGCCCGCTCGGTGCGCTGCTGGGCGCCGTCGTCGTGGGCTATGCGTCGTCCGAACTGCGTGACCACTTCAGCGCGTGGGAAGTGATCGTCGCCATCGCCTTCATGCTGGTCGTGCGCTTCCTGCCGCAGGGCTTCGCGGGCCTGTTCGCGAAGCGCGTCGCCGATGCGGCACCGGCCGTGGCGCGCAGCACGGCGCCGGCCATCGCGCCGCGCGCCACGCCGTCGCTGGTGTTCGACCAGGTCGCGACCGGCCACTCGGGCGTGGTGATCCTCGACGGCCTGCAGCTCGCCGTCGAAGGGCCGGGCATTCGCTGCGTGATCGGTCCGAACGGCGCCGGCAAGACATCGAGCTTCAACGTCATGACCGGACGGCTTCCGGTGCGTGGCGGGCACATTCGCGTGGGCGGCGTCGACATCTCGGGCTGGCCGGCCTGGCGCGTCGCGCGGCTGGCGGTCGGGCGCAAGTTCCAGATCCCGTCGGTGTTCCCCGCGCTGAGCGTGGCGCAGAACCTCGCGATCGCGCTCTGGGCCGGACGGCTGAAGCCGCTGCAGGCGCTGGCCAGTGCGCCGCTGGGTTGGCAGAGCCCGATGCTCGGCGAGATGCTCGCGCTGTTCCCGATGCTCGGCCAGCAGCTCGACGTCCCGGCCGGTGCGCTGGCGCAGGGCGACCGGCAGGCGCTCGAATTCGTGATGACGGTGCTGCCGGAGCCCGCGCTGCTGCTGCTCGACGAACCCTGCGCCGGCCTCTCTCCCGCGGAAACGCGCCGGATGATCGACGCGATCATCGCCAGCGCCCGCATGCTGGATGCGGCGGCGCTGGTCATCGAACACGACATGGCGGCGGTGTCGGTCATCGCCGGCCACGTCTTCGTGCTGAGCCAGGGCAAGCTGCTGTCGGAAGGAACATTGGCGCAGATCCAGGCCGACCCGAAGGTGCGCGCCGTCTATGCCGGAGGCCGGAAATGAACGCGACCACGCTGACTGCCGTCCACGACGCATTGACCTTCGATGACCTGAGCGCCGGCTACGGCGACACGACCGTGCTGCGCCACGTGAGCGGTGCCGTGCGCGCGGGCGAGGTGCTGTGCGTGCTCGGGCGCAACGGTGTCGGCAAGACGACGCTGATGCGCGCGCTCGCCGGCTTCCTGCCGCTGATGGGCGGCCGCGTCGCCTTCGGCCCGCTCGACCTGGCGCGGCGCCCGCCCCACGCGCGCCTGTCGGCCGGCATCGCCTACGGCCCGCAGGAAGACATCGTCTTCACCGAACTCAGCGTGGGCGACAACCTGCGACTGCATCTGCCGGACGGCGACCTGGCCCGCTATGCGCGCTACTTCGACGCGTTTCCCCGGCTGAAGGAACGCACCGCACAACGCGCCGGCTCGCTGAGCGGCGGCGAACGCAAGCTGCTGGCCTTCACCCGCACGCTGGCGCTGGAGGCGCCGGTCAGTCTGCTGGACGAGCCGACCGAAGGCGTGCAGCCGGAGAACATCGACCGCATGTCGCGGCTGGTGCGGCTGCGCGCGGAGGCCGGCGCGCGCTTCGTCATCGTCGAGCAGAACCTGTCCTTCGTGCTGCAGACCGCCGACCAAGTGCTGCTGCTCGACCACGGCGCGGTGGTGGCCGGCGGGCCGATCGCGCAGTTTCCGCGCGAGGCGCTGGAGGACCATCTGGCGGTGTGA
>JAZKDL010000471.1:0-13781 GCA_040387575.1 Pseudomonadota bacterium
GGTCGATCACCATCGTCGGGATGTTGGTCCAGCTCGTGACCTTCCAGCGCGAGATCAGCCGCCCCGCCACCTCGCGGTCCCAGCGCGGCATGATGACCAGCGTGGCCGCACAAAGGATTGCGGTGTGCATCATGCTGACCACGCCGGTGATGTGGAACATCGGCACCACAGCCAGCACCACGGTCTCCGACGAGCCGGTGCCCCACAGCTGGCCGGCCACGGCGTTGTGCATCAGGCTGGAGTGGTGATGCACGCAGCCCTTCGGCAGGCCGGTCGTGCCGCTGGTGTAGGGCAGCAGCGCCATGTCGTTGGCGCCGACCACGTGCGGCGGTGCCGCATGGCTGGCGGCGAGCGCATCGCTCCAGTGCATGGCCGTGCCGCCGTCCAGCTCGGGCAACGGATGGCGTGTGAGCAGCCAGTCGCGCCAGGCAGCGGCCGGCGCTTCGTCGCCGGTGACGTCGGCGTCGAAGGCGTCGGTGAACTGCGTGACGATGATGTGCGCAAGGCGCTGGCCGGGTTCGAGTGCGTTGCTCGCCTTGGCCAATTCGGGCGCCAGGTCGCCGGTCGTGATCGCGACCTTCGCGTCCGGGTCGACGATGTAGTGCTTGAGCTCCTCGGACCGGTTCATCGGGTTGACCGGAACCACGACGGCGTTGGCGCGCAGGATCGCGAAGTGCGCGATCACGAGCTGCGGGCAGTTCTGCATGTCGAGGATCACGCGGTCGCCGCGCTGAACGCCCAGCGCGTGCAGCGTGCCGGCCAGTTGTTCGACCTGCGCCGCGGCGTCGCGGTAGGTGATGACGCGGCCGAAGAACACCAGCGCCGCCTTGTCCGGATAGCGTGCGGCTGCGGTCGCCAGGTTGTGCCAGAGCGAGGTCGCCGGCACGGTGATCGAGTGGGGAAGGCGCGCGGGCCAGAACTTGTGATGCGGACGATCCATGGAGCCTCCAATAAGCCCGCCGAGGCTACGCCGACTGCGCCCTGCACCGCATGAGGGAAGGCCCGCAGTGCGTCGCCTGCGCGACGCACCAGCAACCGGCGGGTGAAGTTGGCGGCGTGCAGGCTGGCTGCGCTTTTTGGTGCATCTTCCTTGCATACAAGCAGGCACGGAAACTGCTGATCTGGTGGCAATGTCCATCTCAGCGTCCGAAATCAGTGCGCGCATCGTCGAAGCGGTGATGGCGCGCAAGTTGCCGCCAGGCTCCCGCCTTGGCGAGCAGCAACTCGCCATGCTGTTCGACTGCAGCCGCACCATCGTCCGAGAGGCGCTCACCCGCCTGGCGGCGCGCGGCATCGTCACCGTCACGGCGCGCCGCGGCTGGTTCGTCATCGAGCCCTCCGAAGACGAGGCGCGCGAGGCATTCGGTGCCCGCCACGTGATCGAGCTCGGGCTGATCCGCAGTGCCGGCACCATCGACAAGGCGGCGCTGCGCAAACTCAAGGCTCACCTGCAGCGCGAGAAGAACTCCCTCAAGGAAGACGACGTGGGCGCACGCAGCTTTCTGCTGGGCGATTTCCACGTCTGCCTGGCCGAATGCCTGGGCAACACGCTGCTGGCCGACACGCTGCGCGACTTCACCGCGCGCACCACGCTGATCGCGATGCTCTACCAGTCGCAGCACGACGCGGTGCAGTCCTGCGAGGACCACGTGCGCATCGTCGACGCCCTGGCGCGCGGCGACGCGGTGGCCGCCGAGGCCCTGATGGCCGAGCACATCGGCACCGTGCGCTCGTCGCTGCGCATGCAGCTTCACAACGATCCGCTGGCGCAGCTTCGCGATGCGTTGGCACCGCTGCAGACCGCTGCAAATGGCAGCACCAAGACACCAGCCTTGCATACAAGCAAAGCCAAACCCCGCGGCAAATCGAAGGCTGCGGCAGCCGACCCCTCTTCACCCGACGACTCTTCCACTTATCTAGGAGCTTTGCTATGAGGTTTTCGAAACGCCAGTTCGCGCTGTGTCTTGCTTCGGTCGTCCTGTTCGCCGCCGGCGGCGCACAGGCACAGAGCGCCCTCGACGGCGTCATGAAGTCGAAGACGATCAAGATCGCCATTCCGACCGACTACCCGCCCTACGGTTCGGTCGACAAGAACATGAAGCCGCAGGGCCTCGACGTCCAGATGGCAGAGCTGATCGCCGCCAAGATGGGCGTCAAGCTCGAGCTGGTGCCGGTGACCAGCGCCAACCGCATCCCGTACCTTCAGACCAAGAAGGCCGACCTGGTGATCTCCACGCTCGGCAAGAACGCCGAACGCGAGAAGGTCATCGATTTCAGCGCCGCCTACGCGCCCTTCTTCCAGGCCGTGTTCGGCCCGAAGTCGATGAACATCAAGACCTTTGCCGACATGGGCGGCAAGTCGGTCGCGGTGACACGCGGCGCGATGGAAGACCAGGAACTCGCCAAGGTCGCGCCGTCGAACGTCGACTTCAAGCGCTTCGAGGACAACAACGCGACCATCGCCGCATTCGTGGCCGGCCAGACCCAGACGCTGGCCGCCAGCGGCGCCGTCGCGGCCGAGATGATCACGAAGAACCCGCAGCTCAACGCCGAATACAAGCTGCTGCTGAAAGACAGCCCGTGCTTCGTCGGCATCGCCAAGGGCGAGGACGCGCTGAAGGCCAAGGTCAACGAGATCATCGCCGCGGCCAAGAAGGACGGCACGCTCGACGCCATGTCGCAGAAGTGGCTCGGCAAGGCCGCCGGCGACCTGCCCCTCTGATCGCGGACCTTCTTCATCATGGTCTTCGATTTCGGGGCCGTCCTGGTCGACTGGCCGCTGCTGGCCAAGGGCGTGGCGTGGACGATCGGCCTGACGGCCATCGCCACCGTCATCGGCATGGTCGTGGGCGTCGCCTGCGCCTGGTCGCGCACCAGCGGGCCACTGTGGCTGCGCTGGGTCGTGGGCACGTACGTGGAGCTGATCCGCAACACGCCCTTCATCGTGCAGCTGTTCTTCATCTTCTTCGGCCTGCCCGCCGCCGGCTTCAAGCTGTCGCCTGAAACCGCTTCGATCATCGCAATGGTCGCCAACCTCGGCGCCTATTCGACCGAGATCATCCGCGCCGGCATCGAGGCCACGCCGAAGGGGCAGATCGAAGCCGCGGTGAGCCTCGCGCTCAACCGGATGCAGGTGTTCATGCGGGTCGTGCTGCCGCCGGCGCTGAAGAAGGTGTGGCCGTCGATGGTCAGCCAGATCATCATCGTGATGCTCGGCTCGGCGGTCTGCGGACAGATCTCGGTGGAAGAGCTGAGCTACGCCGCCAACCTGATCCAGAGCCGCAACTTCCGCGCGTTCGAGGCCTTCATCATCGCCACGCTGATCTACCTGGCGCTGTCGGTCGCGCTGCGCCGCCTGCTCGACTGGGCCGGCCCCAGGTTCTTCTTCGGCCGCTGAGGACATCCCATGACCGAATTCACCTTGTGGGACATCCTGCGCAACCTGCTGCTGGCGTTGCGCTGGACGGTGGTGCTGTCGCTGATCGCCTTCGTCGGCGGCGGACTGGTCGGCGGCGCGCTGCTGTTCCTGCGCTTGCGTGCCGGCCGCGGCATGGAGCGCGTCATCAAGCTCTACGTGCAACTGTTCCAGGGCACGCCGTTGCTGATGCAGCTCTTCCTCGCCTACTTCGGCCTGGCACTGATGGGCATCGACGTGTCGGCATGGACGGCGGCCACGGTCGCCCTCACGGCCTACACCAGCGCCTTCCTCACCGAGATCTGGCGCGGCTGCGTCGCGTCGATCCCGAAGGGGCAATGGGAAGCGTCGAGCAGCCTCGCGCTGAGCTTCGGCGAGCAGTTGCGCCACGTGATCCTGCCGCAGGCCGTGAAGATCGCGACCGCCCCGACCGTCGGCTTCCTGGTGCAGGTGGTCAAGGGCACGGCGCTGGCGTCGGTGATCGGCTTCGTCGAAGTCACCAAGGCCGGCAGCATGATTTCGAACGCGACCTTCCGCCCCTTCGTCGTGTTCAGCTGCGTCGCCCTGCTCTATTTCGCGCTGTGTTTCCCGATCAGCCTGTTTGCCAAGCACCTCGAAAGGAAAATCAATGTCAACCGTCGCTGAAGCGCCCAAGGCCGCCGTGCATTCCGCTGCGCCGATCGTCCAGATCACCGCGCTGCGCAAGTCCTACGGCACCAACGAAGTGCTCAAGGGCATCGACCTGACCGTGAAGCGCGGCGAGGTGATCGCGATCATCGGCAAGAGCGGCTCTGGCAAGAGCACGCTGCTGCGCTGCATCAACGGGCTCGAGGTGTTCCAGGAAGGCTCGCTCACGGTCGACAGCAAGCCGTTGCTGCACGAGAGCGCGATGGCGATGCGCGAGCTGCGCCAGCGCGTCGGGATGATCTTCCAGGGCTTCAACCTGTTTCCGCACCTCACCGTCGGCAAGAACGTGATGCTCGCGCCGACGCTGGTGAAGAAGCGCGGCGGCATCGAAGCGGCAGCGCAGGCGCGCAAGCTGCTGACGCGCGTCGGCCTGGCCGAGAAGTTCGACGCCATGCCCGACCAGCTGTCGGGCGGCCAGCAGCAACGCGTGGCGATCGCCCGCGCGCTCGCGATGGAACCCGCCGTGCTGCTGTGCGACGAAATCACCTCCGCGCTCGACCCCGAACTGGTGGGCGAAGTGCTGCGGGTGGTCGAGTCGCTGGCCGACGAAGGCATGACGCTGCTGATGGTCACGCACGAGATGAGCTTCGCGCGCAAGGTCAGCGACCGCGTGATCTTCATGCACCAGGGCCGCGTGCACGAGATGGGCCCGCCGGCGGACGTGTTCGGCAATCCGCAGACGCCGGAACTCAAGCAGTTCCTGTCGTCGCTGCACGACTGAGGCATGACGGGCGGGCGCGCATCGCGCGCCTCGCTATGCTCTGGCGCGATGCAGATCGAACAAGCGCTCCCCACCGAAGCCGCAACCGTCGCGGCCGTCCTCAACGAAGCCGCGCAGTGGCTGGCCACCGGCGGCCGGCCGCTGTGGTCGCCCGCCGACATCAGCCCGGAGACCGTCCGGCACAGCACCGAGACAGGCAGTTACTTCATCGCACGGCTGGACGGTGAAGTGGCCGGTGTGGTGCGGCTCGATCTCGAAGACCCGTACTTCTGGCCGGAGGTCGAAGCCGGCAGCTCGCTGTTCGTGCACAAGCTCGCCGTGCGACGCGCTTACGCCGGGCATGGCGTGGCGAATACGCTGCTCGTCTTCGCCCGCGAACACGCGCGCGGCCTCGGCCGGCCGCAGTTGCGGCTCGATTGCGTGGCCGACCGCGCACCGCTGCGCGCGCTGTACGAGCGCTTCGGTTTCTCGCTGCACAGCGTGATCCAGAAGGGCGAACGGTCCTTCGCACGCTATGCGCTTCCCGTGAACCCGCTCGGCGAATAACCCGTACCCAGGCCGCGCCATGCAGTTCAAGTGGATGGAAGACTTCATCGTGCTGGCGCAGACGCGCAGCTTCACGCGGGCCGCGGAGCTGCGCCACGTCACGCATCCGGCTTTCGGCCGCCGCATCCGCGCGTTGGAAGCCTGGGCGGGCGCGGCACTGGTCGAACGCGGCAGTTCGCCGGTCGCACTCACGCCGGCCGGCGAGAGCTTCCTGGAGAACGCCAGCCAGATGGTGCGCAGCGTCGAAGGCTCGCGTGAAGAGATGCGCAGCGTGGCCGGCCGCCAGGCCCGCACGGTGACGGTGGCGACCGGCCGCACGCTGGCACGCACCGTGATGGCCGACTGGCTGGTGCGGTTGCAGCCGGTGCTGCGCCACGGCGAAGTGCGCGTGCTGACCGGCGCGCTCTCCGAAACGGTGCGCATGCTGGAACACAACGAGATCGATTTCTCGCTGCTCTTCCATCATCCGGCGCTGACGGTCCGGCTCGACGGGCGGCAGTTCTCCCATCTCACCGTCGCGTCGGACAAGCTGGTGCCGGTGTCGCGCGCCGACGCGCAGGGCCGCGCTGTCCACAGCTTCGATGCGCCCGGCGACGTGCCCTTTCTGGCGTACGTCCGAACGCTCGCCATGGGCCGGCTGGTGGAAGACCTGCTGGCGCACAACCCGCACGCGCCGCGCCTGCGGCAGCACGTCGAATGCGACTCCGCCGACGCGCTGTACGAGTACGTGCTGCGCGGCCTCGGCGTGGCGTGGCTGCCGTGGTCGATGGTGCAGGCGGACTGCAAGGCGGGACGGCTGGCCACCACCGGCGGACGGCGGATGGAAGTGCGCTTCGAAGTCCGGCTGTACCGGCCGAAGCGCCGGCTCGGCGCGCTGGCCGAAGCCGTGTGGCAGGCGATGGACACGCGCTGAACGGCGTCGCGCTCGGCCCAATCAGCCCAATCGGCACTGGATCGTGCCGGCAAGGCACCATGGCTGCACACGCGGCTTCGCAGAATCGGGCATCACCACCCATTCGAGGCCACGATGCGTTTTCACCTTGCTCTCTCTTCCTGTCTCGCCCTCGCCTTGTGCGGCCTGGCCGCCCAGGCATCCGCCGACACCTACCCCAGCAAGCCGATCACCCTGGTCGTCGCCTACCCGCCGGGCGGCTCGACCGACCTGACCGGGCGCGCGCTCGGCACCGAGCTGTCGCAGCGCCTCGGCGTGCCGGTGATCATCGACAACGTCGGCGGCGCGGGCGGCGCGATCGGCGCGCAGAAAGTCGCCAATGCGGCGCCCGACGGCTACACGCTGCTGGCCGGCGCCAGCAACGAACTGGCGATCGCCAAGCTGATCAGCACCAGCGTGCGCTACGAGCAGAAGGACTTCACCGCGATCGGCCTGATCGCCTCGCAGCCGCTGGTGCTGGTGGCGGCGCCGACGGCCAACGTGAAGAACACCGACGACTTCCTGGCGCTGATCAAGAAGAACCCCGGCAAATACAGCTATGGAAGTTCCGGTGTCGGCACCTCGCTGCACCTGGCCGGCGAGATGATCAAGCAGCAGGGCGGCATCGAGATGACGCACGTGCCCTACCGCGGCGTGGCGCCGCTCACCAGCGACCTGATGGGCGGCAACATCGACTTCGGCATGTTCGTGCTGTCGAGCGCGCTGCCGTACATCCGCAGCGGCAAGCTGGTGGCGCTGGGCACCACCGAGGCCAAGCGCTCGACCATCACGCCCGACCTGCCCGCGCTCGGCGAAAGCGCCGCGCTGAAGAACATGGACATCGGTGTCTGGTTCGCGCTGGTCGGTCCGGCGAAGTTGCCGGAACCGATCGTGGCGCGGCTGAAGAAGGCGCTGGCCGACACCCTGCAGTCGCCGGACTTCCGCAAGAAGATGGAAGCGTCGAGCTCGGTCGTCCCGGCCACGACCGTGGACATCGACAAGTTCATCGGCACGGAGACGGCGAAATACCGGAACATCGTCCAGTTCGCCAACATCAAGGAGTGAGCGTGTCCACTGCGTTCGAACTGCAAGCGCCCGACATCTCGGCCTGGCGCGCCGGCAACACCGGGACCGAAGGCGTCTGGCGCTTCGAGGCCGCGCGACCCGGCCGCCACGTGATGATCTCGGCGCTCGTGCACGGCAACGAGGTCTGCGGCGCCTGGGCGCTCAAGGGCCTGCTGGAAGCCGGTGTGCGCCCGCAGCAAGGCGCGTTGACGCTGGCCTTCTGCAACCTCGATGCGTTCGACCGCTTCGACCCGGCAGACCATGACGCGTCGCGCTTCGTCGATGAAGACCTCAACCGCCAGTGGTCGCAGGACCGGCTCGACGCCGGCGGCACGCGCGAGCGGCGCCGTGCCGCAGCGCTGCAGCCGCATGTGGCGCAGGCCGACTGGCTGCTCGACCTGCATTCGATGCACGAGCCTTCGGCGCCGCTGAGCCTGACCGGCGTCCAGCCGCGCAACCTGGCGCTGGCCCGACAACTGCGCAGCCCCGAACACGTCGTGGTCGACGCGGGCCACAAGGACGGCGTGCGGATGCGCGACTTCGGCCGCTTCGGCGCGCCCGATGCCGACCCCGCCACCGACGCGCTGGCGTTGCTGATCGAATGCGGCTTCCACGGCGACCCGGCCAGCCGCACGGTCGCGCAGGACCAGTGCGCGCGCCTGCTGCGCGCGGCAGGCACGCTGGACGACGACGCCATCGCACAGCAACTGCCCGGTTGGCTGCAGCCCGACGCGCCGCGCCAATGGGCACTGGACGTGACCGGGCCGGTGGTCGCGCGCAGCGAGGACTTCCGCTTCGCCAAGCCCTTCACCGGGCTCGAGGTGATCGCGCAGGCCGGCACCGTGATCGGCTGGAACGACGGCGAACCGGTCGCCACGCCTTACGACGACTGCGTGCTGGTGATGCCGTCGACGCGCCAGGCCAAGCCGGGCGTGACGGTGGTGCGCTACGCCCGACGCCGGCCGCTCTGAGGGAAACTTTTCGTCTGTGGCAAGCTCTGCCACGTATGAAAGCCTGCGCCACGCCCCTGACTTCCCGCCGCCGGATGCTGCGCGCATTGCTGGGCGCCGCGGCGCTGCAGGCACCGCTCGCGGCACTGGCCGGCTTCAACTTCTTCACCAGCGAATACACCGCGAGCCGCGCCGAACTGCAGACGCAGATCGCGCGGCACTTTCCCGTCAACCAGCGCTATGCCGAACTGTTCCTGATCGGCCTGCGCGACCCGCAACTCGGCCTGGACGCGCCCAACAACCGCGCGGCGCTGACGGCGACGCTGACCATCGCCAGCCCGCTGCTCGGACCGACGCCGGTGCAAGGGCTGCTGTCGGTCAGCAGCGCACTGCGTTACGACCCGGCGACCCGCTCGCTGCAACTCGACCAGCCGAAGGCCGAGCGGCTCGAACTGCAGGGACTGGAAGGCCGCGACGCGCAACGGCTGCAGAAGATCGGCACCGTCGTGGCGCAGGAACTTCTGCAAGGCCAGGTGCTGCGCAGCTTCACGGCCGAGGAACTCACGGTGGGCCGCAAGACCTACGAGATCGGCGACATCACCGTGCTGGACGACGGCATCAAGGTTCAATTGAAATGACTGCATCCCTGCTTCCACGAATGGCTGCACGCGGCAAGGTCGCCTGCATCGCCGCCGCCTGGCTGCTGGCCGGATGCGCCGCCATCACGCCGCACGCCAAGCCGCATTTCGATCTCGAAGCCCATCGTGGCGGGCGTGGCCTGGCGCCCGAGAACACGCTGGCCGCGTTCTCGAACGCGATCGACCTCGGCGTCACCACGCTGGAGCTGGACATCGGCCTCACGGCCGACGGCGTCGTCGTCATCTCGCACGACACGGCGCTCAACCCGGACCACACGCGCGACGCCAGCGGCCAGTGGCTCGCGCCGAAGAGCGGCGCGACGATCCGCTCGCTCACGCTCGCGCAGTTGCAGACCTACGACGTCGGGCGCCTGAACCCGAACAGCAGCTACGGCAAGCAGTTCGCGCTGCAGCAGCCTCGCGACGGCGAACGCATCCCGACGCTGGCAGAGCTGTTCGCGCGGGTGAAGGCACGCGGCGACACGGCCGCCGGCGCGGTGCGCTTCAACATCGAGACCAAGGTCGATCCGACCAAGCCGGACGAAACCGCCGCGCCCGAACCGATGGCGCGCGCGCTGCTCGCTGAAATAGACAAGGCCGGCATGGCGGACCGCGTGACCGTCCAGAGCTTCGACTGGCGCACGCTGGCGCTGGTCGGCCAGCTCGCGCCGCAGCTGCCACGCGCGTACCTCACGACCGCCCGGACGCTGAAGGACAGCCGCTGGACCGCGGGCGTGGACGCATCGCGCTTCGCGTCGGTGCCGCAGATGGTCAAGGCCGCGGCGGGCACGGCGTCCGGCCCGGTGATCTGGTCGCCGGCTTATGCCGACCTGACACCCGCGGCCATTCAGGAGGCGCAGAAGCTCGGCATGAAGGTGCTGCCGTGGACCGTGAACCAGCGCGCCGACATGCTGCGGCTGATGGACGCGGGCGCCGACGGTCTCATCACGGACTACCCGGACGAGCTGCGCGACCTGATGCGCGAGCGCGGGCTGTCGCTGCCCTTCCCCGGCAAGACGCAGCCTTGAGCACGGCATAGCAACGCGCCATCGATTTATCATCCCGACCCATGCGCACGCTGCTGCTCGCCGTCATGATCGTCCTGCTGCCCATTCGCGGCTGGCTCGGCGATGCGATGGCGGTGGAGATGGCGCGGCATGCGATGCCGGCCGTTGCAGCGGCAATGTCCGAGGCGGCTGAATCTGCAGCGGCCAACGCGCATTGCCATGAGGCGATGGTCGCTGGCGACGACATGTCCGGCATGAAGGGCATGTCCATGGACCACGCGATTGGCCACGCCACGGCGCACGACGCTGCCGACGGCCACGACGCCCCGCCACACGACGCCGACATCGGCCACCAAGGCTGCGGCACCTGCATCGTCTGCCAGGTCTGCCACACCGTGGCGCTGGGCGGCTTGCCCGCCACTGCGATCTCGCACGAAGCACCCCAGGCGCGGCCCGCGTTCCGCGCGACGCGCTTCGCCAGCACAGAGCCCGCTCCGGGCCTGAAACCACCCATTTCCTGATCTCCCTGCCCGTAGTCCGTCCGCAGTGAGCCCGTCCCGGCTCGCGGCGTTCGTCGTATTGCTCCTGGAGATCGAGCGTGAACCCTCTCATTGGCTGGCCCTGGGCCGGCATCCGCCGTGGTGCATTGCGCCGCGGCATGCAGCCGCCGTGCGCACGCAAGCACGGCCTTTCATTGACCCCATCGGCGCTCGCCCTCGTGCTCGTGGGCGCACTGGCCGGTTGCGCCAGCCTCTCGCCTGACGGCGGAAGCGCCGATGTGCAGGCGCTGGTGGCCGGCAACCCTTTGGTGGCGGGCGCAACAGCCGAACGACGCCGCGACGCGGCCTCTCAGCACCGCATCGACGCGCTGCTCGCCCAGCCGCTCGACGCCGAAGCCGCGGTGCGCATCGCGCTCATCAACAGCCCGCGCATCGAGGACGCCTTCGCCACGCTGCAGCTGAGCGACGCCGACCGCGTGCAGGCGGCGTCGCTGCCCAATCCACTGTTCGGCTTCGGTCGCCTGCGCGAAGGCCGTTCGCTGGAGATCGATCGCTCGCTGAGCTTCAACGTGCTGGGCTTGCTCACGCTGCCGTGGCAGGCGCGCTGGGCCGGCCAGCGGCACGAGGTCGCGAAGCTGCAGGCCGCTCAGAACGTGCTGCAGATCGCCGCGGACACGCGCCGCGCCTGGGTGCGCGCCGTGGCCGCGCAGCAGGCCGTGGTCTATCTGCGTGACGCGAAAGCCGCCACCGAAGCGGGCGCCGAACTGGCACAGCGCATGGCCAAGGCCGGCAACTGGAGCGCGCTGCAGCGCAGCCGCGAAGAACTGCTGCTGGCTGAGGCATCGACACAACTGGCAAGAGCCGAGCAGGCCGCGCTGGCGAGCCGCGAACAGCTCACGCGGCTGCTCGGACTCGCTGGCGCGCAAGCCGGCTACCAGCTGCCCGACAGGCTGCCCGCGCTGCCGTCGTCGCTGCCCACACGGACGGATGTGCAGGCGAGCGCGCTGCGCGATCGGCTCGACGTGCGCGCGGCCCAGGCGCAGACCGCGGCCACCGCCGACGGACTCGGCCTGAGCCGTGCAACCCGCCTCGTCGATGCGCTGGAGATCGGCGGCGTGCGCAACACCACGTTCGACGACGACGACGCGCCCGGCAGCCGCAGCACGCAACGCGGCGCCGAGCTGTCGCTGCCGATTCCGCTGTTCGACTGGGGCCAGGCACGCGACGCGCGCGCCGAGGCGCTGTACCTGCAATCGGCCGCCCGCGTGCGTGCCGCCGGCGTGCAGGCCGCGAGCGAAGCGCGCGAAGCCTACGGCGGCTGGCAGGGCGCCTGGGCCATCGCGCGGCGCCACCAGGCCGAACTGCTGCCGCTGCGCCGCCAGGTCAACGACGAAATGCTGCTGCGCTACAACGGAATGCTCGCCAGCGTCTGGGAGCTGCTGGCCGAAACGCGCGCCAGCATGCTCGCCGTCAACGCCGCCATGGACGCGCAACGCGACTTCTGGCTGGCCGACACCGATCTGCAGCTCGCGCTCACCGGCAGTTCGCCGGCCGGCACGACTGCATTGCAAGCCACGGGCGACGTCGTCGCCGCCACACCCGCAGGAGCCCATTGATGGACCGCCGCCACTTCTTTACCGGCGCGGCCACCGCCGTAGCCGCCGCCGGCGTGAGCCGCGTCGCGCTGGCCGCTCTGCCCGAGGCGCACACCCGCGGGTCGACCGCCACCGCGGCGCCGCTGCTGCCGCCCGACGGACGGCCCTACAACCCTGTCGTCACGCTCAACGGCTGGACGCTGCCCTGGCGCATGACCGCCGACGCGCACGGGGAGATCAAGGAATTCCACCTGGTCGCCGAACCCGTGGTGCGCGAGATGGCGCCGGGCTTCAAGGTCAACATGTGGGGCTACAACGGCCAGTCGCCGGGCCCGACCATCGAGGTGGTCGAAGGCGATCGGGTGCGCATCTTCGTGACCAACCGGCTGCCCGAGCACACCACCGTTCACTGGCACGGCCAGCGCCTGCCCAACGGCATGGACGGCGTCGGCGGCATCACGCAGCCGCAGATTCCGCCGGGCAAGACCTTCGTCTACGAGTTCACCGCGCGCCGGCCCGGCACCTTCATGTACCACCCGCACGCCGACGAGATGGTGCAGATGGCGATGGGGATGATGGGCTTCTGGGTCACGCACCCGAAGGCGCGGCATCCGCTGATCGCGCCGGTGCAGCGCGACTTCTGCTTCCTGCTCGGCAGCTTCGACGTCGAACCCGGCAGCGCTCGCCCCAAGGTCAACACCATGACCGACTTCAACACCTGGGCCTTCAACAGCCGCGTGTTCCCGGGCATCGACACGCTCAACGTGCGCCAGGGCGACCGGGTGCGCATCCGCGTCGGCAACCTCACGATGACGAACCACCCGATCCACTTGCACGGCCACGAGTTCGAGGTCACCGGCACCGACGGCGGCGCAATACCGCGCAGCGCGCGCTGGCCCGAGGTGACGACCGACGTCGCGGTCGGCCAGATGCGGCAGATCGAATTCGTCGCCGACGAGGAAGGCGACTGGGCACTGCACTGCCACAAGAGCCATCACACCATGGGGCCGATGGGGCACGAGGTGCCGACGATGATCGGCGTCGACCAGCGCGGCATCACCGAGAAGATCCGCAAGCTCGTACCCGACTACATGGTGATGGGCGACAAGGGCATGGCCGACATGGGCGCGATGGAGATGCCGCTGCCCGACAACACGATGCCCATGATGACCGGCAGCGGCCCGTTCGGCCCGGCCGAGATGGGCGGCATGTTCACGCTGCTCAAGGTCCGGCGCGACCAGAAGCCTGGCGACTACACCGACCCCGGCTGGTTCCGCCATCCGGCCGGCAGCGTGGCGCGCGAGGTGGCCGGCGATGCCGTGCCGCCCGCGCAGCGCACGGTGCAACCCGCCGCTGCCGGAACTGCGGCGGAAAGGCCGGCGGATGCCACCGTGCGCAAGCCTGCAGGTGCCGGCGCACACCAGCACTGACTTGCTGACTTCTCAGCTCATCCCGATTTCTTCTCATCTCGACTCTTCGAGTGCTTCTCAAGGACACGAACCATGAACGCCTTCCGCTTTCTTTCCGCCTGCGCCGCCCTCGCCGCGGCGGCAACCGCCTTCGCACAATCCGCCCTGCCCATGATCGACGCCGAAGTACGCAAGGTCGACATCGACGCCGGCAAGATCACGCTGCGCCACGGCGACATCACCAACCTGGACATGCCGGCGATGACCATGGTCTTCCGCGTCAAGGACCCGGCGCTGCTGCAGAAGGTCAAGCCCGG
>JAZKDL010000472.1:0-14775 GCA_040387575.1 Pseudomonadota bacterium
GCTCACTGGTTCAACAAGATCTGCGCGATCAGGCCGGTAGCAACGGCGACCAGCACGTAGTCACCGCCGGTCTGCACCCATTGATAGCCACGCGGCGGTGCGCTGAGACGGTGTGAGCGCCAGTCGTTCACCACGTACTGCTTGTTGCGATATTCAGCGGGCAGTCGGCCACCCTTGCGAAAGTTGTGGTCGGGGCCGGCACCGCGGTCCTGCGGACCATGCTGTGGTCCGCGTTGATCGGCCTTTTGCGCGTTGCCCGGCCGACCGCGGTCGCCCCGGTTGTCATCGCGGCCTGGACCGCGGTCCTGCGCGATGGCAGCGACGCTGGAGGCGGCCATCAGCGTGGCCAGCACGAGGGAAGTGGTTCGACGGAAGTTCATGTTCGCTCCTTGAAATCAGAAGCGTCCATGCTCGGTGAAGCTGGAGAGAACGGTCGTAGTCCATGCGATGTTTTACGTCAGCTTCACATTTGGCGCGTCGCGGTGGCCGATCGCCTGAACCCACGGGATCCATTCGCGGCACGCCCACGGCCAGGCTTCTCCGACGGACTGTCGGGTTGGGCGCCTATGTGTTCGAGCGCAGTCAGGCACATGCTTCAGCAAGAGCCGTGTCGAGGCCAGAAACAGGGACATCAAGGAGACACCATGTTGTACAGAGCCATCCTCCGCTGCTGCCGTTATGCGTCGGGCAGCCAGTTGGTCCAGGCCGAGAGCCTCTTCATCCTGACCCTCCAGCGGACGCTCGGCAACAATGTGCGAGCCTGTCAGGACGCCTTCTTCGCGATGATGACGCTGGACGAATCGAGGGTGTCGCGACAACAGTTCGCGGCAGCCGTGGCGTGGCTCAATGCCTACGAGACGGCCAAGTCCATCGCCTTGCGTGAACTGGATTGCCCGGTGGTTGCGGCCTACTTCGAAGTTCGTCCCCTCGCCGAACTGCGAAGCGCCTGAACAGGCGCAGCTAGCCTGCCACGGCCTTCGCAGCGGGGGCGATCAATTGACTGCACAAAGCGACCAGCCGCGCTGCCGCTGGGGACAGTGCATGACCGCGGATCGTGATGATTGCAATGGTCCGGCTCAACGCGGGTCCGGTGATGCGCACGGCCTTCAACGCGCTCCGCTGCGGAAGCGCGACATGCGGCAGCAACGCAATGCCCAACCCGGCCTCGGCCATCGCGACCAGCGTGTTCACCTGCATGAATTCATAGCTGCTTTCCACCGTCAGGTCGTTCGCGCGCAGCGCCGCATCGATGTGATCCCGGAATGCCGTGGAACTCGACAGCTTGAGCAACGGCATCTTCGACAACTCCTTCAGCGAGATGCTGGCGCGTCCGCCATCGCGATAGCCCTTGGGCAGCAGAGCGCAGTAGGCGTCGGTGAAGATCGGCGTGAAGTCCAGCTCGCCGCGCCGCTCCGGCACCGGCCCGATCGCGAAGTCGACCTCGCGCCGCCGCACCGCCTCCAGCAGGTCCTGGTTGGCGAGTTCGCGCACATGAACGGTGATGCCGGGATGCTTCTTGGCAAAAGCAGTGAGGATGGCCGGCAGCCGGGTGCTCGCAATCGTCGGCACGCAGGCGAATGACAGATGGCCGTGCTGCACGTCGGCGGCCTGCTGGATCTCGGCCAGCCCGGACGCCAGTTCGGCCAGCGCCTTGCGCGCGCTGATCATGAGCTGCTCGCCCTGAACGGTGAGCTCGACCTTGCGCGTAGTGCGATGAAAGAGCGCCAACCCCAGCTGCTCTTCGAGTTGCTTGATCTGCATGCTGACCGCGGGCAGCGAGCGGTGGGTTTCTTCGGCTGCCTTGCGGAAGCTGCCGTTCTGGGCCACCGACAGGAAGGTCGCGAGCAGCTTGAGATTGACGTTCATCGCATTCGACCCCTGCAAACAAAAACTGAACAATGACTAAGTTTATTTGATTTGTCTCTGCAGGCACCCGAACCTAGCATCCGTCCATACCACCAATCGGACTGACCAAAAATGGATGCGATGACGCCCTCACAGATGACGCTCGTGGCCTTTCTGCAAGCGCAGAACTGCTCGAACCTCGTGGCCTCCTGGCGCCACCCCGACACGCAGCCGGGCTACGGCACGCCGGCCTATTACCAGCACATCGCGAAGACGCTGGAGCGCGGCAAGTTCCAGATGGCTTTCTTCGACGATCGGCTGGCGATGCCCGACCGCTACGGCGACGACCATGTCGAGACGGTCGAGAACGGCGTGCGCGCCGTGAAGCTCGACCCGATCTCGGTACTGACCGCGATGGGGCTCGCCACCGAACGGCTCGGCCTTGGCGCCACGTACTCCACGACCTATTACGAGCCCTTCCACGTGGCGCGCGTCTTCGCGACGCTCGACCTGCTCACGCAGGGCCGCGTGGCCTGGAACGTCGTCACGTCGTTGAACAACTCCGAAGCCGCGAACTTCGGCGCGCAGGAGCACCTGGCGCACGACCTGCGCTACGAGCGGGCCGACGAATTTCTCGAGGTGGTGCAGGGCCACTGGGACACCTGGCAGGAAGGCGCGCTGATCGAAGACCGCGCAACCGGCCGCTTCGCCGATGGCAGCAAGGTCAAGCGGCTCGACCATGAAGGCAAGTGGTTCCGCTCGCGCGGGCCCTTCACCGTGCCGCGCTCGGCGCAGGGCCATCCGGTGCTGATCCAGGCCGGCCAGAGCGGGCGCGGCAGCGAGTTCGCGGCGCGCTGGGGCGAACTCGTGTTCGTGATCTATCCGAACGTACAGGTCGCACGCAAGTCGTACGCGGAATTCAAGGCCAAGGTTGCGGCGCATGGGCGCGATCCAGCCAAGGTCAAGGTGGCGCCCGCGGTCTACGTGATAACCGGTGACAGCCGCGCGGAGGCCGAGGACAAGAAGGCGGCCATCGACGCACTCGTCAAGCCGGTCGACGGGCTCGCATTGCTGTCGGAGGTGCTGAACTTCGACTTCGCGACCAAGAAGCCGGACGACCCGTTCACCGACGAGGAACTGCAGTCGATCAGCGGGCTGCGCGCGATCCTCGACCGCGTCGTCGCTCAGAGCGGCAAGGCGCGGCCGACGCTGGCGGACTTCCTCCACCACAGCGGCCGCGGCACCACGCGAGAGCTGATGACCTTCGTCGGCAGCAAGACCGATGTGGCCGATCAGATGGAGGACTGGTTCAAGAGCGGCGCCTGCGACGGCTTCGTGCTGGCCGCCACCAGCATGCCCGGCAGCTACGAGGAGTTCGTGAACCTGGTGGTGCCCGAGTTGCAGCGCCGCGGCGTGTTCCACCGCGACTACGAAGGCGCAACGCTGCGCGACAACCTCGGCCTCGCCCGCCCGAACGCGGGCGACTGGAAGCACCTCTACCGCTGAACAAGGAGATCGCCATGGAAGCCAGCACCTACAAGCAACTCATGAAGCACCACGCCGGCGCGCCGGTGATCATCGCCAGCGGCCGGCCGGGCGCGCGCACCGGCCTGACGGCCACCGCGTTCTGCTCGCTGTCCGATTCACCGCCGACGGTGCTGGTCTGCGTCAACAAGGGCGCCAGCGCGCATCCGGTGATCGCCGACACGCGGTCGTTCTCGGTGAACGTGCTGCGCAACGACCAGGCCGCCGTCGCCGCCTGCTTCGCGGGGCAGACCGGGCTGAAAGGTGAGCAGCGTTTTCGCGAAGGCGACTGGGCCGTACAGCAGACCGGCGCACCGGTCATGCGGCAGGCGCTGGCCACGCTGGACTGCGAACTGCTGCATGCGCACGACCACGGCACGCACACGGTGTTCGTGGGGCTGGTCCACGCGGTGAACAGCGACGAGACCTCCGATCCGCTGATCTATTTCCGGGGCGGCTTCAACAGCCTCGGCGCGCGCGCGGAGTCGGCCTGCACGGCCTGACGAAGCCATTGGATCGATCGGCCCATCAAGGCCGATGCAGCGGCTGGAAAGCAGCCGACCCCATAACGAGAAGGAGACAAGAGATGCAACGAAGAACATTGCTGAGAGCGGGCGTCGCAAGCGCAGTGCCCCTGTCCGCCGGCTTGTCCTCGGCGGCCGAGGCCGGATTCCCGTCGAAGCCGGTGCGCATGCTGGTGCCCTACACCACCGGCCAGTCGGCCGACCTGTTCGCCCGCATGGTGTCGGCCGAACTCGGCAAGGTATGGCCGCAGCAGGTCTTCATCGACAACAAGGGCGGTGGCGCGAGCATTCCCGGCATGCTGGCCGGCCGCAATGCGCCGGCCGACGGCTACACCGTCACCGTTGGCGGCAGCGGGCCGCTGGGCATCAACCCGGGCCTGTATGGCGCCAAGCTGCCCTACGACTCGATCACCGACTTCATCCCCGTGCACGGCCTGTTCCTGTCGCCGCTCATCGTGGTGGCGAATCCGGCGTCGGGCATCGACAGCTTCCAGAAACTGATCGATGCCGCCAGGCGCGCACCGGGCCAGCAGAAATGGGGCGTCGCGGGCCTGGGCACGTCGCCGCATCTGGCCGGCGAACTCATCAAGGCCCGGCTCGGCCTCGACATCGTCGCGGTGCCTTACCGCGGCAGCGGTCCGATGATGAACGACCTGCTGGGCGGCCAGGTGGCGATGGGCGTCGACACCGTGTCCGCCGCCTTCGGCTACATCAAGAGCGGCCAGCTGAAGCCACTGGCCGTGACGTCCGCCCGGCGGGTGCCGCAACTGCCCGACGTGCCGACGGTCGCCGAACACGGCAAGCCCGATCTGGAGGCGGTCGGCTGGGCCGGCTTCCTGGTGCCCGCGAGCACGCCGCCGGCCGTCGTCGCCGTGCTGGAGCGTGACATCCACCGCGTGATCGCCGACCGCGCGATGCAGGACGCCTTCACCCAGCGCGGCGCCCTGCCCGACCTGCGCGGCAGCGCCGAATGGGGCGCCTTCGTGAAGGCCGAGGTGCCGAAATGGACCGAGCTCATCGTCGCCAACAACATCAAGGTCGATTCCTGATTCGCGGTCGGGCCGCACCGACCGATCGCATCTTTTGCATTTCCCACTTCGCACTTCCCGTTCCCCAAGTCACCGGAGTCCCCGTGTCCGCCACCATCATCCAGCCCCGCCGCCAGCGCCTGCAGCGCTCCGAACTCGCCGTGCCGGCCACCTCCGAGCGTTTCTTCTCGCGCGCCGCCGAAGGCGACGCCGACGTGATCTTTCTCGACCTCGAAGATGCGGTGGCCGATCGCTTCAAGAACGAGGCGCGCGGCAAGGCGATCGAAGCACTCAAGCACATCGACTGGCGAAACAAGGCGGTCGCCGTGCGCATCAACGGGCTCGACACACCCTGGGCGCTGCGCGACCTGATCGACGTCGTCAGCGAATGCCCGCGGCTGGACATGGTGCTGCTGCCCAAGGCCGGCACCGCCTTCGACGTGCGATTCGTCGAACAGGTTCTGATCGGCATCGAACGCGAGAAGGGGCGTGACAAGCAGGTCGGCATCGAAGTGCTGATCGAGACTTCGCAAGGCGTCGCGCATGCGGAGGAGATCGCCGCGTCGTCGAGCCGGCTCGAGGCGATGATCTTCGGCATCGGCGACTACACGGTCGACATGCGCACCAACGACTTCGTCTTCGGTACGCCGAGCGAGCGCTACGCGGTGCTGACCGCGCCCGATGCGCAGGGTGTGCGGCACCGGCACTGGAACGACCAGTGGCACTTCGCGCTGGCACGCATCGTCAACGCCTGCCGCGCCTGCGGCGTGCGCGCCATCGACGGCCCGTTCACCGACTTCGGCGATGCCGAGGGCTACCGCGCCTCGGCGGTGCGCTCGGCATCGCTCGGCTTCGAGGGCAAGTGGGCGATCCATCCGTCGCAGATCGCGATCGCCAACGAGGTGTATTCGCCCTCGCGCGAACAGCTGGACTGGGTCGGCAAGGTGCTCAAGACGCTCGAAGCGGCAGACGCCGCGGGCAATGGCGCGGTCGGCGACAAAGGCGTGCTGATCGACCTCGCGCATGCCAAGCTGGCGCGCTCGATCCAGCAGCGACAGGCCGCCATCGACGCGCATCTGGCGGGCAGCCGATGAACGCCACGGCGGGCACCGCAAGCACGGCAACCTTGGCGCCCACGGCACTCGCCGGCGTGCGCGTGCTCGACATCGCGACCTTCGTCGCCGCGCCCTTCAGCGGCACGATCCTCGCGGACTTCGGCGCCGACGTGATCAAGATCGAGCAACCCGGCGGCGGCGATCCGCTGCGCAAGTTCGGCACGCCGACCGACTGCGGCGACACGCTGGTCTGGCTCAGCGAGGCGCGCAACAAGCGCTTCGTCACGCTCGACCTGCGCGTGCCGGCGGGGCGCGATCTGTTCCTGAAGCTGGTCGCCGAGTCCGACGTGGTGCTGGAGAACTTCCGCCCCGGCACGATGGAAAAGTGGGGCCTCGGCTACGACGTGCTGGCCGCTGCCAACCCGCGCATCGTGATGCTGCGCGTGAGTGCCTACGGCCAGACCGGGCCCTACCGAGAGAAGCCCGGCTTCGCGCGCGTGGCCCATGGCTTCGGCGGCCTGTCGCACCTGGCGGGCATGGCCGATGGTCCGCCGGTGGTGCCCGGCTCGACCTCGCTGGCCGACTACATCTCCGGCATGTGGGGCGCGCTCGGCGTGCTGATGGCGCTGCGCGTGGCGGAGCGCACCGGCCAGGGCCAGGTGATCGACGTGTCGCTGTACGAGTCGATCTTCCGGCTGCTCGACGAGCTGGTGCCGGCCTATGCGAAGTTGGGCGAAGTCCGCCACCGGCTCGGCGCCGACGTGCCCCACGTGGTGCCGCACGGCCATTGGCAGACCGCCGAAGGCAAGTGGGTCGCGCTGGCCTGCTCCAGCGACAAGATCTTCGAGCGCATGGCGCAGCTCATGGGCCAGCCCGAACTCGCTGCGCCCGATCGCTTTGCCACCAATGCGCAGCGCCTGGCCGGCCGTGCGGAAATCAACGCGGCCATCGCCGGCTGGATCGGCAAGCTGCCGATGGCCGAGGCCGTCGCGCGCTGCGACGCGGCCGGCGTGCCCTGCGGTCCGATCATGTCGATCGACGACATCTTCCAGGACCCGCAGTACGCCGCGCGCGGCAACCTGCAGCGCATCGACGATCCGCGCGTCGGCGCGATGGTCGTGCCGTCCGCCCAGCCGCGAATGTCCGCCACGCCGCCGGTGCTGCGCCACCTGGGCGGCGCACTCGGCGCCGACACCGCGCAGGTGCTGTCCGAGCTGCTCGGACTCGGCGCCTCAGACCTCGACACGCTGCGCGGCCTTCGCGCGATCTGACCGACATCACACCATGACGCAAGCTGAATACGCCCACGCGCTGCACCCAAGCGAAGCCCTGTTCGACGGAGAGAAGCCCCTGCCCGTGCTGCCGCCCTGCGAGCACTACGCCGGCAGCGAAAAACTGATCGCCAAGGCCTTCGAACTGCAGGCCGAGATGGGCCCGGTGTTCGACGTGACCTGCGACTGCGAGGACGGCGCCGCCGCTGGCCAGGAGGCCGCGCATGCGCGCATGGCGGCGCACGCCATCGCGTCCGACGCCAACCGCCATGGCCGCGTCGGCGCGCGCATCCACGACGCGTCGTCGACCGCATGGCGCAACGACGTCGACACGCTCGTCGGCGAGGCAGGCGAGCGCATCGCCTACCTGACGCTGCCCAAGGCCACCTGCACCAGCGACGCCGTCCGGATGATCGACTACATCGCGGCCCGCACTGCGGTGGCCGGGCTCGGTCGTGCCATACCGATCCATGTGCTGGTCGAAACGCACGGCGCGCTGCGCGACGCGTTCGAACTCGCCGCCCTGCCGCACGTCGAGGTGCTCGACTTCGGGCTGATGGACTTCGTCAGCGCCCACCAGCGCGCCATCGGCTTCCAGGCGATGCGCAGCCCCGGCCAGTTCACGCATCCGCTGCTGGTGCGCGCCAAGACCCGCATCGTGGCGGCGGCGCTCGCCAACGGCGTGGTGCCCGCGCACAACGTGTCGCTGTCGCTGCGCGACCCGGCCGCGACCGGCAACGACGCACTGCGCGCACGGCGCGAGTTCGGTTTTCTGCGGATGTGGAGCGTGCATCCGGCGCAGATCCGGCCGATCGTCGAGGCGATGTCGCCCGAGCCCGGCGAGGTCGCACAGGCCGGCGATATCCTGCTGGCCGCGAGCTCGGCGCAGTGGGGCCCGATCAGCCATGAGGGCGAGCTGCACGACCGCGCGACCTACCGCTATTTCTGGAGCGTGCTGCAGGCGGCAAAGGCGGGTGGCATCGCGCTGCCGGAGGCGGTCGATACGCGCTTCTTCAGCGGCTGATCCAAGCGCCGGTCACAGGCCTTGCTGCACCCGCTCGGCCAGGAGATCGACGAAGGCACGCACCTTGGCCGGACGGAAGCGCGCAGCCGGGAAGACCGCGTGGATGCCGCCGGAAGGCAGGCGCCATTGCGGCAGCACTTCGATGAGCCGCCCATTGGCGAGATCGCCTGCAATCGCATAGTCCGGAAGCACGGACAACCCCGCGCCCTGGCATACGGCCTCGCGCACGGCGAGCGTGGCATCGAGAAAGATCGCGGCCTGCACGTTCACTACCTGGTGCTCGGTCTCGTTCAACGAGAAATTCCAGCGAAGGTGGTCCCGCAAGGCGGTGTTGGCGACGAACGGCAGATCGGCGATGTCTGCGGGGCGCGACAGCCTGGCCACCTGCTTCGCCATGGCCGGCGATGCGACGAGTACCTGACGAAAGGAGCCGATCTTCCGAGCCTGCTGGCTGGTCTCGGCCAGCCAGCCGACGCGGATCGCCAGTTCGATGTTGCTGGACATGATGTCCAGCGTCTGGTCGCTCAGCACGGCATCGACCTTGCACGCCGGATAGCGCCTGGTGAAGGCGGCGATCGCGGGCACGACGACACCGACGCCGTAGTCGAGCGGCGCCGTGAGCCGCAGAATGCCTGACGGTTCTGCCGAGGTCTCTGCCAGGTCATCGAAGGCATGCTCGGCCTCGCGCAGGATCAGCGCGCAGCGCAGGTAGAAGGCGCGCCCGACTTCAGTGGCCTGCACCTTGCGCGTGGTGCGAACCAGGAGCGATGTCCGGAATTCTTTTTCCAGCCGGGCGACCTGCTGGCTGACGACGGACTTGGTGATGCCAAGGCGCTCCGCCGCCGCGGTGAACGAGCCGGTTTCCACCACGGAAACGAAATAGGCCAGGCGCCTCAGATTTCCCAATCCGTCCGGCCGCACCTCGCCTTGATTGTGTGTTTTCAGCATACGTCTTGTTTATCACGTATGTATTTTTGAATCAATTGATCGTGCCTACGATTGGCGCACCGACCCGATTCATCGGCCAACCTGGCAAGAGAAAACACCATGAAGACACGCAGAGATCTGATTCAAACTTTGGCCGCCGCGGGCGTCGCGACGGCCTTCCTGGGAGTGAACAACGCCATGGCTGCAACCCAACTGACCTGGAAACATTTCCCCGCCGGCGAGAACGGATTCTTCCGCGCCCCGGTCCTGATCGCCGGCGCGCGCGATGCCGTGCTGATCGATGGCGGCTTCACGCTGCCGGACGGCAAGGCGCTCGTCGAAGCCATCAAGGCCAGCGGCAAGAAGCTCACCACGATCTACATCAGCCAGAGCGACCCTGACTACTACTTCAGCCTGGGCCCGATCAAGGCCGCATTCCCGAACGCCCGCGTCATTGCGGCATCGGCCACCGTCGAAGCGATCAAGGCGAGCGTCGAGAAGAAGCTGGCAACCTGGGGGCCGCAACTCAAGGAGAACGGCCCGCAGACCCTGGCGGACATCGTGATGCCGGAGGTCTTCGATGGCAATTCGATCGGGCTGGAAGACCAGTCGATCGAGATCGTGAATGCGGATGGGCTGGCCAACCGCCGCTATCTCTGGGTCAAGTCGCTCGATGCCATCTTCGGCGGCGTGCTGGTCTTCTCGGGCGTCCATGTGTGGACCGCCGACACCGCGAGTGCCGAAGCACGCACCGCCTGGGTGAAGACGCTCGACGCCATGGCGGCGCGCAAGCCGGCGGTGGTGATCCCGGGCCATATGGCGCCGACGGCCGCGATCGACGTATCCGCAATCCGCTACACCCGCGACTATCTGGTCGCTTTCGAGGAAGAGCTGGCCAAGGCCGCCGACAGCGCAGCGCTGATCGCCGCCATGACCAAGCGCTATCCGACGGCCGGCATGGGCGTTGCCCTGCAGATCGGCGCGAAGGTTGCCAAGGGCGAGATGAAGTGGGGTTGAACGACCGACGCCGTCAGTCCTCCGCAAAGAGGCGCACCAGCGTCTCGCGCAGCCAGCGGTTGCCCGGGTCCGACTCGAAGCGCCGGCTCCAGTGCAGCGACACGCTGAAGTTCTGGAGCGGAAACGGCGGCTGGATGATGGCGTAGCCGCCCTGCTCCATGAATCCCTTGGCGATGTTGCAGGGCATCACCACCGCCAGGTCGGTCGCACGCACGATCGCGGGCAACACCATGAAGTGCTCCGTCGTGAGGCGCAGCCGGCTCTGCAGCTTCAGCAGTTGCAGGATGCGCAAGGTGTCCGAATGGCTGCGTACCGCCACGAAATCCAGCGCATGAAGGGACGCGAGCAACGCTGCGGGGTCCCGCTGGCTGCTGTCGAACGCCAGCGTGAAAGGGTGCTGTTCGCGCAGCAGCACGATGTAGCGGTCGGTCAGCAGCTGCTGGCGCTGCGTGTCCTGCACGGTGGGCAGAAAGCCGAATGCGAAGTCGATGCGGCCGCGGTCCAGGCCATCGGCGATCTCGTCGGCGGGAACCGGAAAGGTCTCGATGTGCACACCCGGTGCCACGCTGCGCAGTGCCGACATCAGCTCGGGCAGGAAGCGCGCCTCCCCGATATCGCTCATGTGGATGCGGAAGGTCCTGCGGGACGCCAGCGGATCGAATTCCGCCGATTCATTGAGCGCCTGCTCCAGCGTGGCCAAGGCATGGCGCACCGCTTGCGCCAGCCGCTGTGCCTTGGGCGTCGGTGCCACGCCGCCGCTGGCACGCACGAACAGCGGGTCGTGCAGCAGCGCACGCAGGCGCGTCAGGCCCTGGCTGGCCGCAGGCTGGGTCAGGTCCAGCTGGTCGGCGGCCCGGCTCACGCTGCTGCAGCGGTAGACCGCGTCGAACAGGCGGAGCAGGTTCAGGTCGATGTCCTTTATATGCATTGAATGAATACTACATAGTCTCTTCATCTAATTGATTGATGAACGACCTGGGCCGAAGATTCGCCGCGAACGCGCACCCGCGCCGCGCCCTGAAGCAACGCGGGGCATCCCCAGGAGACACCGTTGACGCAAAACCCGCCTGCCCCACCCGTCGCGCCTGCCCTCGTGGGCACAATGAAAGAAGCCCTTTCTGCACCCGCGCCCGCGCCCGCTGCCGGCAAGGTCACCGTGCGCGACGCCGTACTCGACCTGCTTCGCGCCTTCGGCATGACGACCATGTTCGGCAATCCCGGCTCCACCGAGCTGGCCCTGTTCCGCGACTTCCCCGCCGACTTCCGCTATGTGCTGGGCCTTCAGGA
This sequence comes from Pseudomonadota bacterium, assembly GCA_040387575.1. Classification (GTDB taxonomy): domain Bacteria; phylum Pseudomonadota; class Gammaproteobacteria; order Burkholderiales; family Burkholderiaceae_C; genus Variovorax. The sequence continues at coordinate 11,503 of JAZKDL010000472.1, forward strand.
ATCGGTGGTGGTCGGCATGGCCGACGGCTATGCGCAGGCCACGCACAACGCCAGCTTCGTGAACCTGCATTCGGCCGCAGGCGTGGGCCACGCGATGGGCAACATCTTCACCGCGCACAAGAACCAGACGCCGATGGTGATCACCGCCGGCCAGCAGGCGCGCTCCATCCTTCCTTTCGACCCCTTCCTGTTCTCTGGCCAGGCCACCGAACTGCCCAAGCCCTATGTGAAGTGGAGCGTGGAGCCGGCCCGCGCCGAAGACGTGCCGCTGGCCATCGCGCGGGCCTACTACATCGCGATGCAGGAACCGCGCGGCCCGGTGCTGGTGTCGATTCCCGCCGACGACTGGGAATGCCTGACCGAGCCGGTGCTGCCGCGCGTGGTGAGCACTGAGTTCCGTCCGGCGCCCGCGGTGCTGCAGCAGATCGGCGATGCACTGGACGCGAGCCGCCGGCCGGCCATCGTGGTCGGCACGTCGGTCGACCGTTGCCAGGCCTGGGACGCCGTCGTGGCGCTGGCCGAGCGGCACAACGCCAGCGTCTGGGTGGCGCCGATGTCGGGCCGCTGCGGCTTCCCGGAAGACCACCGCCTGTTCGCCGGCTTCCTGCCGGCCATGCGCGAAAAGATCGTGCAGTTGCTGGGCGGCCACGACTACATCTTCGCGGTCGGCGCGCCAGCCTTCATCTACCACGTGGAAGGCCAAGGCCCGCACGTGCCCGCGGGCGCCACGCTGGGCCAGCTGATCGACGACCCGACCGTGGCCGCATGGACACCCGTGGGCACCACCGCCGTGGGCAACATCCGCCTGGGCGTGGAGGACCTGCTGGCCCGACCTGCCCCCGCACCCCGCGAACTGCCCGCACCGCGGGCCGCCCGTCCGGTCGCCACCGCGCCCGAGAACGGCGAGCTCATGTCGGTCGCCTATGTGCTGCAGACGCTGGCCGGCCTGCGCGCGCGCGACAGCATCGTGGTCGAGGAAGCACCCACGGCGCGCTCGGTGATGCATGGCTACCTGCCGATGTGGGAGAGCGGCGGCTTCTACACGATGTGCAGCGGCGGGCTGGGTCACAGCATGCCGGCGGCAGTGGGCGTGGCGCTGGCCGAGCGACAGGCGAACAGCGGGCGCAAGGTGATCGGTGTGATCGGGGACGGCTCCAGCATGTACGCGATACAGGCGCTGTGGAGCGCGGCGCAGCTGAACCTGCCCATCACTTTCGTGATCCTGAAGAACGGACGCTATGCCGCGTTGCAGGACTTTGCACCGGTGTTCGGCTTCAAGCCCGGCGAGACGCTGCAGGGCACCGACCTGCCCGGCATGGACTTCGTCGCACTGGCGCGCGGCCAGGGCTGCGAGGCCGTCACGGTGCGCGACGCCGGCCAGCTCACCGCGGTGCTGCGCGACGCCCTTGCAGCGACCCGACCCACGCTGGTGGAGGTCGATGTCGCCTGAAGCCCAAGAGATCGCGTTCCCCAACAACAAAGGAGACTTCATGTTCACAGCCATTCTTCAACCTTCTCGACGTTCTCGACCTTCTCGGTCCAGACGCAAGCTGGCGTGGGTCGCCGCCGCGATGCTCGCCGGGCTGACGAGCGCGGGCATGCACACCGCAGCCGTCGCCGAAACCTGGCCTGCCAAGCCGGTGCGCCTGATCGTCAACTTCCCCGCGGGCGGCGCTGCGGACCAGATCGCGCGGGCCATTTCGCTGCCCTTGCAGGAGGCGCTGGGGCAGCCCGTGCTGGTCGACAACCGCGGCGGCGCGGGCGGCAACCTGGGCGGCGACCTCGCGGCCAAGGCAGCGCCAGACGGCTACACCTTGCTCATGAGTTCCGGTGGCATGGTCTCGGTCAATCCCCACATCTACGCAAAGATGCCGTTCGACCCCGCCAAGGACCTGGTCCCGGTGGCTGCCGCCGCACGGGTTCTGGTCTTCCTGGAAACGCGCGCGGAAATGCCGGCGAAGAACATCCGCGAGTTCATGGCCTATCTGAAGGCCAACCCCGGCAAGCTGTCGTATGGATCGCCGGGCAACGGCAGCTCGCCGCACCTGGCCGGCGAGCTCTTCAAGGACATGGCGGGCGTCTACGCCGTCCATGTTCCCTACCGTGGTGCCGCGCCGGCCCTGCAAGACCTGCTGGGCGGCCAGGTCGACTTCATGTTCGATCCGGGCATCGGGCTGAACCAGGTGCGCGCCGGCAAGCTCAAGCTGCTGGCCGTGGGCAGCCTTCACCGCTCGCCCTTGTTCCCCGATGTCCCCACGCTCGATGAAGTGGGCCTCAAGGGATTCGACGCCGACACCCTCTTCGGCGTCTATGCGCCCGCAGGCACGCCGCCAGAGATCGTCAAGCGGCTCAATGGCGAAATCAACAAGATCCTGGCGTCGGCTGCCTTCAAGGAACGCACCAACGCCATCGGCGGTGTGCCCGCGCCGATGAGTCCGGCCGAATTCGGCGCGCGCGCGGCAGAAGACGGCGTTCGCTTCGGCGCGCTCATCAAGGCGCGCGGTATCCGCGGCGACTGAAGCGAAGCGGCTAGGGCGTCAGCAACGCGTGCTGCGTGGCGGTGTGCAGGTCGCGCCAGACCCGGTTGAGCACGCTTCCCTCGTGCGCCGCCTGCAGGCCGCAGCAGGGGTAGAGCTCATCGACACCGCGTCGCGCGGTCTGCACCAGCGTCTGCGATGCGGCCAGCAATAGCTGCGCATCGGCTTCGGGCAACGGCCGGCCCGCGCACACGTCGGCCCACGCATGGTCGAGCCTGGCGTAGAAGACCTTGCGCGCGGCAGCCATCTCGCCTTCCGCCTGACGAAGCAAACGATGCGGACCGGGCCGTGCGGGCAGCTCGCCATCCAGCGGCCAGCGTTGCGCCACATGCGCGCCGGCCAGTGCAATGAAGTGCTGCGCGATGCCGGCCAGAGTGGCCGCGAGCGTCACCCAGGCAAGCGGCAAGAAAGGAAAGCGGTACAGCGGCCCGTCGGCGACGGCGGCGTCGGGATGGATGTCGAAGGCCTGCCGCGCCGGCACCCGGACGTTGTCGACCTTGAAGCCGTGCGTGCCGCTGGCGCGCAGGCCGATGCTGCGCCAACCGGGCACCACCGTGACCTGGCCGGCCGGCACGATGAAGGCGCGCACGCGGGGCTCGCCCGCGGCATCACGCAACGGCAGTCCGCCCTCGTGCAGCACGGCGTTCATGGTGAAGTGCGTGGCCATGGGCGCGCCGGTCGCGAAGCGCCATTCGCCGTTGAGCCGCCAGCCACCCTCATCACCATCACCATCACC
>JAZKDL010000473.1:0-2081 GCA_040387575.1 Pseudomonadota bacterium
CTTGCCGTGCTTCTCGATCAGCTGCTGGTCGCGCACCACGTCCAGGATCAGGTAGCCGATGCCGAACTGCTGCGCGATGCTGATCTTGCCCTCGGCGTGCGCGGCGCCCTGCAGCGCAAGCAGCGCAGTCACGCCGGCCAGGATGGTCTTCTTCAAGCTGCTGCGCATGTCAGTTCCCTGCGGCGTTCTGCGCATCGTCGAAGAAGTAATCCTTCACCGACGCCGGCTTGTTCTTGATCGCGCCCACGCGGTGCATGAATTCGGCCAGCGCGTAGGTGTTCTGCGGCGTGGTCTTGAACTGCACTTCGGGGTTCTGGATGATCTTCAGCAGCAGGCCGCGGTCGATCTTCGCGTTGCTCACCTTGATGTAGATGTCGGCCGCCTTCTCGGGGTTGGCGGTGACGAACTGCGCGGCGTCGTTCAGCGCATCGACAAAGGCCTGGTAGGTCTTCGGGTTCTCGTTGCGGAACTTCTCGGTCGCGTACAGCACGGTGGCCGACGCCGGTCCGCCGAGCACCTGGTAGGAGTTCAGCACGATGTGCGCCGCCGGGTTGCCCGCGAGCTCCTGCTCCTGGAACGGTGGATTGCCGAAGTGCCCGGTGATCTCGGTGCCGCCCTTGATGATCGCGGCGGCCGCGTCGGGATGCGGCAGCGCGACGCTGATCGCATCGAGCTTTGCGAACTCCTTGTCGCCCCACAGCTTGGCCGACGCCAGTTGCAGCACGCGCGACTGCACCGACACGCCGACGGCCGGCACCGCGATGCGGTCCTTGTCGGTGAAGTCCGCGATGGTCTTCACGTTCGGGTTGTTGCTCACCAGGTAGTACGGAAAGTTGCCGAGCGACGCCACGCCCTTCACGTTCTGCTTGCCCTTGGTGCGGTCCCACAGCGTGAGCAGCGGGCCGACGCCCGCACCAGCGATCTCGATGTTGCCTGACAGCAGCGCGTCGTTGACGGCAGAGCCGCCCGACAGCTTGACCCATTCGACCTTCGCGTCGACGCCCAGGGCTTTCGCGTGCTTCTCGATCAGCTTCTGGTCCTGCGCCACGTTGAGCAGCAAATAGACGATGCCGAATTGCTCCGCGATGCGGATCTGCCCTTCGGCATGCGCGGCGATGCTGCCGAGCGTGAGGCCCAGGCCGGCCACGATGGCCGCCGCCTTGCGCGTGAATGAGTTCATGTCCAAAACCTTGAGAGAGTGAAAGTGGCGCGATGCGAGCGATGCGGTGCCGCGTGGAAGGGACTTACCGCGGTGTGTCGCCGACGACGGTGGTGCGGTTGAGCCGGCGGCGCAGATGGTCGGGCGTGCCGGCAGCCAGGTGCATCAGCGATCGGTTGTCCCAGAACACCAGGTCGTGCGGCTGCCACGCGTGGCGGTAGATGAACTCGGGCTTGACGCTGTGCGCGAACAATTCGGCCAGCAGCGCATCGCCCTCTTCCTTCGGCAGGTCGACGATGCGGGTCGTGAAGTGTTCGCTGACGAAGAGCGCCTTGCGCCCGGTTTCAGGATGCGTGCGGACGATCGGATGCACGGCCGGTGCCACCTGGTCGATCTGCGCCTGAGAGAGCTTGGGCCGCCACGGATTCTTGGCGCGCAGCTCCTCGTACTTCGCGAGATAGCTGTGCTCCGCGCGCAGCGGCAGGATGCGTCGTTGAAGCGCGGGGCTGAGCGCCTCCCACGCGAGATGCTGGTCGGCGAACAGCGTGTCGCCGCCTTCGCTCGGCAACTCCTGCGCATGCAGCAGCGAGCCGAGGCTGGGCTTCGGTTTGTACGAGATGTCGGAATGCCAGTAGACGCCCGCGTCGCCGAGCCCGATGGGTTCGCCGTTCTCCTTGATGTTCGAAACGATCAGGATTTCCCGGTGGTTCGCCAGCTGGAACTGGTGCAGCACGTGGATCTCTAGCGGTCCGAAGCGGCGGCTGAAGTCGATGTGCGCCTGAGGCGAGACGCGCTGGTCGCGGAAGACGAGCACATGGTGGTCGAGGTGCGCGCGGTGGATGCGCGCGAAGTCGCTGTCGCTGATCGGCCGCGAGATGTCGAGGCCGACGATCTCGGCGCCGACGGGGGCGTCGAAGCGGCG
>JAZKDL010000473.1:2181-5010 GCA_040387575.1 Pseudomonadota bacterium
GCCTGCACCGGATCGATCGCATCCAGGCCCTGCGCGGCACTGTTGACGAGCAACTTGATCGCCTGGTAGATGCCGGATGCCGACCACACCGGCGGCTGCGCGCCGCCCGCCGTGAATCGCGCCATCACGGCGACGCGCGCATTGCCGATCGCGCCGACGCTCGGCTCGAAGCCGTGACGAACGAGCTCGCCTTCGAACTCGTCCACCAGGGACTGCGGCAGTTGCAGCACGCGATGCTGGGCACCCTCGCCGCGCACGGTCAATTGCCAGCCCGTGCGGGTACGGGCGATGTCGGCGCAGCGCACGCGGGCGAGTTCCGACAGCCGCATGCCGGTCGCATAGAGCCATCGCACCGCGCGCCGCAGACGGCGGCCACGCTCGTCAGCGTGCAAACGATCGAGCCAATCGTTCAGGTGGTCCCATTGCGCGAAGCTCAACATGCGGTGGGCACCGAACGGCGCCGACGATGGCGGTTGGGACACGGCCTCCGCGAAAGGATTGGCACGGATGTAGCCATGCCGGGCCCAGAAGGCATAGAGACTTCGCAACACCTTGATGGCATGGCGCTGCGCGGGCAGCGCAAGAGCGCCCTCCAGCGGACGCCAGAGCGGTGACCAGCGCTGGTGGTGCCGCGGGCCGCACCAATGCGCCGGTGGCGCCGCCAGGAAGGCCTGGTAGGCCCGCACGTCGTCCGCGCCGAGCGCCGACATCGCCTGGCCACGCTCCAGCACGGACCAGAGCTGAAGGCGCTCCGCTTCCCGCCGGTAGGCACGTTGCGTCGCCGACAGGCCGACGCCGGCGGCGTCCGGACGCTGCGCAGCGAGCCATGCCTGGACGGCTTCGCGATCCGTGGCCGCGGCGATGCGACAAACGCCCATCTCCGTCCGTCCGCCGCCCTGGCGCCCGTCGAGCGCCGGCGGAACGATGAACTTCTCGAATGGCAGCAGCGCCGTGCCGCCGGGAACGACGCTTGCCAGCACGGCCTCCGGCACTTGCGCACGCGGCACGTCCACATGGGCACCCGGGCCGATGCCGAGCGCGCCTTCGTGCGCGCGCAGCCAGTCGACGATGCGGCGCGCCTTGGTCGCGCCAACACCCGGCACATGCAACCACCAACGCGCCCCGACGCCATTCACGCGGGCAAGAAGCAGTTGCAGGGTCGGCAGGCCTGCGCGCTCCAGCCGCTGCGCCAAGGTGGGATTCAGCCAGGCCGCAACCTCGTCCCCGGGCTTCGGGTCCTGCGCAACGAGGTCTTCCAGCCACCGCAAAGCCTCGAGCTGCCGCGCGATGAGCCGCGCGCGACGCGATACCCGCTGAGCGGCTGCACGCTGCTCGACCGGTGCGCGATGGCGCAATGCCGGGGGATATGCGGCCGCATAGGCCTCGAGCTGTTCTTCCTCGGAGAAGTCTTCCATGCCGCTTGCGGCGGCGAACGCTTCGAGCGTGGGCAGCGCCTCCGCCGCTGGCAGCACGACAGCGCTCTGCTGCTGGTCATGCACCGGCGCCTGCGGCAGCCGTTTGGGGTCAAGAAGGATCAACCGGGCCGTGCCGGGTCGAGCCTCGCGCCGCGCGGCAGCGGCAAAGGCGTCGCGTATCCACGCGATCGTGCGACGCACCGTCCGCATGTCGGCGTGGTCGCCCTCCATCTGGAGGTAGCGGTCCCAGCTCGCGCGCTCGTCCAGACCTTGCGCGATCGCGCGCATGAACGCGAAATGACCGCGCTCGAGTTGGCGGGGCGAATTGGGATTCATACGGTGCCTGGAATGTTGGGCAACGCGCTCAAGCGCAATCCACGAATCGCCAACACGCGAGGTGGGCGACCGTTTCCGTTGTCGACAGCCAGTCGAAGTACGCTGAAACGATCATTAGTTATCATCAATTTCATTTTCTAGTGACACTCTACCACCTGCGCCTGATCGCTCGGATTAAATCTTTTGAAATCAACTGCTTAGCGTCGAGACGTGGCGTCGTCCTGCAGCTTCGCATGCTTGAAAGGACTTACCTGAGATATGACGGCTAAGTCAACTCGACAAGGGGATTGGGTGTTTTCGTGGAGGCGTCGACTGCAGCTGTTGACCGGGCTTGAAATGGCAGGACAAGGGATTGGATGGCATCTGGCGGCGATCACCAATTGAACAGTCAGAGAAAAGAGATCGTTGTGTTGCGATGATCGACGGCACAGGAATATCCCGTCAGGAGGAACGTACAGACCGTCCAACGGCAGGCGCACAAACACATGTGGACCGCAGTGCAGCTGTGCCGGATGTGAGGTATGTGGATGGAGGAGGAGCCGAACAACTGCCGGGAGAGATAAAGCTCAGCAGTTTTTGACGTGTTGAGTCGCTGTGTACGCCCTGCTCCAAACCAAAGCTCTCTCGGATAGAGCATCCAGCGACCTATGCCGCAATAGTCAAGTGCAGCGCCATCGCATGCGCATCAAGTCCGCTTGGTTGCATCCGCATGGCGCCGGTCCATCGAGGGATCTAAGGGGGAAAACGGCGCTTGTTTGGCAAGCCCTCGGTGAGTAGGGCTCTTCTGATGACATCCGCATCGGTCATCCGGCGGGTGTCCGTCGCACAGAGGAGACCGGTTCAAACCGCCGATAGTTGGCGTCTGATTGGACGCTGGGAAGCACCGCGGATACCGGGTACACGGGCCGACGGCCTTGTTGTCTGAGCTCGGTCTGTCGGCGCTCCGCACTGGACAGTGCAGCGTTCACGGCGAAGGATGGCTCCCCGCCTCATGCTTTTGCGACGAAGCCGTGATTCTGTTCTGCCCCTCGCGTGAGCAAACGCATCGACTGGATCGCCTCGTACCTCGATAAAAAAA
>JAZKDL010000474.1:0-3207 GCA_040387575.1 Pseudomonadota bacterium
GCACCGTCAGCGTCAGGCGATCGAGGATCAGCTCGAGCACCGGCGAGCCGTAGGCGTAGCTGTCGCCGAGGTCACCGGTGAGCAGCCCGCCGATCCATTGCCAGTAGCGCGTCCAGGCCGGCAGGTCCAGGCCGAGCTTGGTGGCGAGTGCCGCCACCGCGGCCGGGTCGGCATCCGGCCCCATGAGGATCTGCGCGGCGTTGCCGGGCAGGATCTCCAGCACGAGGAACACGATGATCGATGCGCCGATCAGCGTGCCGATCAGCGTGGCGAGTCGCTTGAGGATGAACAGGCTCATGGGGCTTCCGCGCGGTTCGGCGGTCGTGGGGAAGAGGGAAGGTTCGGGCTCATTTCGGGCACAGCTCAGGGCTCAGGTCAGGGCTTCGATCGAGGGGCGCTTCACGCGGGTGCAGGCCATCACCAGCCCCAGCCCACGTGAAGGGGGAAATACGCCAGGCTGCCGACGACGATCGGCAGCGTGACGCTGCGCCGCAGCGCATAGCAAAGACATGCGGCGGCGACGGCGAACAGACGCGCATCGCGCCAGTCGGTGATGAAGGTTCCGGCGGGCGACAGCAGCACCTGCGGCACCACCAGCGCGAGCAGTGCGGCCGGCGGTGCGTGCCGCATGGCGTTCTGCAGCCAGAGCGGAAAGCGGGGCGCGTGCCGCGGCAGCAGGAACACGCTGCGCGTCAGCACGGTGGTGGCGGCAAGTGCGAACACGGCCAGCCAGTGGAAGAGCGCTGTGTTCATGCAGCCGCCTTCGCCTTGTTGCGGTCGAGCCATGCGCCGGTCAATGCGGCCAGTGCGATCGCGGCCAGCACGCCCGAGCCCATCGGCCAGGAAGCGGTCAGCAGCGCCACGGCGCAGGCGACGATGGCCGAGATGCGCGTGTGGCGGTCGTGCAGCATCGGCAGCGTCAATGCGAGCAATGCCAGCGCGCCGATGAACTGCAGCCCCCAGCTCGCGGGAATGGCGTCCACGGCCAGGATGCCGACCAGTGACGAGAGCTGCCACGCAGCCCAGTTGGTCAGGGCCAGGCCGAGGAAATAAGGCACCTTGCCGGGCCGGCCGGAATGCTGGCGCGCCACGAAGGCGGCATAGACGGGGTCACCCGCGAAGTAGGCGAGCAGCAGGCGCCGCGGCCGGGGCATGTGGCCCAGGTAGGGCCGCCAGAGCGCGCTGAAGACGACGAAGCGCAGGTTCAGCAGGAAGGCCATCGCGACGATCAGGCACAGCGGCGCGCCGGCGGCGATCAGCGGGAGGCAGGCCAGTTGCGACGAGCTGGCGAACACCAGGAAGGACATGGCCAGGATCACCGGCAGGTCGAGCCCGCTCTTGCCCATCGCCGCGCCGGTGATGAGGCCCATCGCGATCGTGCCCAGCGTCGGCCCCGCGATGGCGCGCGCACCCGAGGCGAATTCGGTCCACGCCGTGAGTGGCGGCAGCGGCAGGGAACGCTCTGTGCTTGTGTGGGGGACGGGATGCCGCATGGGTCGGAAGGTTCGAATCAGGTCGCAAGGCGGTGGGCATCGGGTGCCGCAGCCTTGCATGTACTGTAGTCACGCGAACCCCATACACATATATACAGTTGGACAATGGTGCGCTATAACAGTTTGGTCTTCTCGTGCCCCTCGGCTACCCAAACTGGAACGTGCGATGCACCAGTCGGGTGCGGATGAATCACAGATCCTTTGAAAGCAGTCCCCGATGACGTCCGTCGACAAAGCACCTCCCGCCATTCCTCTGGTCCAGCAGATACGGGATGCGATTGCAGGAGAAATCCACCGGGGGCTGCTGCTGCCCGGCGCCAAGCTCGAGTCGGTGCGAAGCGCTGCATTGCGCCGCGGTGTCAGCACGATGACCGTCACCAATGCCTATAACCGGTTGGTGGCCGAGGGCTACCTGGTCGCCAAGCGGGCCAGCGGCTATTTCGTCACGACGGACCCGAGCCGCTCATCCGTTCTGCAGCGCGGCCGTCCCTTCGTCGGTCGCACGAAGGTCGACTCGCTGTGGTTGATTCGGCGGGTCTGGGAAGAGGGCGACAGCGCGCTGATCAACGCCGGCTGCGGCTGGATGCCGCCCGACTGGCTGCAGGGCGAGGAAGTGCGCACGGCGCTGGCCGGCCTCGCGCGAAAGAAGAGCGCAGGCCTGGCGAACTACGGCGGGCCGAGCGGCTACCTGCCGCTGCGCCAGCAGATCCAGATCCTGCTCAGCCAGCGGGCCATCGACGTCGCCGCGCACCAGATCACCCTGACCCACGGCGCCACGCAGGGCCTGGCGCTGGCCGCCCGCACGCTGCTGCGCCCGCAGGACGCGGTGCTGGTCGACGACCCGGGTTCGACCAATCTCTTCGCGACCCTGCGTTCGATGGACGTGCGGATGGTCGGCGTGGAGCGCCGGCTCGATGGCCCCGATCTCGTGGCATTGGAAGCGCTGGCCAAGCGCTACAAGCCGAAGGCCTTCTTCATCTGCACGCAGCTGCACAACCCGACCGGCGGCATGTGCTCGCCGGCGGTGGCGTACCAGATCCTGCGGCTGGCGGAGAAGTACGACTTTCAGATCGTCGAGAACGATGTGCTGGCAGGCTTCGAGCCCGCAGGAGCGGTCAGCCTCGCGAGCCTCGACCAGTTGAAGCGCGTCATCTACATCGGGAGCTTTTCCAAGACGATCTCGCCGAGCCTGCGCGTGGGCTATCTGGCCTGCAGCGAAGACCTGGCCGAGCGGATCATCTACGAGAAGATGGTCGACAGCCTGACCAGTTCCGAGCTGGGCGAGAAGCTGGTTCATGCGGTGCTCGTCGGCGGGCACTACCGCGCTCACCTGAACACATTGGCGGAGCGCTTGCGCGAGGCGCAGCGCGTGGTCTGCGACGGGCTGGAGGACGCCGGCCTGCAGGTGTTCGCGCGTCCTGCCGGCGGCCCTTTTCTGTCGGCACGCTTCGTCGACGAAAAGATCGACGTGCTCGACGTGGCGCAGCAGGCGGTGGCGGCCGGCATCATGCTCGCACCGGGCTATCTGTTTCGCACCGACCAGCAGCCGACGCCGTGGATGCGCTTCAACGCCGCCTATGCGAACAACCCGCGGTTGTTCGAATTTTTGCGCAGCGTGAGCAGGCGCAAGGGACGGGCGGCAGCGGGCTGACCCGCTACACCAGCCGCCGAATCGCCTTCTTCCGCCAAACCATCCGGTAATACGTGGTCTGCA
>JAZKDL010000475.1:0-4680 GCA_040387575.1 Pseudomonadota bacterium
GGCGGCGCAGAAGGGAATCGCCTGGCCCACACCGCATACCGGGCGCTTCAGGGTGTTCGACGGGTGCGTGCACCTCGACGTATTTCCCAACAGCCAACACGACACCGGCGACGCGACGCGAGCGATGTGATGCGACTTTCGGCTGCCGTCGGCTCGGCTGTTTGCCTGCAACGCATGCCAGCCCAACGCGCGGATGTGTTTTCAGGATGCCCAACGCCCGTGTCGGGCGTCGGTGGGTGGGATGCCTTCGGGCGGCTGTTGAGGCTCCGGCGAGCACCGCAGCGAAAGGCGGATCAGGGCCGCAGCTGTTTGAGTGGAGGCGAAGCCGGAGCGAGTTCTGCGGACCCCGCCTGGAGCGAGGAGCAGCAGCGAAGTCCGAAGGACCGGAGTCGTCTGCCGCCCCAAGGCATCCCACCCGCCGACGCCTCCCCCATCACCGAAGAACGCTCCCGCTGAACCGCTGAACCGCTGAACCGCTGAACCGCTGAACGCATCAGCCAGCAACGGCCCCAACGCCTCAGCCTTCAGCCGGCTTCTTCTTCGCCTTCCCACCCGTCAGCCGGTCCTTCAACCCCAGCACCTTCGTCACCGTCGCGCCCATGCCCATCAGCTGCATCGCAGTCTCCGGGGCCAGGCGTTGCACATCGTCGAACCACTTCATCAGCCGATCGATCAGGTCGTGCATCTCGCGCATGCGCTGTTGCGCGTGCCGCTCCTCATCGGTCGTTGCTTCCTCGAGCAGGGCGGAGCGCAGCATCGACAGCGTGGGTTCGATCTCGCGGCGCCGGCGCTCCTCGGCCAGCACACGAAAAATTTCCCACACATCGGCAGGCGCTTCGAAGTATTCGCGGCGGTCACCGGTCTGATGACGCAGTTTCACCAGTCGCCACGACTGCAGTTCTTTCAATCCCATGCTCACGTTGGAGCGGGAGAACGACAGCAACTCGCCGATCTCGTCCGCATTCAGCGCGCGCTGCGAAATGAAGATCAGCGCGTAGATCTGGCCGACCGTGCGGTTGATGCCCCACTTGCTGCCCATCTCGCCGAAGTGCGCGACGAACTGGCGGTTGAGCGGGGGAAGTTCAGCAGAGATACGGTGCATCCGCTGATTGTTGCCGGATGCTGTAGTTTCAGGAAGTCCTGAAAATTTGACGTGCGCATATCAGGGACATGCGGCCGGCCGACAGGCGCTCACTTCCAGGGCGTCGGCGCCGGCACTTCGGCCGCGGGCTCGCAGTCCACGCTCTTGAAGTCGGCGGGCGACACGATCTCCAGATATTCCATGTCCGGCGAATAGTCGAACAGGTAGTGGCGAATGCCCGGGCGCTGGTGCACCACGTCGCCGGCCTCGACCAGCGTTTCCTTGTCCTCGTACATGAACTTGGCCCAGCCCTTGGTCATGATCACGATCTGGAAGTCCGCTTCGTGGCGGTGCCAGCCCGTGCCCGTTTCCGGTGCCATGTTGGCCTTCACCAGATGGGCGATCACCTTGCCGTTGGTGGCCTCGGCGACGCCGAGATCGCGGTAGAGAAAGAAGTCGCGCAACCCGCCCGAGACGAACTCGGTGTCACCGGGCTTCACATGGGAGAACTGGGTGGCGGTACGGTCCAGCATGGGGCGCTCCTTCTCGAAGTGGGGATGCTGCGCCGCAGCACGCATAAACCGTTCCCGGCCAAAGGCCGGGGCAACAGGGCGCGCGTGCCTTTGTGGGGATAATCCCGCCCCATGAGCGGCAACACTTTCGGCAACCTTTTCGCGGTCACCAACTTCGGCGAATCGCATGGCCCGGCGATCGGATGCGTGATCGACGGCTGCCCACCCGGCATGGCATTGAGCGAGGCCGACATCCAGGGCGACCTCGACCGCCGCCGCCCCGGCACCAGCCGCCACGTCACGCAGCGGCAGGAGCCCGATGCGGTGCAGATTTTGTCCGGCGTGTACGAAGGCAAGACGACCGGCACGCCGATCGCGCTGCTGATCCAGAACACCGACCAGCGCAGCAAGGACTACGGCCAGATCGCGCAGCAGTTCCGGCCCGGTCACGCCGACTTCACCTACTTCAAGAAATACGGCATTCGCGATCCGCGCGGCGGCGGACGCTCGTCGGCGCGGCTCACGGCACCGACCGTCGCGGCCGGCGCGGTCGCCAAGAAGTGGCTCTACGAAAAGTACGGCGTGCAATTTCGTGGCTGCATGACCCAGATCGGCGAGATCGAGATCCCGTTCGAAGACTGGTCGCACGTGCCGAACAACCCCTTCTTCGCGCCCGTCGCCGACGTGTCGGCGCTCGAGGCCTACATGGACGCGCTGCGCAAGGCCGGCGACTCCTGCGGCGCGCGCATCCGCGTGACCGCCACCGGCATGCCGGTCGGCCTGGGCGAGCCGCTGTTCGACAAGCTCGATGCCGACATCGCCTTCGCGATGATGGGCATCAACGCGGTCAAGGGCGTCGAGATCGGCGCCGGCTTCGCGAGCGTCGCGCAGCGCGGCACGGTGCACGGCGACTCGATCACGCCCGAAGGCTTCGTGACCAACCATTCGGGCGGCGTGCTCGGCGGCATCAGCACCGGGCAAGACCTGGAAGTGAGCATTGCGATCAAGCCGACCAGTTCGATCATCAGCCCGCGCCAGTCGATCGACATCCACAACCAGCCGGTCGAGGTCGTCACCAAGGGCCGGCACGACCCCTGCGTCGGCATCCGCGCCACGCCGATCGCCGAGGCGATGCTGGCGCTGGTCGTGATGGAGCATGCGCTGCGCCACCGAGCGCAGTGCGGCGACGTCGACGGCGCGCCCGTTGCCGCTGCTGCGTCGCTGCAGGCGTCGTTCCTCTAGTGTCCGCAGCGCCGGTGGCGGGCGGTGGCCGCGGTCACCTCGTGGCCTTCGCGGCGCTGTCGGCGAGCTATTTCGCGCACATCGGGTTCTTCAACCCGTACCTCCCGCTGTGGCTGAAGGACCAGGGCCTGCCGATCCTCACGATCAGCCTGCTGGCCGCGGTGCAGTCCGTCACCCGCGTGTTCGCGCCGTATGCCTGGGGCGCCATCAGCGACCGCACCGGCGAGCGCGTTCGGCTGTTGCGGCTCAGCGCGGCGGTGGCGCTCACGGTATCGCTCGGGCTGTGGTTCCAGGGCGGCGCCTGGTGGGTGGCGCTGGTGCTGTTGCTGCTCTTCACGCACACCAGTTCGATGATGGGACTGACCGAGGCCGCGATGGCGCACCTGGTCGCTGGCGACTGGGGCCGCTACGGCCGCATCCGGCTCTGGGGTTCGGCGGGCTTCCTGCTCACCGTGTTCGTGGCCGGCGCCTGGTTCGAGCACTTCGGCATGCGCCACTTTCCGGTGTGGGCCGCCATCACGCTGGCACTGGTGCTCTGGGCTGCGTGCCGGCTGCCCGACGTGCGCGAGCCGGCGGCAGCGCAGGGCGAGGCGCACGTGCCGATCGGGCCGGTGCTGCGCCAGCCCGCGGTGCGCTGGTTCCTCGGCTCGCTCGGGCTGCATGTGATGTCGCACTTCGCGGTCTACGCCTTCCTGTCGCTGTACCTCGATTCGCTCGGCTACGGCAAGGGAATGATCGGCATGCTGTGGGCCGTGTCGGTGGTGGCCGAGATCAGCTGGTTCTTTTTGCAGGGCCGGCTGATCGGCCGGCTGTCGATGGAGCGCTGGCTGCTGGTCTGCGGCGTGGTGTCGGTCGCGCGCATGGGGCTGACCGGCGCGGCGGGCGACTGGCTGGTGGCGGTGGTGATCGCGCAGGGCCTGCATGCGCTGAGCTTCGCGGCACACCACACGACCTGCATCGTGCTCGTCACGCGCTACTTCCCGGGACGGCTGCGCGGACGTGGGCAGGCGCTGTTCACGGTGGTCGGCTACGGCATCGGCGGCGTGGCCGGTGTGCTGGCCGGCGGCGCGCTGGCCAGCCGCTTCGGCTTCGGCGTGATGTTCGGCGCGGCGGCCTTGCTGTCGGCGCTGGGCACGGCCTGCGCCTTCAAACTTGGCAAGATCGAAGGCCAGTGGGGCGCGCCTGCAGCCCAGGCCGGCGGCCCGCGGGAACCGTGAGCCACCCGGCGAATCGCACAGAACCACTCAGACAGAAGGATCGACCGATGTTTTCTCTACCGCCTGCCATCCAGGGGCTGATCCTGACCAACGTCGGTGTCTACCTGCTGCAGATGTTCGGTGGCGATGCGCTGGACGGCTTTGCGCTCTGGCCGATCGCTTCCGGCGCGTTCGAGGTCTGGCAGCCGGTGACCTACGCCTTCCTGCACGGCGGGCTGTCGCACCTGGTCTTCAACATGTTCGGCCTGTTCATGTTCGGTGCCGAACTGGAGCGCGTCTGGGGCCCGCGGCGGCTGTTGGCCTTCTACTTCGTGAGCGTGCTGGGCGCGGCCGCAGCGCAACTGGCCGTCGCGGCCTGGACCGGCGGCATGTACCCGACCGTCGGCGCCTCGGGCGGGCTGTTCGGCCTGCTGGTCGGCTTCGCGATGCTGTTCCCGCACCGGCGCATCGTGCCGCTGATCCCGCCGATCCCGATGCCGGCGTGGCTGTTCGTCGTGCTGTACGGCGCGGTCGAGCTGCTGCTGGGCGTGACCGGCAGCATGAGCGGCGTTGCGCACTTCGCCCACCTCGGCGGCCTGGCCGGCGGCTGGCTGACGATGCGGTATTGGCGCGGGCAGATTCCGTTCGG
>JAZKDL010000476.1:0-2623 GCA_040387575.1 Pseudomonadota bacterium
GGCGTGTAGCGCACCCGGGCGCGCGCCAGCCGCAGGTCGGCCAGGTTCGACAGGATGCGCAGCCGCACCGTGCCGCCGGTGAGCTTTTCCACCAGCGGAGAGACGGCTTCGGCCATCGTGTTGACGGTGTTGGCACCCATCGCGTCGCGCACGTCGACGATCAGGTGCATGACGATCATGGCGCCGCGCGGCGTGTCCGGGAACACATGGATCTCGATGTCGCGGCAACCGCCGCCGAGGCCGATGAGCACCTTGTCCCGGCTGTTCGCCACTTCGAGGATCTGGTCGCGCTTGCGCAGCAGGGCCTGGCGTGCGCCGTAAGGGTCGGTGATGCCCAGGACCTGGACCTGCGCGCGCATCAGCGGGCCGGTGCTCGAGGTCTCGAAGCCGCCGGACTCGCGTGCGAGCTTCGCCATGTAGGAGGCCGCGGCGACGACCGACGGCTCTTCCACCACCATCGGCACCAGCACGTCACGGCCGTTGACCTGGAAGTTGCCTGCGATGCCGAACGGCAGTTCGAAGGTGCCGATCACGTTTTCGATCATGCCGTTGGCGCGATCGACGCTCAGCGCGCCGGGCTGCGACACCAGAGCGACGTCTTCGGCGGAAAGTCCGGCGATCCGCGCCACGTGTTCAAAGCGTTGCGCCGGCGTCAGCGAGCGAAAGTTGGGGAGGCGGGAGTCAACCATCAATGTTCCTTGGGATACGACGAGATGGGCGCCAATGTAGTCTGGCTGTACCTAACTTCAAAGGTACAGTTTCAAGGGACAGTGAGATCGCTTGTTCTTTCCCTTGGCCCTGTGTCATCATGAATTTCATGACAGCCAGCCCGCCAATCAAGCCGACCCCATCGACGCCGCCAGCCAAGGGCCGATCCGCCTCGCTTCCCATCACGCTGGCCGATGCCATCGAGCGCCAGATCGCCGACGGCGCCTTCAAGGCGGGCGACAAGCTGCCGTCGCTGCGGGAGCTGGCCGAGCTGCACAAGTACTCGAAGAACACCGTCGTCGCCGCCTTCGAGTTGCTGGTGTCGCGCGGGCTGCTCGAGCCTCGGCGCGGGTCGGGCTACTTCGTGCTCGGCCGCACTGCGGTCAAGCGAAAGGAAGAGGAGGCGGGCAACCTGGGGCGGGCGATGGACATCGTCTGGCTCATGCGTGAACAGCTCAAGACCGAGCCCGACATGCTCGGCGTCGGCGACGGCTTTCCGCCGGTGGAATGGCTGGCCGACGTGCGGCTGGACAAGTACCAGCAGAAGGTGGTGCGCACCGGGCTCGGCGCCCTGTTCCGCTACGGAAGCCGCTTCGGCTATGCGCCGCTGCGTGACCACCTGGTGCGCAAGCTGGCGGACTTCGGGATCGGCGCCGAGCCGCGCCAGATCGTGCTGACGCATGGCGCCAACGAAGCGATGGACATCGTGATCCGGTACTTCGTACCGCCGGGCGGCAAGGTGCTGGTCGACGACCCTGGCTACTACCCGCTGTTCGGCAAGCTGAAGCTGGCCAGCGCCGAAGTCTTCGGCGTGCCGCGGCTGGCGGATGGTCCGGATCTGGAGGCGCTCGAGCAATTGCTCATCACCCAGCGCCCTCGCCTGTTCTTCACGCAGTCGCTCGCGCACAACCCGACCGGCTCGGACCTGTCCGCGGCGAAGGCGTTCCGGGTGCTGCAGCTGGCGCAGAAGTACAACCTGCTGATCGTCGAGGACGACCCGCTGGCCGACTTCAAGCCGATGTCGTCGCCCAGGCTGTCGTCACTGGACCAGCTGGAACGCACGATCTACATCGGCAGTTTCTCGAAGTCGTTCTCGGCCGCGTTGCGCGTCGGCTTCATCGCGTGCGGCGCCGACCTGGCCAGCGACCTGGCCGACCTCAAGGCGCTCATCCATGTGAGCAGCTCCGAGTACTGCGAACGAACCGTCGACGTGATGCTCAGCGAAGGCCATTATCAGCGGCATCTCAAGCGCCTGCGCGCCCGGCTGGAAGAAGCGACCACCGACGCCAACAAGCTCTTCGAGTCCGTCGGTGCCACTGTCTTTGCGAGAAATGCCCAATCGCTCTACCTGTGGGCGACCTTGCCCGGCGCGCCGGACTCGCTCGAACTGGCCCAGGCACTGCTTCCCCAGAAGATCGTGATGGCGCCGGGACGTGTGTTCAGCATCGATTCGGCGGAGCCATCTCCGTGGTCGCGATTCAATGTCGGCGCGGTGACGGACCCGCGCTTTGCAACGGCTCTGCGCGCGACGCTTCGTCAGTTCGGCAATTGAGCCTCGGGCGTCGCGGCGCCGGCATCAGCCGCCGGCCACGAACGCGCGCTGCAACTCCACGCAACACAGCGCCACTGCGGTACGCGCCTCCGTCAGCACCCGGCCCATCGGCACGAAGCCGTGGATCTGCCGCTCGAAGCAGACATGGCTCACGACGTTGCCCGCGCGTGACAGCGCGTCCGCGTAGCCGAGCCCTTCGTCGCGCAGCGGGTCGTAGCCGGCCGTGATCACCAGGGCGCGCGGCAGTCCCGAGAGATCGGGCGCGAGCAGCGGCGACGCACGCCAGTCCGTGTCCTGCCGCGCATCGGCGATGTAGTGGTCGTGGAAGTACGCCATGGTGTCGCTCGTCAGCATGTAGCCCTG
>JAZKDL010000477.1:0-12086 GCA_040387575.1 Pseudomonadota bacterium
CGCTGGTGCAGGCCGGCGCGGGCATCGCGCTGGTCGACGAGTTCTCGGTGCGCAGTTGGCCCGCGAGCCAGCTCGTGGTGCGTCCGGTGCAAGGCACGCCGACCCTGCACGCCAACCTGGTGCACCCACGTTTCGAGCCGATGTCCCAGCTGGCGCAGTCGTTCGTGAAAGTGCTGCGGCAGCTCATGAAGAGCGAAGGCTTTGCGACGGCGCAAGTGCCGGTGTCCACCACGGCCTGAGCGACTCACCATTAACAGCGCGTTAAGGGCTGCCCACAAAAAGGCACGCGACACCACGAGGTTGCGCCCGAATAATTTCTCCAACGCCACGCACTCGCATGGCCACAGAGAGACCACCGCATGACTTCGATCGTTAGCTCCTCCACCGACTCGCTCGGCTCGCTCGACCCGCTGGCAAAGGCCCGCGGCGTGTTCACCATCTGCCCGACGCCCTTCGGCGAAGACGGCGCGCTCGACCTGGCCAGCATCGCGTCGCTGGTCGCTTTCCAGATCGAGGCCGGCGTCACCGGCCTGGCGATCCTGGGCTTTCTGGGCGAAGCGCACAAGCTGTCGCAGGCGGAGCGCACGCAGGTCGTCACCAGCTTCGTGAAGGAAGCGGCCGGCCGCGTACCGGTGTGGGTGGGCGTGCGCGCGCTCGGCATCGCCGGCGCGATCGAACAGGCCCGCGAGGCCGAGGCACTGGGCGCGGAAGCCGTGTTCGCCGCGCCGATGGACAAGGCTTCGGACGCGCAGCAGTTTGCGTACTACCAGGAGCTGGCTCGCGCCGTGAAGATCCCGGTGGTCATCCACGATTTCCCCGACTCCTTCGGCACCGAGATCAGCGCCGAGCTGGTCGCGCGCCTGGGCCGTGAAGGCGGCGTCGGCATGATCAAGATGGAAGAGCCGCCGGTCGGCCAGAAGATCTCGAAGATCCTCGAGCTGGCGCAGGGCTCGATGCGCGTGTTCGGCGGCCTGGGCGGCGTGTACTTCCTCGAGGAGCTGCAGCGCGGCGCGGTCGGCACGATGACCGGCTTCGCCTTCCCCGAGATCCTGGTGCGCATCCATGCGCAGTTCGCGGCCGGCGACCTGGCCGGTGCGGCCGCCACCTTCGACCGCTACTGCCCGCTGATCCGCTACGAGTTCCAGCCCAAGATCGGCCTGGCGCTGCGCAAGTACACCTACCAGAAGCGCGGCGTGATCGCGTGCAGCGCGATCCGTTCGCCCGGCATGCGCATCGACGCGCTGACCGCACGCGAACTCGAAGCCACCGTGGCCCGCGTCGGCCTGTCGCTGGAACACCGCGGCGTGTTCGCCATCGCCTGAGGACGCCCGGATGAAGCTCGGAATCGAAGGACGCCACGCGCTGGTCTGCGCATCGAGCCGTGGGCTGGGCCGCGCCTGCGCGATGTCGCTGGCGCGCGAAGGCTGCGAGCTCACGCTGGTGGCACGCACCGCCGCCACGCTGGAGGCCACGGCCGACGCGATCCGCGCCGAAACCGGCGTGCGCGTCGACGTGGTCGCCGCCGACATCACGACGCCCGAAGGCCGCGCCGCCGTGCTGGCGGTCTGCCCGTCGCCCGACATCCTGGTGAACAACGCCGGCGGTCCGCCGCCCGGCGACTTCCGCGACTGGAACCGCGACATCTGGCTCGCCGCGATCGACGCCAACATGCTCACGCCGATCGAGCTGATCAAGGCCACGGTCGACGGGATGATGGCGCGCGGCTTCGGCCGGATCGTCAACATCACCTCGGGCGCGGTGAAGGCGCCGATCGACATCCTGGGCCTGTCCAACGGCGCGCGCTCCGGCCTGACCGGCTTCGTCGCCGGCCTGGCGCGCACGACCGTGGCGCGCAACGTCACCATCAACAACCTGCTGCCCGGACCGTTCGAGACCGATCGCCTGGTCGAGACGGCCAGCAAGTGGGCGCAGAAGAGCGGCCGCACGATCGAGCAGGAACTCGATGCGCGTCGCGCCGCCAACCCGGCGAAGCGGCTGGGCGACCCGGCCGAGTTCGGCGATGCCTGCGCCTACCTGTGCAGCGCGCAGGCCGGCTTCATCACCGGGCAGAACCTGCTGATGGACGGCGGCATCTACCCCGGCACGTTCTGAGCACCTTTTGAGCACCTTCTGAGCGAACCGACCATGTCCCCACCCTTCGACCTCACGATCCGCGGCGGCCGCGTCTGCAATGCCGACGGCAGCGTCGACGCCGACGTGGGCGTGCGCGACGGCGTCATCGCCGCCATCGCGCCCGGCCTGCCGGCGGGCCGCGAGGACGTGGACGCGACCGGCCGCTGGGTGCTGCCCGGCGGCATCGACAGCCATTGCCACATCGAACAGCTCTCGGGCATGGGCGTGATGTGCGCGGACGACTTCTATTCGGGCACGGTGTCGGCGGCCTTCGGCGGCACGACCACCATCCTGTCGTTCGCGGCGCAGCACCGCGAGGACAGCATCCCCGAGGTGCTCGACGCGTATGCGACGCTGGCGCGCGAGAAGGCGGTGATCGACTACGGCTTCCACCTGATCCTCACCCGGCCCGACGAAGAGGCGCTGAAGGTGCACCTGCCGGCCGCGATCCGCGGCGGCATCACCTCGCTGAAGGTCTACATGACCTACGACCGGCTGCGGCTGGACGACCACGCGCTGCTCGACGTGATGGCGACCGCCGGCCGCGAAGGCGCGATGGTGATGGTGCATGCCGAGAACCACGACATGATCCGCTGGATCGCGCACCGTCTGCTGGAGCGCGGCCACGTCGCGCCGAAGTTCCACGGCGTGGCGCACGACCCGCTGGCCGAGACCGAGGCGACGAACCGCGCGATCCTGCTGTCGCGTCTGGTCGACGTGCCGGTGCTGATCGTCCACGTCGCAGGCGCCGAGACGGTCGAGGTCATCCGCCAGGCGCGCCGCCTGGGCGCGCAGGTGCATGCCGAGAGCTGCCCGCAGTACCTGTTTCTCGAAGCGTCGGACGCCGACCTGCCGGGCGTCGAAGGCGCCAAGTTCTGCTGCAGCCCGCCGCCGCGCGACAAGGCCTCGCAGCAGGCGGTCTGGGCCGGGCTGCTCGACGGCACGCTCGGCGTGTATTCGTCCGACCATGCGCCGTACCGCTTCGATGCGTCGGGCAAGCTGCCCAAGGGCGACGCGACGACCTTCAAGGAAATGGCCAACGGCGTGCCGGGCATCGAGCTGCGGCTGCCGCTGCTGTTCTCCGAAGGCGTGATGAAGGGCCGCATGTCGATCGAGCAGTTCGTCGCGCTGACCGCCACCAACCATGCGCACATGTACGGCCTGGCGCCGCGCAAGGGCGCGATCGCGGTGGGCGCCGACGCCGACATCGCCATCTGGAATCCGTCGCGCGAAGTCGCGGTGAGCGCCGCGATGCTGCACGACAACGTCGGCTACACGCCCTACGAAGGCATGCAGCTCACCGGCTGGCCCGAGGAGGTGTTCAGCCGCGGCCGCTCGGTGGTGCGCGCGGGTGACTTGCGTGCCGAGCGCGGCTCCGGGCTGTTCATTGCACGCGGCCCGTCGAAGCCCTTGGGCGCACCCGCGCCGGCCGCGGGCGGGCGAGGCGCGTTCAGCGCACTCGTCGGGCTGGAGCGTGCCGACTGACGTCCATCCCATCGATTTCCCTGTCCCTTCCCTGGCTTGTTTCACCGTCGCTTTCTTTTTCAGGAGCTGAACCCATGTCGTCCTCTTCCCTCTCCATCTGCCGCGCGGCTGCGCTGACGCTTGCGCTGGGTGCCGTGTTCGGCGCCGGCGCGCAGCCCGCACCGCTGAAGACCGCGCTCGACCCGACCTTCGCACCGCAGGCCATGGTCAAGCTTGGCGGCGGCATCCAGGGCTTCAACGTCGAACTCGGTGAAGAGCTGGCCAAGCGCCTGGGACGCAAGCTCGACATCGAGGCGACCGAGTTCTCCGGCCTGGTGCCCGGCCTGAACAGCGGCAAGTACGACTTCCTGCTCGCGCCCGTCACCGTGACGCCCGAGCGCGCCAAGACGCTGCTCTTCACCGAGGGCTACACCGAGACCAACTACACCTTCCTGGGCCGCAAGAATGCGCCGGCGCTCGAGACGCTCGAAGCGCTCAAGGGCAAGGTCGTGGCGGTGAACAAGGGTTCCAACTACGAAGGCTGGGCCAAGGACAACGCCGAGAAGTACGGCTTCAAGTACGACGTGTACGGCACCAACGCCGACGCCATCCAGGCCGTGATGTCGAGCCGCGCGGACTACAACCTCGCCGGCAACACCGTGGCCGGCTGGGCTGCCAAGCAGAACGCCGCGCTGCAGACCGGCTACACCGTCAAGACCGGTTTGGTCTGGGCCATTCCGTTCCGTTTGAACGACAAGGCCGGCCGCGACCTGGTGTCGAACGCGCTCAAGTGCATGAAGCTCGACGGCACCATCGCCAAGCTGGCGACCAAGTGGTATGGCGTCGAGCCGGCGGCCGGCAGTGTCGAGAAGACCGTCGCCCCGGGCCATGGCGTGCCGGGCACCGAGAACTACGACGCGACCCCGGTCACGCCCAAGTGCTCTTGAGCTGAAGCGCCAATGAACGCTCCCATCCTCGAGCTGGTCGGCCTGCGCAAGTCCTATGGCGCGCAGGAGGTGTTGCGCGGCGTGGACCTGCGCGTGCGGCCGGCCGAGCTGGTGTGCGTGATCGGGCCGTCCGGCTCGGGCAAGAGCACGATGCTGCGCTGCTGCAACCGGCTCGAGGAGCCGAGCGGCGGGCAGGTCGTGGTCGACGGGCTGGACATCATGCGGCCCGGCGTCGACGTGAACCGCGTGCGCCAGGGCGTCGGCATGGTGTTCCAGCACTTCAACCTGTACCCGCACCTGAGCGTGCTGGGCAACGTCACGCTGGCGCTGCGCCGCGTGCAGGGCCACGGCAAGGCCGCAGCCGAGCAGATCGGCCGCGACGCGCTGGCCCAGGTCGGCCTGGCGGAGAAGGCCGATGCCTTTCCGGGGCAGCTCTCGGGCGGCCAGCAGCAGCGCGTGGGCATCGCGCGCGCGGTCGCGCTCAAGCCCAAGGTGATGCTGTTCGACGAGCCCACGAGCGCGCTCGACCCCGAGCTGGTCGACGAGGTGCTGCGCGTGATGCGCGCGCTGCGCGACAGCGGCATGACCATGCTGGTCGTGACGCACGAGATGGCCTTCGCGCATGCGGCGGCCGATCGCGTGGTCTTCATGGACGGCGGCGTGGTGGCCGAGGAGGGCAGCGCCGCCGACATCTTCGAACGGCCGCAGAACCCGCGCACGCGCAGCTTCGTCGGCCGCTACATGAACGGCAAGACCGCGAGCGCCGCATGAAGGTGTTGCCATGAGCGAGCCCAGCGCCGGCCTGCTGTTCACCTTCTTCAACCCGGCGGTCGCCGCGCAGTACTGGCGCGAGATCGCCTGGGGCATGGTGGTCACCGTGGGCGTCGGCGTCGCGGTGGTCGTCACCGGCGTGCTGTGGGGCCTGGCGCTGGCCATCGCGCGCGCGACCGGCCGTGCCGCGCTGCGCCTGCCGGTGATCCTGTTTTCCGACGTGCTGCGCTCGCTGCCGCCGCTGGTCATCATCATCGTTCTGTACTTCGGGCTGCCCTCGCTCGGGTTGCCGCTGTCGTCCTTCACCGCGACCTGGCTGTCGCTGTCGATGGTGCTCGCGGCCTATGCGCAGGAGAGCATCTTTGCCGGCATGTCGTCGCTGCCGCACGGGCAGATGGAGGCGGCGCGTTCCACCGGCCTCGGCTGGTGGCAGGCGATGCGCTGGGTGGTGCTGCCGCAGGCGCTGCGCCGCGCGGTGCCGCCGCTCACGAACCGCGTGATCTCCACCACCAAGAACACCGCGCTCGGCTCGGTCGTGGCGCTCGGCGAGATATTGAGCAATGCGCAGGCCGCGTCCGCCGTGGCGGGCAACCCGACGCCGCTGACCGTCGGCGCCTTCATGTACCTGCTGGTCTTCCTGCCCATCGTGGTGTTCGCGCGCTGGCTCGAACATCGCGCCGGTCGGCATTGAACGGGAACGACCGATGGACGCCCTGATCGAGAACTTCTTCAACCTGCCGGTCTACGGCCAGGTGCTGCCTTACCTGCTGGGCGGGCTCTGGACCACGCTGTGGCTGTCGGTCATCGTGATCCCGCTCGGCGCGGCCGCGGGGCTGGCGCTGGCGCTCGGCCAGACGCAGTCGACGCGCCGCTCGGTGCGCTGGGCGATCGTCGGCTACATCGACTTCTTCCGCGCCTTCCCGCCGCTGGTGCTGCTGATCTTCCTGTACTTCGGCCTGCCGTTCCTGGGCGGCGACGTGCCCAAGCTGGGCGCGGTGGTGATCGCCTTCGTGCTGAACAACGCGAGCTACTTCGCCGAGGTGTTCCGCGCCGGGCTCGACGCGGTACCGAAGGGCCAGATGGAGGCCGCGCGCTCCACCGGCCTCACGAAGATGCAGGCGCTGCGCCACGTCGTGCTGCCGCAGGCGGTGCGCAACGTGCTGCCCGACCTGCTGGGCAACTGCATCGAGATCGTCAAGCTCACCACCATCGCGAGCGTGGTCGGCCTGCCCGAGCTGCTGCGCGCGGCGCGCGACACGCAGTCGCTGGTCTACAACCCGTCGCCGATCGTGCTGGCGGCGCTGCTGTACCTCGCACTGCTGTGGCCGCTGACGCGCCTGCTGGCGCGGCTGGAACGCGGACGGACGGGCGCGAGCCACTGAGTTGGAAACGCAGGGGTGCGGTGCGCGTATTTCCGCACCCACTCGAAGCCGCGTAAAATGCTTTGAACTATTCACTAATAATTCAATGCAGCCGGTCGAAGACTCCGAAGCACGAACGAGAGTTACACGCGCCCTCGTCGACGGGCCGATGAGTGCCGCGCAGTTGATGTCCTCGCTCGGAATCAGCCAGCCGACCCTGTCGCGAACTATTCAGGGAATGTCTGCGTCGGTCACGCTGTTCAGGATTCCCGGTAACCGGACGCCGAAATACGGATTGCTGCGCCAACTGCCATTGGGGCTGCCGCCGCGGCAAAAAATCTATCGTGTGCTGCGCAACGGAAGCATCGCCCCCTTTGCCGATGTCGAGTTCCTCGCTGGCGGCGCCACGCTCGAGCGCATCGGTCCGCGCGCCGTCACCTTGTACGAAGGGCTGCCGCCGTACATGGCGTTCGCGGCGCCGTCCGGCTTCCTCGGTCGCCAGCTGGCGCAGGAAGCTTCGCAGCGCATGCAGTTCCCGGCGAGTCTGAAGGATTGGCGCGACGAGCACCGCGTGGCCTATCTCTTCACCCGCGGACTGAATCTCCCGGGCAACCTGGTCTTCGGCGATACCTCGCTGCAGGCTGAAATGGACCTTCGCGAAGCCGTTCCGACCTCGACGGCCGAGAAGGGTGCCCACTTCGTTCAGATGGCCGGCGCGCTCAAGGACGCCGCCTACGGCTCCAGCGCCGGTGGCGAACAGCCGAAGTTCCTGGGCCTCACGGAAGGCGCCGGGCACGTGATCGTCAAGTTTGCGAAGCTCGGAAGCCGCATGGCCGAGCTGCTGCCCCTCGAGCATCTGGCGCTGCGCTCGCTGCGTGAAGTCGGCGTGCCTGCCGCATCGACCCAGCTGCTCGCCGCCGGCGACTATGTGTTCCTGGAGGTCCAGCGTTTCGACCGCGCGGGCAGGTCGGGCCGCGTGGGCATGCTGTCGGCCGGCGCCGTCGACGACGAGTTCTTCGGGCTTCGGGACACCTGGTCGCAGTTCGCTGCCCGGTGCGAAGTGGCGAACTACCTTTCGGCCGAGGACGCGCGGCACGTCGACACCATGGCCGCTTTCAGCGAGCTCATCGGGAATACCGACCGCCATTTCGAGAACATCTCGCTGCTCATCGACGAACAAGGCGAATACGCCGGCATCGCGCCGGCGTACGACATCCTGCCCATGCGCTACGCATCCATCGGCGGCGGCGTGGATCCGGACCTGATGCCCATCGAGCCCAGGGTCGGGACGATCGGTGCCAGGCCGGAGGTCTGGGCCCGCGCCATGAGGGCTGCGGAGCGTTTCTGGGCCGCAGCGCAGAACGAGCCGCTCCCGGTGCCCGTGTCGGCGGAGTTCAAGCGCCTGGCCGCCCTAAATCTTGAGGCCGCGAGGAGGTTCGCGGCACCGCTGTTGCCCGTCGGTCCGTAGTCGCCCTCGTGCGAGTTGCACGCCCGCAGGCGCTAGCCCGGTACGGCCCCGCATTGCCGCCGCAGCGCTTTCTGCGGGAGACTCGGGCGACTTCAATCTGCTCACCCGGAGAAAGCGCAATGGTCCGAACGATCTGGATGGCCGCCGTGGCGATGTCGGCAGTGTTGGCGATGCTGGCCGCCGACCTGGCCGGCGCGACCGTCGCCACGCCGATGGTGTTCTCGGTGTTCCGGCCGTGCGGCGAGAGCACCGAGGCTTGCGCGCCGCAGGTGCTGGCGCAGGGTTCGGTCGAACGCGACTCCGCGACCAGGCTCGAACGCTTCCTGCAAGAGGCGCCTTCGCGCGGTGACGCGTTGCCGCAGAACCCCGTCATTGCGTTCGACAGCCCCGGCGGCAGCGTCGCCGGCAGCATGGCGATGGGGCGGACGATCCGTCGGCTGCAGCTGTCCACGCGCGTCGACAGCACGTATGCGCGGGCCGATGGCACCGGCATCGTCGGCACGTCGGCGTCGCCCTTCGTTCGCGACGCGGTGTGCGCGTCGGCCTGCACGCTGGCCTTCATGGGCGGCGTGCGCCGAACGGTGGCCGACGGCGCGCGCTTCGGCGTCCATCAGTTCGCCTCGCGCTCCGGCAACATCGGCGACAGCGCGACCCAGTCCACGCTGGTGGTCCTGTCGCGCTACGTGGAAGACATGGGACTGGACCGCCGCATCGTCGACATCGCCTCGGTCGTGCCGCCGAACAAGATGTACTGGCTGTCGGCTGCGCAGATGCGCACGCTCAAGGTCGACAGCGCCGGTGGCGCGCTCGTGCGCTGGGAGATCGGTGCGCGCGCCGACGGCCTGCCCTTTCTGCGGGTGCGCCAGCCGCTTTCGCCCGGGCGCGAGGCCACGCTGGTGTTGACCGTCGTCGACGGCCGCCTGGTGGTGGCGGCCGGGCTCGCCATCCGCCGCTCGGTGCAACCCGACGCGCGCGTTGCCGGCTTTCCCGTCGGCGAGATGCCGCAGCTCATCCTGGAACTCGACGGCGAGCGCCTGCGGGCCGAACCATTGCGCGCGTGGAGCCAGGGGACGGAGACGGCCGACGTCGTGAGCTACCGCGCGACGTCGGCGCTGGACCTGCAGGCGCTGGAGCGGCTGGGCCGCGCCCGTACGCTGGCCATCGCCGACAAGTCGACCGCGGCTGCGGCGCCCGAGTTCTCGTTCGACACGCCGTTGTCGGTCGACAACCTGGCCGCGGGCGCCGGTCTGCTGGTTAGGGCGAAGTGACGCCGGCGCCGGGTTCGGTCGAGCGCGGTCAGCCCTGTCGGGCGAAGCGCCCGTACAGGCGTGCCACCGGGCCCGTCGCGATGTTCAGCGCCAGGGCCCACAGGGCGTTGCCGGGACTTGCAAAGCTCAGTGCGAAGGTCAGCACGCAGGAGGCGAACAGCACCACCAGCGACACCCGGCGCACCCGCCAGTTCTCGTCGCGTATCGGTTCGGGCAGCAACGACATCAGGATGAATGCGGTGCTCGCCACCAGACCGAGGTTGGTCGCGTACAGCGCGGTGGCGGCGGCGTCGTTGGTGAAGCGGCCCATGACCACCGTGGAAAAGGGAAGCAGCGTGACGAACAGCAGGTACAGCAGGCACCATCTCGCATAGGCGGGCCCGACCGTTTCGCTGCGCGACCGCACCCGAATCAGCGAGAGCCAGCTGACGCCGAGCAGATAGAAGCTCAGCAGGTACGGAACGAGTTTCGGCATCAATGCGATCAACGCCCGAACCAGCGAGGCCTCGTCGGTCGGGCCGGCGTCTTCCGGTATGCGGAGGTCGAGCACGAGCAAGGTCATCGCCACGGCAAAGATGCCGTCGGTGAGCGCTTCGAGGCGGTTCTTCGGGTACACGGGGCCGTCGGGCTAGAGAACCGGCGGAAGCCTTTGCGCGATGCGCTCGACGGCCTGCTTCGGCACGAAGAGCCGTGCACCGCAGCCCCGGCATTCATACAGGCGTTTCGACGACCTGAGCCGCATCCACCAGGTCCGATGGATGCGCACCAGCTCGCGCTCGTCGCAGGTGCACAGGGTCGGGGCCGCACGTGTCCTCATTCTTCTTTTCTCCATCGGTTCGGTGAGCGAGCTTGCCGCGCGAACCTGAGGGAGGCCTGACCGGCCGAACGGCCGATTTCAAAAACGCGCCGCTTCGCCCGGCTTCAGCGCCAGCACGCGCGTCGGGCTGTCGCCGAGCGCGCGTACGAACTCTTCCGGCGTCCCCTTGCCCAGCGGGTTCGCGCCGTAATGCATCGGGATCACGATGGGCGGCTTGAGCCATTCGCGCGTCACCCAGGCCGCGTCGGCCGGCCCCATCGTGAAGTGCCCGCCGATCGGCATCAGCACCAGGTCGGGCTTGTAGTACGACGCGATGAAGGCCATGTCCGAGAACGGTCCGGTGTCGCCCATGTGGTAGATCCGAAAACCGTTCTCCAACTCGATGATGTAACCCACCGGCTCGCCGCCCACATGCGCCTCGTCCTTGCCGGTTGCCGGGTTCTTCCAGACGATCACGGACGAATGCTCGGCATGCACCGCCGTCACCTTGATGCCGGGCGCCGGTGTGATGGTGCCGCCCTTGTTGAAGCGCGGCGCCAGGTTCGGCGGCAGGATGCCGAGCAGGGCCACCGTCTGGTTCATGTCGCCCGGCGCGTACATCGGGATCTGGTGCATCAGCGCGAGCGCTGGCGCATCGGCGAAGTGGTCGAGATGGCCGTGCGTCACCAGCAGCACGTCGATCTTGCCGAGCGCCTCGAGGTTCTTGTACGCGGGCGGCGTCAGCGGGTTCTGCTTGAGCCACGGATCGGTCACGATCACCTTGCCGCCGGGCGTGGTGATGCGAAAGGCCGACTGGCCGAGCCACAGCACTTCGGTCTTGCCGTCGTTTGTCTGCGCGAAGGCGGCGGGCAAGCAGGCCGCGAGCAGCAGGGTCGTGAGGATGCGGATCAGGGTTCGCATGGGTGTCTCCGTTGTTCTGCGCGGTCTCAGTCGACCGTCACGTGCGCGGTCTTGATGACGCGCGCCCAGCGGTCGATCTCGGTCGAGATCAACTGCGCGAAGGCTTGCGGCGTGGTCGGCGTCGCCTCTGCGCCTTCGGTCGCCAGCCGCGTCTTGACCTCGTTCGACGCCAGCGAGCGGTTGATCTGCTGGTTGAGCGCGGTGACGATCGCCGGTGGCGTGCCGGCGGGTGCGACCAGGCCGTACCACTGGTCCGCCTCGAAGCCCTTGGTGCCGGGCACGCCGCTCTCGGCCACCGTGGGCACGTCGGGCAGCATCGCGATGCGGTGCGGGCTCGACACCGCCAGCGCGCGCAGCTTGCCGGCCTTGATGTGCGGCAGCAGCGCCGGCGCGCCGGTGAACAGCACCTGCAGCTGGCCGGCCAAGAGGTCGTTGATCGACGGCGCCGTGCCGCGGTACGGAATGTGCAGGAACGAGCTGCCGGTCTGCAGCTTCAGGTATTCCATCGTGATGTGCGCGGCACTGCCGTTGCCGCCCGAGCCGAAGGCGAGCTGGCCGGGCTTGGCCTTGGCCAGCGCGATCAGTTCGGCCAGCGAGCGTGCGGGCACCGACGAATGCACCACGAGCACGTTCGGTACGCGCGCCACCCAGGCCACGGGCGTGAAGCTGCGCACCGGGTCGTACTCCAGCTTCGGGTACAGCGACGGGTTGACCGCCAGCGTGCCGATGTGGCCCATCAGCAGCGTGTAGCCGTCGGCCGGCGATTTGGCGACGCGCTCGGCGCCGACCGAGCCCCCGGCACCGGCCAGGTTGTCGATCACGACCGGCTGGTTCCAGGCGCGGCCGAGCTCCTGGCCGATCGCGCGGCCGAGCAGGTCGGACGAGCCGCCGGGCGTGAAGGGCACGACGATGTGCAGCGGCCGGTTCGGGTAGTCGGCCGCGGCGAAAGCGGGGCGG
>JAZKDL010000478.1:0-3048 GCA_040387575.1 Pseudomonadota bacterium
GCGCTGGCGTTGGCCGGCGGCATCGATGCGATCGTCAGCAACGCGGGCTTCGCGATCCCGGGGCCGCTGCTCGATTACGAGATCGATGCGTGGGACCGCATCTTCGCGGTCAACGTGCGTGCGCCCTGGCTGCTCGCACGCGCGGCGCATGGCGCACTGCGCGAATCACGCGGCGCCTTCCTGCTGACGGCGTCGATCTCGGGCACGCACGCCACGTCGCCGCTCGGTGCCTACAGCCCGAGCAAGGCCGCGGCGCTGATGCTGGTGAAGCAGCTCGCCAACGAGTGGGGGCCGGACGGCATCCGCGTGAACGCGCTGTCGCCGGGCCTCACGCTGACGCCGGGCACGGCAGCCGCATATTCGGACCCATCGGCCCGCGCGCAACGTGAACAGCGCGTGCCGCTGCGCCGGCTGGCCACGGCGGAGGACATGGCGAATGCGGCTGCGTTCTTGCTCGGGCCTGACGCTGCTTATGTCAGCGGTACCGAGTTGCTGGTGGACGGCGGGTTGGGGAACGGGTTGATGGGGTCGCTGCAGATGGCGGGGTGGGGGCGCGCGGCGGGGTAGCGTGCGAATGTGGGTAAGCCGCCTTATTTGCTCAGCAGATCGATATAGGCCCGATAGGCGAAGTTGCGGTTCTTCTTCTGGCCGGTCGATTCGGTCACGATGCCCAGATCCTCCAGCAGCTGCACGGCCGCGGTCGCCGTCGGAAAAGTGGTGCCCAGCTGTTGGCGCACCCGTTCGATGGTGAAGCGAGGCATGGTCGGCAGCAATTCGAAGAGTCGATAGCTTGCCGGCCCGGCCTTGGGCGCCTCGAGCAGGCGGCGACGGTCTGTGGTGACGAGGCTGGCCAATGCAACGATGCCGCGCTCAGCTTGCAGCGAAGCGAGCTCCACGCCTTCCAGGAAGAACGCCACCCAGCCTTCCCAATCGCCCTCGGTGCGCACTGCCGCCAAGCGCCGGTAGTACTCCGATTGGTGTTGCTTGAGATAGGCGCTCAGATACATCAGCGGCTGCGGCATCAGCCCCCAGGACTCCAGCAGCGCGGCGATCAGCAAACGGCCAATGCGTCCGTTCCCATCCAGAAACGGGTGGATCGTTTCGAATTGCACATGCACCAGCGCCACGCGCACCAATGGCGGCAAGGTGGGCGATTCGTCGTGAATGAATCGCTCCAGCGCTGCCAGCAGACCAGGTACCTGCTCCGCCGGAGGAGGGACGAACACCGCATTGCCCGGGCGTGTACCGCCGATCCAGTTCTGCGACTTGCGCAGTTCGCCCGGTTGCTTGCTGGCGCCCCGCGCGCCGTCGAGCAGCAGGCGGTGCGCGTCGCAAAGCAGGCGGACGCTGATCGGCAGGCCCTTGGGATCGTGCAGGGCATCGCGCACGTGGCGGTAGGCCTGCAGGTAATTGGTCACCTCCTCCACGTCGTCCGCGTTGCTCACCGCAATGCCGGCTTCCTCGTCGAACAAATCGACCAGCGTTGCCTGTGTGCCCTCGATCTGCGACGTTAGAAGTGCCTCTTTGCGAATGGCGCTATACAGCAGCCAGTCCACCGACGGCACCAGCCCCGCCACGCCGGTGAGGCGGGCCAGCGCCAGCTCGGCGGCGCGATTGGCCTCCACGAACGAATCAGGCTCGAGCGACGGATCGACAGGAGGAAGCGGGTGCGGCACAAAGGCGCGGACGGCCTCGCTCAGCGTGGTTGTGACGACGTAGTTGCCGGTGCTGCGAGCCATATGAAAGATTGCTTGAATAGATGCGATTCATATTAAAGCAATCTTTAATATGAAGACGAGGTATTCAAGCCGGCTTTCATGTGATGGCCGCCAGCAACCCATACCAAGGATCATCCGGCCGCCGTCCCCCCACCGGCTGCCGGATTCCGAAGCGTTCCGCTTCCGTCCCTTCCGGCGCGGCGGCTTCGCGCAGCCAGTCGTAGGTCACCGTGCGCGCAGCCACGCGCCATTCGCCATCGCGCCGTTCGAAGCGGTCGATGTAACGGCCGCACAGGAAGGTCTCGCGGGCCTGGCCTTGCGCGTCGGTGTCGGTCTGGAAGGCCTGGAAGTAGCTCTCGACCGCGGCGACGTCGCCGCGCAGTTCGATCGAAATGTTGCCCAGCATGTGGATCAAGCGGCCGTCGCCGCCCTTGAGCTTGGCCATCGCCCAGTCGATGAAGCCGTTTGCGCTGCCGGTGTAGGGGCCGTGGCGGTCGGTCGCGTCGGGCCAGTACGCGGCGCGCAGCGCGGCCTCGTCGCAGCGGTCGATGCCGCGGCAGTAGCCGTACAGGCATTCGCGGATCGCCTCGCGCGCGGCCAGCGCGTCGACGCGGGCTTCGATTGCGGCCAGGCGTTGCGCGTCGGTGGTCTCAGTGGCCATGTGCAGTCGCTCCAGTTGCGCCGGCCGCATCCCGCAGCACGATCACCGCATCGAGACAGGCCGCGCCCTGCGTGCGCACGACCAGCGGATTGATGTCGACGCTCTCCACCGCATCGGCATGCGCGATGGCGAAGTCCGACAGCCGGCACAGCGCATCGGCCAGCGCCTGTTCGTCGTACTGCGGACCGCCGCGCCACTGGCGCAGCAGCCGCGTCGCCTTGACGCGCTCGATCAGCGCCGCCGCGCGCGTCGGCGTGAGCGGCGCCGACGCGAAGGCCACGTCCTTGAACAGCTCGACCGCGGTGCCGCCCGAGCCGTACATCACCATCGGCCCGAAGGTCGGGTCGCGGTGGATGCCGAGGATCACCTCGACGCCGCCTTGCAGCATCGGCGCGATCAGCACGCCTTCGAGCCGCGCGTCGGGCCGCGCGCTGCGGGCACGCGCCATCAGTTCGCCGTAGGCACCTTCGACCGCTGCGGCATCGCCGAGCTTGAGCATCACGCCGCCGACCTCGGTCTTGTGCGGAATGTCGGGCGACACGATCTTCGCGACCACCGGGAAGCCCATCGCCGTGGCCGCGGCGACGGCTTCGGCGGCGCTCCGGCACAGCTGCTCGGGCAGCACCGGCAGGCCGGCCTGCGCGAGCACGCGCTTGGCGCCGTCTTCGG
>JAZKDL010000479.1:0-2215 GCA_040387575.1 Pseudomonadota bacterium
CCGCACAAGGCGGACTGGTCGGCAGATCAATAGTACTTGCCGAGGTTCACGCGGCGCATCGCTTCGTACAGGGTCGGAACGGCGCTGTCGACGGTGCGGCGCGCAGCAACGGTTGCCGGCGAGGCGACGCCTTCAACGGCTTCCTGGCGGCTCGCGGCGGCTTGCAGCTCTTGCATGATGCGGGTGTCGTACTTGGCGTAGGCCAGGAAACGCTCGTCGGCCTGCGCAGTGGCTCGGCGGCGTGCGTAACCTTCGAAGCCGG
Organism: Pseudomonadota bacterium; assembly: GCA_040387575.1. Lineage (GTDB taxonomy): Bacteria > Pseudomonadota > Gammaproteobacteria > Burkholderiales > Burkholderiaceae_C > Variovorax. The sequence goes on from JAZKDL010000479.1 coordinate 263, forward strand.
TGATGGCCTTTGCCGCGACGCTGCGAGCAACGCCAGAGAACAGCGCGATCGCGACGAAAGCCACGACCCAGAGAGTGGCCCACAGGGCGAGCAGGCTGCCTTCGTTGGCGACCAGACGGTCGGCCACGAGCAGGGCGGCGGAAATCACTGCGGCGAGCAGCAGGGCTGCGAGTCCGCGGGTGCCGTCGACGCGGCGCGTGGCGGCGGAGAATTGGGCCATCGCAGCTTCGGCGCGGGCGACGCCGGGATGTGCGACTGGTTGCTCAACGTGTACAAAGCTGGTCATGATGTGTTCCCTGGTGGGTGTTTGGCCGGAGCCGATGACCGAATATTAGGGGTTACCCTAGTGTTCTTCCACTTTATCTTGCTGATGGATACCATTCATCAGACTTATGGACGTCAATTTCCGCACGCTGGACCTGAACCTGCTGCGCGTCTTCGATGAGGTGATGGCGGAGCGCAACCTGACGCGCGCCGCCCGCAACCTGTCGATCACGCAGCCGGCGGTCAGCAATGCGCTGCGGCGATTGCGCGACGTGCTGGGTGACGAACTGGTGCGCCGCTCGGGCGCCGGCGTCGATCCAACGCCGCGTGCGCTGGCACTGTGGCCGACCGTGCGCGAAGCGCTGCAGCAACTGCAGCACACGCTCGCGCCGAACGAATTCGACGCCACCGTGGCGGACACAACCTTCGTGCTGGCCATGGCCGATGCCACTGCGGCTGAACTCATTCCGGGACTGGTGCAGATCGCCGAGGCCGAGGCGCCTGGCATCTCGATCCGCGTCGTGCCCTTGACCACGCGCGACCCGCGCGTGCTGCTCGAAGCCGAGGAGGCCGACATGGCGATCGGCTACTTTCCGGCAGTGATCGCCAGCCTGACCGCACGCGGCCAGTCGGGCGTGGCGGTGCCTTTCGAGACGCAGCGCCTGTACGTCGGCCAGTACGTCTGCGTGATGCGGCGCGACCATCCGCTGGCCGAGCAGCCGCTCACGCTCGACGCGTACTGTTCGGCGCGCCATCTGCTGGTGAGCTTTTCGGGCCGGCCATACGGCTTCATCGACCAGACGCTCAGCGCGCTGGGGCGCGAGCGGCGCATCGTGGTCACCGTGAATCAGTTCTTCACGGCCGGACGGGTGGTCGCCAATTCGGAACTGCTGACGGTGCTGCCGCGCCACTTCGTCCGCGTGACCGGCATCGACTCGCAGCTGGTGCTGCGCGACCTGCCTTTCGACCAGCCGCTGGTGCATGTGGACGCCGTCTGGCATCGGCGCGCCCAGCATGGGCACGCGCACGAGTGGCTGCGCGCGGCGCTGGTGCGCTCGGCTGCGGCAGCCTTTGCGCGCTCGTTGCGCGAGCAGTCGGTGCCGCCGCTGTAAAGCGCTTCAGCGAACGACGCGCAGCCAGGCGCTGGCCGCAACGCGCAGTTCCTGCGCATCGTGGGCGTCGTGACCGGCGCGCACGTCGGCGCTTTCCATCAGCAGCGCGGCCGGGCTGTCGGTTGCCTTGTCGGCAGTAGAAGAGAAGAACTGGGCCACTTGGGCAAGAAGGTTGAACATGGTCTTGCGCGGCCTTTCCGCGCTGGATTGGGTATGCCTGAAGATTAAGGGTTATCCCTTATCTTTCAACATCATCTTTATGTTCGATGCACATAACCTCATCCTGCTCAACACACCAGCGCCAATTTCAGCTCGCCGCTTTCCGACGGCACGCGGGCTAGACTTTCCGCATGAAGCTTCAACTGATGTCGGACCTGCACCTCGAAACGCAACCGGATTTCGTGGCGCAGCCCGCACCGGGCGCCGACGTGCTGGTGCTGGCGGGTGACATCGGCTCCTACCAGCAAGGCTCGCGTCTGGCGGGCGACGACTTCGGCCTGTCGCAATTCGCGCCGCGTGGCGGTCCGTGGAAGCACGTGCTGTTCGTACCGGGCAACCATGAGTACGACATGTTGCC
>JAZKDL010000480.1:0-25573 GCA_040387575.1 Pseudomonadota bacterium
ACGCTGAGCGCGACCATCACCGGCACCACGACCAGCACGTTGCCGAGCACCGCCGCGACCTGCGAGCGCACCAGGTGCGTCACCTCGTCGACGAAGGCGTCGACCGCGCCCGGCGAACGCAGGTCGCGCAGCTTGGCCGCCATCGCGGGCGCCGTCATGGCCGGCTGCTTGGTCGCGAGCGTGAGGTGCAGCAGCTGGATCGCGACGAAACTGGCCGCGTACATCAACCCGGCCCAGAGCCCGCTCCAGAACGCCGACAGCCCGATCGCGACGATCGCGAACTTCATCAGCACGGTGATCGCGGTGAGCGCGCCGCCGCCGGCCGCCTTGCGCACCATCCGGCGGTAGGCGCCGCGGTCGCGCGTGATGTAGTGCTCGCCGGCCTCGGCGCTGCGCTCGGTCACCTTGGCGGCGAGCATCGACGAGTTCGACGCGATCAGCGCACGGATGCTGTTGCGCTCGCGCCCGGCCGTGACCAGCCGTCCGACCAGCCGCGCGACGCTCGCGTCCGGCGTCGCCGACAGCAGGCAGTCGAGCAGCTCGCGGATGCGCAGCACGCGCTCGCGCAACTGGCGCAGGCGGAACACCAGGCCGACCGAAATGCCGTGGTCTTCCAGATGGGTGTAGACCGACGACGCGGCCTGCCGGCAGGCGTCGAGCCGGTCGCGAAAGACGATGAAGGCCTGCTGCAGCGCGGCCTCGTCGCAGGGCACGCGCAGCACTTCGTCGCGCAAGCGGTCGAGGTCGGTCATCAGCGGATGGAACGGCCGCGTTTCGCGCACGGGGTCGCTCATGCGCAGCCGCAGTTCGGTCGAGAAGCCGGCGGCCACGACCTGGCTGCAGCAGTAGGTGACGGCGTCCATCACCGTATGGCGCCAGCGCGGCGTGCCGGCCACGGTGTCGTCGGCCAGCAGGCTGCCGATGCGCGCCAGCGTCGGGCCGTCGAGCAGGCCGATCCAGCCAGCGTCGAAGTCGCCCGGCAGCACCATGCGGAACAGCTGCGACGCGTCGGTCGTTTCCGGCGTGCCCGGCAGCAGCTTGCGGCGGACGCGGTCACCGAATTCGCTCAGGAAGGCTGCGCCGGGCGCGAAGCCGTAGTCGGCCAGCAGCGTGGTGAGGTCGACCGTCTGTATGAAGACGCCCCACCAGGCGCGCACGCGCTCGCGCAGTTCGGGCCGGGCTTCGATCGCGTCGAGCAGCAGTACCACGCGGCCGGCGGCGGCCTGCGGCGCAGCACGATCGCCGCGCAACCAGTCGAAGAGTTCGATCAGCCAGACATGGCGTTCGGCCACGTCCGCCGTCGGGTCCAGGCGGGCGAGCAGGCTCGACAGGTCGCGCGGTGCTGCCATGCGGTCACGGCGGTTCAGTGCAGGACGCGCGGCAGCGGCGTGCCGTCGCTTTCCGCTTCCAGGACGAACAGCGGCACGGGCACGTCGAAGCGCTCGCCCAGTTCGTCCACCACCAGGTAGCTGCCGTGCATGGTGCCGCTGGGCGCCTGCAGCCGACAGCCGCTGGTGTATCGGAAGGATTCGCCCGGCGCCAGCAGCGGCTGCTGCCCGATCACGCCCAGGCCCTTGACTTCCTGTGCGTGGCCTGACGCGTCGTTGATGAGCCAGTGCCGCGCGATCAACTGCGCCGGGACCTTGCCCACGTTGGTGATCGTGATGGTGTAAGCAAAGGTGTAGATGCCGTCCTCGGGCGAGGACTGGTCGGGGAGGTAGCGTGGCTCGACCTGCACGCGCATCGGGGAAGGGGACATCGGCGGATGGTAACAAGGGGCGTCGCGTTCTCCCTCTATGGGGGCTCAGGCGGGGGCTTAACTGGCGGCGCGGTCGGCGGCACCGTCGCCGGTGGCAGGGCCGGTCCGCGCGGCTGCGACCCTTTCTTCGACCCAGCGTTGAAAGCGGCGCTCTGCGTCCAGCCGCAACGCGTTGCGCGTGTGGTTGCACACCGCATGCGCGAGGCGGCGGTGCTTCTGCTTGCGGACGCTGCCCAGCGTGGCGTCGTTCAGGTGTTCGATGGTGGCTGATTCGGGCCGGTCGCGCGGCTCCGCGAAGTCCATCGGCAGGCCGCACCAGTGGCAATTGGGGCCGAAGGTGGCGCGCAGGTTCTGGATGCTCATCGGGGGCGGATTGTGGGCAGGTCGTCGGGTTGGGGTCTTGTCCATTTTCGCGGCAGCCCGGAAACGCCCCTGCGACAATCCGGGGCATGAGCACGACTTTTCGCATTGCGCCATCGATCCTTTCCGCCGACTTCGCGCGCCTCGGCGACGAGGTCAAGAACGTGATCGCCGCCGGCGCCGACTGGATCCATTTCGACGTGATGGACAACCACTACGTCCCGAACCTGACCTTCGGCCCGATGATCTGCAAGGCGTTGAAACCCCACGCCCTGACGCCCGACGGCCGCCCCGTGCCGATCGACGCGCACCTGATGGTGCAGCCGGTCGACGCACTCGCAGCGGCCTTTGCCGAAGCCGGCGCCGACTACATCAGCTTCCATCCCGACGCGTCGCCGCATGTGAACCGCAGCATCCAGGCCATCAAGGCGGCCGGCTGCAAGGCGGGGCTGGTGTTCAATCCGGGCCTGGGGCTCGACGCGCTCGACTGGGCGATCGACGACATCGACCTGATCCTGATCATGAGCGTGAACCCCGGCTTCGGCGGTCAGAGCTTCATCGATTCGGCGCTGCGCAAGATCGAGCAGGCCCGCAAGCGCATCGAGCAGACCGGACGCGACATCCGGCTGGAAGTCGACGGCGGCATCAAGGTCGACAACATTGCGCGCGTTGCCTCCGCCGGAGCCGACACCTTCGTGGCCGGCAGCGCGATCTTCAATGCGCCCGACTATGCGGGCGTGATCTCGGCGATGCGAGCCGAACTCAGCGCTTGACCTTCTCGTTGTAGACCTTGTCCGTCACCGGGCCCCGGTCGGTGTCGACCACGCCGCGCTCGACGTCGTTGAACGCGTCCTTGCCGACCTTCGGCACGCTGCCGTCCTTGTTCTGCTGGCTGTCGGACGACTGGTCGCGTTCGTGCGGCAGCCTGGGTGCCGATTCGCCGTTCTGCTCGGGCTGCGTGTTGCCGTCATCGCCATCGGTTTGCGGCGTCATGCCGGCGTCCTTGCCGGGTTTGAGGGTCTTCGGTGTCTTGTTGGCGTTATCGGTGTTGTCAGGCATGTTGATTCCTCTTTGATTTCTTTTCGCGTGGCTCCGGGCGACCACTGGTAGGACGGTCCGGCCGCCCGCTGTAGGATGGCCGGCGATGGCTTCCTACCTCGACGATTCGCTCCGCATCCATGCCTTCACCGCACTCGAGCCCGGACCTCGGCTGCTCGTGCTGGGCGGCGTGCATGGCAACGAGACCTGCGGCACCACCGGCATCGAACGCACCATCGCCGAGTTCGACAGCGGCGCGCTGCGCCTGCTGCGCGGCGAGCTCACGCTGGTGCCGGTCTGCAACCCGCTGGCGCGCCGCCTGCATCGTCGCGAGGGCGAGCGCAACCTGAATCGGCTGTTTCGTCCGAGCGACCTGCCTGCCGACTACGAGGCCCGCATCACCAACCGGCTGTGTCCGCTGCTCGACCGGCACGAGGTGCTGCTCGACCTGCATTCGTTCCAGAGTGCCGGCGAGGCTTTCGCGATGATCGGCCCCCGCGACAACTCGGGCGCGCTCGAACCCTTTGCCCGCGCGTTCGAGGAAGGCCAGCTCGCGCTGCACATCGGCACGCCGCGGGTGGTGGAAGGCTGGCTGGACATCTATGCGGCCGGCCTCGCGCAGCGCGCCGGTGGCCAGCCGCCCGACGATGCGGCGCTGGCCTTCGGCTGGGGCACCAACGAGTACATGCGCAGCCGCGGCGGCTACGGCGTCACGCTCGAATGCGGCCAGCACCGCGATCCGGCCGCGCCGGAGGTCGCCTACCAGGCCATCCACGCCGCGCTGCGCCTGCTCGGCCTGATCGACGTGCCGGCCGACCTCGCCGCCGCCATGGCCGCCGCGCCGCCGCCCGCGCCGACGGTGATAGACCGGCTGCATGCCGGCGACCAGTTCGTGCGCGAATGGGCGACATTCGATCCGGTTGCCCAGGGCGAGCCGATCGGTGTGCGCGACGATGGCGAGATGCTGCATGCCGATCGCGACGGCTTCATCGTGTTTCCGAACGGAGAAGCGCTGCCCGGCACCGAATGGTTCTATTTCGCGGTGGCCAGCGATCGCGACCTCGCGCGGCCAGCCGGCTGAGCCCATGCCCATCCGGCCCGGGTCTGCTGGGCCTATTGGAAGACTTCTTCCGTCGTCACTTCGAAACGCTGCAGCGTATTGGCGCCGAACACCATCGTGATCGGCACGTCGGCTGCGTCGCGCCCGCGTGCGACGACGATGCGGCCGATGCGCGGCGTGTTGTGACGCGCGTCGAAGGTGTACCAGCGGTCGCCGAGGTAGACCTCGAACCATGCACTGAAATCCATCGGATAGGGCACCGCGGGTACGCCGATGTCGCCCAGGTAGCCAGTCACGTAGCGCGCCGGTATGTTCATGCAGCGGCACAACGTGATCGCGAGGTGCGTGAAGTCGCGGCAAACGCCGACCTGTTCACGGTAACCCTCCAGCGCGGTGCGCGTGGCGCGGGCGCACTGGTAGTCGAAGCGCAGATGCTGGTGCACGAAGTCGCAGATCGCCTGCACACGATGCCAGCCTGGCTGCACGCCGCCAAAGCGACTCCAGGCAAAAGCCAGCAGTTCGCTGTCGACCTCGCAGTAACGGCTCGGGAGCACGAAGGGCAGCGTCGAAACCGGAAGGTCGGCTGGCGCATGTGCCACCGCGCTGTAGTCGACCGCGTCGAGCCAGCCGGTGTCGTAGACGACGGCTTCGTTGCGCAGGCGCACGCTGCTCACGCCGTAGGGGATGTGGACCCGCGCGCAATGATTGTCGAAGGCGTCCTGGTAGTGGTCTGTCACGAGCGGCGGGCTGATCGTGATGTTCTCGCTGCCCTGGATGTCCGCGGCACGCGATGGATGGACTTGCAGCATGTAGATCAGCGCAGTGGGAGCGCTGACGCCCAGTTCGATGTCGTAGCCGATTTTGATGAGCATGGAGCCGCTTTTCGGAAAGAGTGGGATGGGCAGGGCTTCCCAAGCATGTTCGGTGCCGCGTTTCGACGGCGTCCGACAACGCCCTGCGCGACTGATGCTAGGGAGGCCGCATGACGCCCGCCAGCGGCGGACGCTCGAACTTGCGTAGGTCAACGCAGATATGTAGGAATCGTCCGGCAACCATCGTCCTGCCGCGCCGACATCCCGCGGCGCGGCGCCACTACGGGTTCGGATCGATGCGCCACCTACGCTCTGTTACCAACTGCGCAAGTATCCCGGCTCCGGCGCTGCAGCAGTCCACTCATTTCACTTCTGCTCTCAAGGACATCAACATCATGGAACTCTCATCGCTGATCGGTGCGCTCAACGCAGCATGGGTCGACGAATTCCTGATCTGGTCGGTTGCCGCTGTTGCCGGGACCATTGGGCTCATTGCCCTCGTGAACGCCGTCGACATGGTCCTCGAAGCCGAAGCCGGTTGATCGGTTCGGCTTCCGGACGCCCGTCGGGCGTCCCTGTTCTCTCCACGCCCCACGAAAGGTCGTCATGACGCCACGTAACAAGGCGGCGGCAGGTCGCCGTCCCAAGGCCAGCGAAGGCAACAACGCCAAGCAGCAACAACTCGCGGGCTTCACCGAAGAGCCGACCGCTACCCTGACCACCAATCAGGGCCTGCAGATTCCGGACAACCACAACTCGCTGAAAGCAGGTGTGCGCGGCCCGACGCTGCTGGAAGACTTCATCCTCCGCGAGAAGATCACCCATTTCGACCATGAGCGCATTCCCGAGCGCGCCGTGCATGCACGTGGTTCCGCGGCGCATGGCTATTTCCAGGTCTACAAGTCGATGTCGCAGTTCACCTGCGCCGACTTCCTGCAGGACCCGGCACAGAAGACGCCCGTTTTCGTGCGCTTCTCGACGGTCGCTGGCGGTGCAGGATCGGCCGACACCGTGCGCGACGTGCGCGGTTTCGCGGTCAAGTTCTATACGCAGCAGGGCAACTACGACCTGGTCGGCAACAACATTCCGGTGTTCTTCATCCAGGACGCGATGAAGTTTCCCGACCTGATCCATGCAGTGAAGATGGAACCGCACCACGGCATGCCGCAGGCGGCCAGTGCGCATGACACCTTCTGGGACTTCGCCTCGCTGATGCCCGAGACCACCCACATGCTGATGTGGGCGATGAGCGATCGCGCCATTCCGCGCAGCTACCGGATGATGGAAGGCTTTGGCGTTCACACCTTCCGCTTCGTCAACAGCCGCGGCGAGAGCCACTTCGTCAAGTTCCACTGGAAGCCGAAGCTCGGCATCCATGGCCTGGCCTGGGACGAGGCTCAGAAGATCGCCGGCAAGGACGCCGACTTTCACCGCCGCGACCTCTGGGAAGCCATCGAGAACGGCGACTTCCCCGAATGGGAACTCGGCGTGCAGATGATTCCCGCGGACAAGGAACACGCTTTCGGCATCGACCTGCTCGACCCGACCAAGCTGATTCCCGAAGAATTGGTTCCAGTGCAGAAGATCGGCAAGATGGTCCTCGACCGCAACCCCGACAACTTCTTCGCCGAGACCGAGCAGGTCGCTTTCCACCCCGGTCACGTCGTGCCTGGCATCGACTTCACCAATGACCCGTTGCTGCAGGGCCGGCTGTTCTCGTACACCGATACGCAGATTTCGCGGCTCGGTGGCGCGAACTTCCACGAACTGCCGATCAACAAAGGCGTTTGTCCGTTCCACAACTTCCAGCGCGACGGCATGCATCGCCAGACCATCGCACGCGGCCAGGTCGCTTACGAGCCGAACACCCTGGGCAACGGCACCGAGTTCCGCGTCGATGGCGCGAGCGGCGGCTTCCAGTCCTTCCCGGAAGAAATCGAGAGCCCGAAGGTGCGGCGCCGCAGCCCGTCTTTCGACGACCATTTCACACAGGCCCGGTTGTTCTTCAACAGCCAGAGCGTGGCCGAGAAGGAGCACATCGTTGCGGCCTTCCGCTTTGAACTGTCGAAACTGGAAGTGCCGGCGATCCGCCAGCGCATGGTCGACAACCTGGCCCACGTCGACGAAAAGCTCGCACGGCGGGTTGCGGAGCCGCTCGGTATCAACGCGCCCGACGCGCGTGCCGCAGCCGGCCGGCCGGGTTTCCGCGACCACCAGATCGCGTCGGAGATCGAAGAGTCGCGTGCGCTCAGCATGGTCGACAGCGGCGATGGCTCGGTCAAGACGCGCAAGGTCGCGATCATCGTGGCCGACGGTGTCGACTCGGCATCGCTCAAGCCGATCCGCGAGGCGATCGAAGCGGCTGGCGCGACCTGCAAGGTCGTCGGTCCACGCCTGGGCCATGTGACCAGCGCATCGAAGCGCCAGATCGAAGTCGATGCCACCTTCACCAACACGCCGTCGATCATGTTCGACGCGGTGCTGGTGCCGGCCGGCAAGGACGGCGTGGCCGCCATGGCGCAGATGGGCGAGGCGGTGCACTTCGTGCTCGAAGCCTTCAAGCACTGCAAGGCGATCTGCACCGTCGGCGAAGGCGTTCAGCTGCTGAAGATGCTCGGGGTGGACGACAGCGACGCGCCGAAGCCCGCTGGCGTCGTGGTCGCCACCACGCCGGTGACCAATCTCGGTGACACCACGGCCGCTACGCAGATCGCGCAGAACTTCGTGGCCGCGATCGCGAAGCACCGCCACTGGGATCGCGCCAACGTGGACGCTGTTCCGGCGTAGGGGAAAGCGCAACGACGCATGCACGCAAGGCTTGCGTTGCGCGCGTTCTTCATGCCGCCTGGCTGGCCCCGGATGTGCAGCGCTGCACATGTGCGGCCAGTGCCAGGCACAGCGGGCTCTGCGGGTCGCGCAGGCCGTCTATGGCCGAGTTGTGCATGCAGCCGGCAATCGGCATCAGCGCGCTGTCGATGCCCAGCGCCTGGGCTGCATCGTGGAAGTCATTGGCCTGCCGATGGAACTCGGGCGTCTCGTTGGCGCCCCAGGTGATCAGCATCGGCGGTGCACCCCTGCGCAGGTAATGGATCGGACCGTTGCGTAAAACCTGCGCCGAGGTCAGTTGCAGCTTGGCATGCAGCCATGAATGTGGGAAAGGCCCGAGGTCGAACAGCCCGCTGATCGGGCAGATGCCTTTGACGAGGTCGCTCGGCAAGCCGTCCGCCGACCAGTCGGTGAGCGCCAGCATGGCCGACAGATGGCCGCCCGCGGAATGGCCGGTCACATAGAGCTTGTCCGGGTCGGCGCCGAAGTGGGTTGCGTGACCGTGCAACCAGGCGAGCGCCCGCCGGCTTTGCGCGACCAATGCGTCAAGCGTGTGGTCGGGGCAGACGCCGTAGTCGAGCACCGCGGTGGCGAAGCCATGCGCATGCAGACCGCGCGCGACCCAGGCATACAGTTCCTTGACCAGCCACGGCGACGACCAGTAGCCGCCATGGATGAAGACCACCAGCGGCGCGCCGTCTGCGACCTCTGCCGGTGCTGGAAACACGTCGAGCCGCTCGACCTCCGACGGGCCGTAAGCCAGGTCGGCGATGAACGGCAGCGCGGCGCGCGCCTCGTCGCTCCAGGTACGCCGACCTGCCAGCAACGCCATCGGATCGACGACCTGGCGTGAGGTGTCGTACTGCGCGTCGATCGCCTCCTGCGTGGCGAAGTCGCGGTACAGAAAGGCGGGAGCGGTGGACGTGTCTGGCATGGCGGTGGCGTTGTGCGGCGATTCGGCTGTCGTGTCGTTCAGCTGCGCAGCGCGGCGACGCTGCGGATCTCGATCTTCATCGTCGGGCGCGCAAGCGCCTCGATGCCGACCATCGTCCAGCTCGGGAACGGGCGCTGCGTATAGATCTTCTTGACCGGAAGGAAGGCCGCCAGGTTGTTGGCCATGTCCACGTGGTAGCTCACCACCTCGACCAGGTCGGAGAAGTCGAGGCCCGACAGCCGCAGGATCTCGCCGGTGCGCTGGAAGGCGCATTCGGTCTGTTCGGCGACGCTGTCCGGCACGGTGCCGTCGGGGCGCAGGCCGACCTGGCCCGCGATGAAAAGCAACCCGCCCGCCTTGACGGCCGGCGAGAAGCCGAAGTTCTCGAACAGTGCGCGTGTGCCGTCGAAGATGTCCGAACCCTGGGGAATCTCAAGTACCTGCTTGCTCATCGATCTGCCTTTTATTGCGTGGTGAAGATCGTTGAACGATAGATGCCGGCCTTCGATCAGCCGGTATCGCGCGACACAAGCTGCATGCTTCTTTCAGGAGTTCAGGACGCAAGCAGCTTCAGGTCCTTGATGCAGATGCGGTTCTTCGACACCGACAGCGCACCGATGCCGCGCAGCCGTTTGAGCGATCGCGTGACGGTCACGCGCGAGGTGCCGGTCATCGTGGCGATCTGCTCGTGCGTCAGCGCGAACGGAATCGCCAGGCCGTCCTTCAGGTCGATCGTGCCGTAGGTGCTTCCGAGCCGTGCAAGCAGTTCGCCGATGCGCACTTCCGGTGCAGGCGCCGACAGCGACTGCGCACGGCGGGACATGATGCGCTGCTTGGCCGCGAACACGCGCATCAGCGCCATCGCCAGTTCGGGGTTGGCGCGGAAGGCCTCGTCGAGCTGGTCGGTCTCGTAACGCATCACCACGCTGGCCTCTTCGGCGCAGGCGGTCGAGAAGCAGGGCACGCCATCGAAGGCCGCTGCCTCGCCGCAGACCGCGCCGGAACCCATGATCTCGACGATGAAGCTGCTGCCGTCCTCGCGCAGCATCGACACCTCGATCTTGCCGCTGACGATCAGGTAGAAGCTCTTGATGCATTCGCCCTGCCGGTAGAGCACCGTGCCGGGACGCAAGCGCATCTCGCGGCCGAGCCCTTCGGTCGACCGCCAGACCTGCATCTGGTCCTGGTCGCCCGCGAGGCGCCAGGTTTCGGTCGACAGCCGGCGGGTCACGTTCAGCTTCCGAAGTAGGCGGCGTTCAGGCGCGGGTCGTCGGCCAGTGCACTGGCGCTGCCGTCCATCACGATGCGGCCGAGTTCCATCACATAGCCGCGGTCGGCCACCGACAGCGCGAGCCGCGCGTTCTGCTCGACGATCACCGCCGTCATGCCCTCCGTCTTGAGCGCGGCGATGGCCTCGAAGATCTGCTGCACCACCAGCGGCGCGAGCCCGATCGAAGGCTCATCGAGCAGGATCGCGACCGGTTCGGTCATGAGTGCACGGCCGATCGCGACCATCTGCTGCTCGCCGCCCGACAGCGTGGCGACCTGCTGCTTGCGCCGTTCCTTCAGCTTGGGCAGCAGCGCATACACGCGCTCCAGCGAGGCCGCCGCATCGGCACGGCGCCGGTGCAGGTAGCCGCCCAGGCGCAGGTTGTCCTCGACCGACAGCACGCCGAACAGGTCACGGCTTTCGGACACCAGCACCATGCCGCGCGCCACGCGCTGCTCGGTGGCGAGGTCGTCGATCGCATGACCGCGGTAGTGCACGCTGCCGCTGCTGAGCGGCAGCAGGCCCATCGCGGCGTTCAGCAGCGTGGTCTTGCCCGCGCCGTTGGCGCCGATCACGGCGATGAATTCGCCCGCGTCGGCACGGATGCTGACGCCGTCCAGCGCGACGGCCTTGCCATAGGCGACGGTCAGGTTCTCGAGGCTCAACATACTCATGCTCCCTTGCCGAGATAGGCCTCGACCACGCGACGGTTGCCGCGTATCTCGGCCGGCGTGCCCTCGGCCAGCACGCTGCCCTGGTTCAGCACGACCATCGAATCGACGCAGGTCATCACCAGTTGCATGTCGTGTTCGACGAGGACGATGGACATGCCTTCGCTTTGCAATTTGCGCGCCAGGGCGATCAGCTCCTGCTTCTCGGCGGCACGCAGGCCGGCTGCTGGCTCGTCCAGCAGCAACAGCGACGGTGCGGCCGCGAGCGCTCGGGCGATCTCCACCAGCCGCTGCTTGCCAAGCGGCAGGCTGCCGGCGGGCGCGTCGGCCAGGCCGGCCAGCCCAACGCGCGCCAGCGCTACGTGGGCCACGGCCATCGTCCGCCGTTCCTCGTGCCGGTCGAAGCCGGTCAGCCCGGCCAGCACGCCGGCCTTGCCGCGCCAGTAGGCGCCGATCGCCACGTTGTCGATGACGCGCATGTCGCCGACCAGCTTCACGTGCTGGAAGGTGCGCGCCAGGCCGAGGCCGACGACCCGATGCGGTGCGGGCGGCAGCGATTCGCCGCGCAGGCAGACCTCGCCGCTGCTGGGCTGCGACAGGCCCGACATCATGTTGAAGGCGGTGCTCTTGCCGGCGCCGTTCGGGCCGATCAGCCCGACGATCGCGCCGGTCGGCACCCTCAGCGACAGCCCGCTCAGCGCGCGCACGCCGCCAAAGCGCTTGTCGACGTTGATGAGCTCCAGCAGCGGCACGGCGCCCGGGCCCGTTGCGAGCGCCGCGTTGGCATCGGCGCCGGGCAGCGGCGCGACATCGGCCGTTGGTGGCGTCGTCCGCGCACCGGTCAGCCGCGGTGCGAGCGCCGACCAGATGCCGCCGGGCCAGCGCAGCAGCAGGCCGACCAGCAGCGCGCCGAAGATCACCGGTTCGATCGGTCCGATGCGGTCGACCAGCCCCGAGAACAGCGTCTGCAGCAGCAGGTTGATGAGGCCCACGGTGAGCGCGCCGATGACGGCGCCGACAGGGTGTGTCATGCCGCCGAGCATCACCACGATCAGCAGCGTGAATGAAGCGCCGACACCGAAGGGCGTCGGGCTGATGAAGCGCGCCTGGAAGGCATACAGCGCACCGGCCAGCCCGGCGAACGCGGCCGACAGCACGAACACCACCATCTTCAGCCGCGCCGCCGGCACGCCGAAGCTGGTTGCGACGGCTTCGTGCTCTTCCAGGCTGCGCAACACGCGGCCCTGGCGCGAGCGCAGCAGCCGGCTGCCGCCGAGCGCCGCGAGCAGCACCACGAACCACACCAGGAAGCCGATCGCGCGGTTGCCGATCGGCGTGCCGGCGATGGCGAGCGGCGGAATCCGGTCGAAGCCCGACGACGCGCCGGTGAGTTCCGACGCCATGAACACGACATGGATCGCGATGCCCCAGGCCAGCGTGGCGAGCGGCAGGTAGGTGCCGCGCAGCCGCAACGTGACCAGCCCGATCGGCGCCGCCGCCGCGGCCGCGATCGCGCTGCCCGCCAGCAGGCAGAGCCAGGGCGACCAGCCGAAGTCGCGCGACAGGATCGCCGCGCCATAGGCGCCCAGGCCGATGAAGGCTGCATGGCCGAGCGACACCTGGCCGGCGCGCATCAGCAGCACCAGGCCGACGGCGGCCAGCGCGTCGATGCCGGCGAAGGTCATCAGCCCGAGGTGGTAGTTGGGCGCCAGCGCCAGCACGCACAGCACCGCCGCGCCGAGCGCGGCGAAGAAGGAGGAGGCTTTCAACGATCGCTCCTTTGGTGGCGTGGGCCGTTGCGCAGCAGCAGCACCGGCAGGATCAGCGCGAACACGATCGCGTCGCGGTAGGCGCTCAGCGAGTAGGCGGCGAAGGAGTCGAGCGAGCCGACGATCGCCACGCCGGCGATCGACAGCGGATAGGTCGCCAGCCCGCCGAAGGTGGCGCCGACGAAGCCCTTCAGGCCGATCAGAAAGCCCATGTCGACGTTGGCCGTGACCAGCGGCGCGACCAGCATGCCGCTGGCGCCGCTGAAGCAGGCCGCCAGCGCGAAGCTCGCGAGCCCGGCGCGCTTCACCGAGATGCCGCACAGCTGGGCGCCGCGCCGGTTCATCGCGGTGGCACGCAGCGCCTTGCCGACCTGGGTGAATTCGAAGAACACGAAGAGCCCGGCCATCACCAGTGCGGACACGGCCAGGATGCAGAGGCTCTGCGCCGACAGGAACACCGCGCCGGCCTGGAAGCCAGCGGTCGACACCGGCGGCACCGGCCGCGGCTGCGCGCCCCAGAGGATCAGCGCCAGGCCGTGCAGCACCATCTGCACGCCGACCGAGATGATCACGAGAACGACGGCGCTGCTGTTGAGCCCTGGCTGCACCGTGAGCCGGTACACGACCGGCCCGAGCGCGCTGACCAGCAGCAGCGAACAGGCGAGCGACAGCACATAGTGGCTCTGGCTCGCGAGCGTGAGCCAGACCGCGCCGCAGAGCACGGCCGCGGCGATTGCGCTCGTCAATGCGATGCGCAGCAGCCGGCGGGGCGCGCGGCGCGCATCCCAGGCCTCGAACAGCGCGCACAGCAGGCCGCCGCCGAGCACCAGCCCGAGCGTGGCAGGCACCGCGTGCTCCATGAAGCTGGCCAGCGTCATGGCGCCGAACATCACGTACTCGCCCTGGGCGATGTTGGCCACCCGCGTGACGGTGTGGACGATCACCAGGCTGAGCGCCACGAGTCCGTAGACCGCGCCGCTGGTGATGCCGTCCGTGAGCAGGAAGAGAAAGGTGTCCATCGCGCGGGAGCGGCCTCAGTGGGTGGTGAGCACGAAGCGGCCGCCGCGGATCTCCGACATTGGTAGCGCCACCTTGCGGTCCACGCCCACGTGGTCGGTCGGGCTGAAGCCGACCAGGCCCGACGTGCTGACCTGGCCCTTCATGCTTTCCATGGCTTCGCGCAGCGCCTCGCGGGTCGCGCCGAGATCGGCCAGGTTGGTCTTCTTCTGCTCCAGCACGCTCTTGAAGGCGAGCACCGCGACGTGTGCGGCGTCCCAGCCCATGGCCGAGTAGTTGTCGGCCTTGCCGGCGCCGTACTTGCCTTCGTAGGTCTTCACGAACTCGTCGAGCGCGGCACGGCCGGGCGTGTTGGCGGGCAACTGGCTCTGCACCACCACCGGCGCGACGATCACCAGCGTGCCGTCGAGCCCCGCGTTGCCCAGCGACAGGAACGCGGCGCTGGCCGAGCCCTGCGACTGGATCACCAGACCGGTGTAGCCGACGCGGCGCAACGCCTCCTGCATCAGGTACGAGGCTGGCGTGTAGGTGTGGACGTAGACCACGTCGGGGTTCGACTGGCGGATGCGCAGCGCCTGCGGCGTGAAGTTGGTGTCGGTGCGGGCCACGCGTTCGACCGGTCCGAGCTCGACGCCGGCGCCGGGTGCCGATGCCTTGAGCGCGTTCAGGCCGCTCTCGCCGTACGAGTCGTCCGCGAAGATGCTCGCGACCTTCTTTGCCTTGCGGTGCCTGACTTCGTCGAGCAGGCGCTCGATCATCATGCGGTCGGTCGCCGAGGCTTTGAACACGTACTTGCGCTGGTCCGCCGGCTCGACGGACGAGGCGGCGGCCGCGAGCGTGATCGACGGCGTGCGCGTGGTCGTCAGCGTTTCCAGCACCGCCAGCGAGCTCGGCGTGGTCGTGCAGCAGATCACCAGGTGGACCTTGTCCTCTTCGACCAGCCGGCGCACCGCGTTGGTCGACTTGGTCGGGTCCGACGCATCGTCGTACGAGACGAACTTCACCGTGAAGGGCAGGTCGGCCTTGCCCAGCTTCTCCTCGGCCAGCGCGACCGCGCTGCGTTCGGGCAGGCCGATCGACGAGGCGCCGCCCGACGCGGCGAGCACGACACCGAGCCGCAGTTCGGGTTTGGCGGGCTGGGCATGGGCGGCCAGGGAAAGCAGCCCGCAGGCGAGCAGGCCGAGACAGGAGATCAGGGATCGCGTGGTCATGGAAAAGTCCTTGGTGGAATGGTGCAACGCAGCAAAAGAATAGGTCGGCGTGTGGTGCGCGCAGGTATCGCCCGATACAGGCTGGCGCGCGGAATCGCTAGATCCGGCTCCCGGGCAGCATGTCCATGCCGAGCTGCAGGCGCCCGCAGGTCTCGCTGATCGGTTGCGGCTGCAGCAGCAGGTGGGAATACATCGCGCTCATGTCGCGCAGCAGCGTCTCGAAGCGTGAGCCGCTGGGCATCACCTGACCGCCCGCCGCAGCAAACAAGCGCTGCGACGCGGCTCGTGCGGCGCTCGCGATCATCGAGAGACGCACCCGCATCTCGGCGCGCATCTGGGCGCTGGCGGGGCCGGGCTGCAGCAGCGGCTTGCTGGCCTCGAACACCAGGCTGTCGCAAGCCATCGTGATGCAGGCGTCGGCCTGGGCCAGTTCGGTGGTGATGAAGGGCTCGCGCTGGCCGGCCGGCATCGCCGCGAGCCGACGCCCGGCCATCGCGCGGAACTCGTCGACGATGGCGCAGGCCAGGCCGAGCGAGGGCGCGAGGATCGACATCGCGAACAACGCGTTGAGTGGATAGTCCTGCAGCGCGTCGACCGCCGAACAGTCGGGATGGCGCTGGCCGTCCTGCATCGGCTTCCACGGGACCAGCCGGTGGCGCGGCACGAAGGTTCGGCTGAGCGACACGTCCTTGCTGCCGGTGCCGCGCATGCCGATCACGTTCCAGCTGTTCGCATCGATCGCGAAGTCGGCCTGCGGCAGCAGCGCGAAGTGCACCTCGCCGGCCGGCCCGACCGGCACCAGCACGCCGACCCAGTCGGCCACGTCGATGCCCGACGCGTAGCCCCACTGGCCGCTCAGGAGGATGCCGCCGTCGATGTTCTCGACAGCCAGCCCGCGCGGCGCGGCGCCGGTGAGCGCCGACACGATCACGCGCGGCCCGGCGCCGAACAGTTCGTCCTGCAGGCGGTCCGGAAAGCGCGCCAGCATGATGGTATTGGCCAGGCACAGCGACACCAGCCAGGCCGCCGAGCCGCTGCCGCGCGCGACTTCGTAGACCAGTTGCCAGACCGCGTGCGGCGGCATCGCCATGCCGCCGAGGCGCTGCGGCAGCGTCATGCGGAACAGGCCGGCGTCGTGCAGGCGGGCGACCACGTCGTCGGGAATGCGCCGGCCGGCCTCGATGCGTTCGGACTGGTCACGCAGCCAGAGGCTCAGCGCGCGGATCTCGGCACGTAGCGCAGGCGGAATCTCGCCCGGCGGCGCGGCGGTGGCCGCTTCGGCAGACGGGGAAGTGAAAGCGGGGGAGGAAGGCGCAACGACCGTCATGGAATCTCCGAAGGAATGCAGTCAATGTAGGAAGCGCGACGCGGCCAGGCCGTATCCGGCGATACCGGCGCGTGCGCTGCCGACAGAAATAAAAGGCGGGATGGAAACGGCCCTGCGCCGTGTCTGCCGCAGGACGGGCTCAGCGGGCCGCGTTCGCGCGCGCGATGCTCTCCATCAGTGCCAGCCGCTGCGGGCGCGACGCGATGCCGGCGGCCATCACCGACTGCGCGATGTCGGTGCGCGCGGTGTCGGGTCGGCCGGCGTCGAAGGGTGGCGCCGGCGCGTATTCGAGTGCGAGCTGGATCGATTGGGCCAGCGCATCGCCCGCGATCTCCGCGACCAGCGTCAGCGCGAAGTCGATGCCAGCCGTCACGCCGCCGCCGGTGACGACATGGCCGTCGCGCACCACGCGCGCCGCGTCGGGAATCGCGCCGAACACTGGCAGCAGGTCGCGCCAGAACCAGTGGCAGGCGGCGCGGCGCCCGGTCAGAAGGCCGGCCGCGCCCAGGATCATCGAACCCGAGCAGACCGAGGTCAGGTAGCGCGCGCCCGGGCCGAGCCGGCGGATCGCGGCCATGAATTCGGCGTTCTGCATCGCATCGGTGCAGCGCATGCCGCCCGGCACGCAGAGCACGTCGCATTGCACGATGTCCTCGAGCCGCGCGAGGCCGCCGAATGTCAAGCCGTCGTCGGCGGTCACGGTCGCGCCGCCGACCGAAGCGACCGTGAGGCGCGCACCCGGCAGCCGCGCCAGCACCTGGTGCGGCCCGGTGAAGTCGAGTTGCGTCACGCCGTCGTAGATCGGGAAGACGATGGACATCGGGGAAGCTGCGCTCATGGACGTGTCGCTCCGGAAAGGGCGGTTGCGGAAGGGCCGGCGGTGCCGGCCGCTGTAGCCACCGCGGCCTTGCGGCGGCTGGCACCGAGGATCAGCACGTTTCCTGCCAACGTGCAGGCGATGCCGACGAAGGAGAGCGTCGTCCACTGGTAGCCCTCGAACACCGACGACACCAGCAGCGCGCCGATCGGCGCCAGCACGGTCGCATATGAAGCCCTGGCCGGCCCGATCCGGCCGAGCAGCGTCAGGTAGGCGTGGAAGCCGAGCACCGTGCCGAAGATCACCAGGAAGGCGAGCGACCCGAGATAGCGCGGCGCGACGTCGAACACCAGCGGCTGGGTGCTGCCGAACGCGAACACCAGGCTGCAGATGGCGCCCCAAGGCATCGCCCAGGCCGTGGCCGACGCCACCGGCACGCCGCGGCGTTGCAGCACGGCCGAGGCCATGTTGCCGAAGCAGAAGGACAGCGTCATGCCCAGCGCCAGCAGCAGCCCGAACCACGGCGCATGGCCCAGGCCCTTGGCGGCGACATCGCCCCAGAGCAGCAGCACCAGTCCGGCGGCGCCGGCCAGCGCACCGGCGGCGGCGCGCCAGGTCACCCGCTGGCCGAGGAACAGCGCGCCGAGCAGCAGGTTGACCATGGCTGCCAGCGAGAACACCACCGACACCAGCGCCGAGGTGAGGAACATCGCTGCGTGGTATGCGAACAGGAAGTTGATGGAGAACATGAAGCTGCCCATCACCGCGAACAGCGCATGTGTGCGCAGGTCGTAGCGCATCGGCCCGCGCCGCCACGCGACCCAGCCGAACATCAGCGGCGCGGCCAGCAGGAAGCGCAGCGCGATCGACAGTGCCGGCGTCGCGGTGCCGACCTGCAGCTTCATCGCGTACCAACTGGTGCTCCAGCAGAACAGCACGAGCAAATAGGTGCCGAGCACCCGGGAGCGGTCAGCCGAGGCGTGCATAGCTGCCCTCGTGATAGAGCAGCGGCGGCGTCGCGACGTCGGGGCCGATCAGGTCGAGCACCCGTGCGACGACGATCCGGTGGTCTCCGCCGGGATGCACGTCGGCCACTTCGCACTTGAAGACGCCGTTGGAGCCGGGCAGCCAGACGTGCGTGCCGTCGCCGACGGTGTCCAGCGCCTGGCTCGCATCGCGTGGCCCGGCGAAATGGCGCGAAGCCTGCTGCTGCGATTCGGCCAGCAGGTTGACGGTGAAGCGCCCGACCCGTAGCAGCCGAGCTGCGCTGGCGCTTTCCTGGCGGAGGCAGAACAGCAGCAGCAGCGGCTCCAGGCTGACGGAGGTCAGCGAGTTCGCGGTCAGCCCGACCACCTCGCCGCCCTCGCGCGCGAGCAGCACGCTGACCCCGGTGGTGTAGCGGCCCATCAGCCGCCGGAAGCGCTCGGCGGTGCCGAGTTCGTGAATTGGTTTCATGCAGCCGATGCTAGGGACGGCCGTCTCGGGAGACGGTATCCGCAGGCACATCGGCGGGCGGTCTTCAGGCGTCTGGCAGCAGCGTGAGCGCCTCGTCGCGCCACCAGGCAACGGCTTCGAAATAGCCTTCCCAGACGCAGCCATTGCAGCCACGGCCGCAGCAAGTGGTCGGCTCTTGCGGCGGTGCGCGAGGTGGTTCGAGGCCGGAGGCGTGCAGCCGGTCGATCAGCACCTGGGCCAGGGCGCGAGCGGAGAGGGCGTCGGTGATCGGCGGGAGGTCCACGTGGGAATTATGGGCGGCGACGGGTCGAGCGCCGAATGCGGCCTTGCGTGCGACTTTCGGGTGTGGACCATGAAAAAAGCCGGAAGCTTGTCGCAAGCTTCCGGCTTCATGTATCTGGTCCCGCCGCCAGGAATCGAACCTGGATCTCAGCCTTCGGAGGGCCGAATTCTATCCGTTGAAATACAGCGAGAGAGGTCTGCCGGGTGTCCCGGCAGCCCGCCATTATCACTGATCGCGCGGCGTCTCAGCGGGCGGCGCGTTGCTTTCCTGCGCAGCGGGCCAGGCGAAGCCCAGGCCGGACACGTAGACCGCGAAGATCCGGCGGCCAGTCGCCACCAGGTCGAAGACCTCGGGTGCCAGCAGCCAGTCCTGGATCAATCCGCTGATCAGCGCGTGCAAGCCTTGTGCGGCGGTGCCCGCAGGAATCAGCATGCGTACGCGGCTGCGGCGCGCAGCCAGGCGCAACGCGCGCTCGAAGTCGGCGACGCATTCGTCACGCCCGGTCTGATGACGCTGCTGCACCGACTGCATCTCCGTCGTGTATTCGACCTTGTGGGTAGCGATCTCGAACACGCGGCGCACCTGCGGATCGGTCGTCATCAGCCCCAGCGCCTTCAGCATCATCTGTTCGATCTGCGTGAGCGGATCGTCGTTGCCGATGCCGATCTCCTGTGCCGCCGTTTCCAGCGGCAGCGTGACGCGTTCCATCATCGCGTTGAACAGGTCGGCCTTGTCCTTGAAATGCCAGTACACCGCACCGCGTGTGGCGTCCGCGTGTTCCGCGATTTGTTGCAAGGAGGTACGTGACACGCCCTGTGACTGGAACAGCACTTCAGCCGCATCGATCAAGCGGTGACGGGTCGCCAGGGCTTCCTCCTTCGTGCGGCGCGCCATGACATGTCTCCTTTCTTGTGTAGATTGCGGGTTTTCACCAGGTTCACGCGACTATACATTCACGAATGTATGTATAGTCGCGCGCTGGCCGATTTCTTGCGGTATGTCGGGTATTCCCCTCACCCTGGCGTTTCGGCCCCACTTTTTGACTGATCCCCTCTGGAAGGAATCGCATGCCCGTCTCGCATGTTCCCCAATCGTTCCGTCGCCCGTTCTCCTGGGCGATCGCCACCGTCTTCGGCGCGGTGGTGCTGACCCTCGCCGCCTGTGGCAAAGGTGACGCACCTCCTGCCGCTGCCGGAGCGGCCGGTGGTGGCGGTGCGCCGCCGCCGCCCGAAGTCGGCGTGGTCGTGGCAACGCCGGGCGATGTCGGTCTGGTGACCGAACTGCCTGGCCGGCTCGAAGCCTCACGCGTCGCGGAAGTTCGTGCGCGGGCTGCCGGCATCCTGCAGCAGCGCCTGTTCCGCGAAGGCAGCGACGTGAAGCAGGGGCAGCAGTTGTTCCGCATCGATTCCGCGCCGTACACCGCGGCTGCGGCCAGCTCGCAAGCCAGCCTGGCTCGCGCTGAAGCCAATGCCGTGCAGGCAAAGGCGCTGGCCGACCGCTACAAGCCGCTGGTCGAAGCCAATGCCGTCAGCAAGCAGGAATACGCGAATGCGGTGGCCTCCTGGAAGGCCGCCGAAGCCGACGTCGGCGTCGGCCGTGCGGCTCTGCAGACCGCCAACATCAACCTGGGCTATGCGGTTGTCACGGCGCCGATCTCCGGCCGCATCGGTCGTGCGCTGGTCACCGAAGGCGCGCTGGTCGGCCAGGGCGAGGCAACGCAGCTCGCCGTGATCCAGCAGATCAACCCGATGTACGTGAACTTCACGCAGTCGGCCAACGACGCGCTCAAGCTGCGCCGTGCGATGGAGTCCGGAAAGTTCAAGCGCGTGAGCGGCGAGGCCGCCAGCGTGAAGCTGGTGCTTGAGGACGGTACCGAATACGGCCAGGCCGGCAAGCTGCTGTTCTCCGACCTGACGGTCGACCCGACCAGCGGCCAGGTCACGCTTCGTGCCGAAGTGCCGAACCCGGCGGGCGAATTGCTGCCGGGTCTCTATGTGCGCGTGCGCATCGAACAGGCGCAGGCCACCAATGCGATCACCGTGCCCCAGCAGGCCGTGACGCGCACCGAGCAGGGCGACACGTTGTCGGTGGTCGCCGCCGACGGCAAGATCAGCCAGCGCAAGGTCAAGATCAGCGCCGCGCAAAACAACCAGTGGGTGGTGCTCGAAGGCCTGAAGGCCGGCGAACAGGTGATGGTCGACGGCTTCCAGAAGCTGCAGATGCTGCCGCCCGGCACGCCGGTGAAGGCGGTGCCCTGGAAGGCGCCGACGGCTGCAGCTGCGCCAGCCGCACCAGCGCCCGCCGGTGCGCCGGCACCGGCCGCGCCGGCTTCCGCCGCGAAGTCCTGAGGAGCCTGAAGCGTGGCTAAATTCTTCATCGAACGCCCGATCTTCGCCTGGGTGATCGCGCTGTTCATCCTCGTGATGGGCGGCGTCGCGATCACGCAGTTGCCGATCGCGCAATACCCGCCGGTGGCGCCGCCCGCCATCGTCATCAACGTCGCCTATCCGGGCGCATCGGCCAAGACGCTCGAGGACAGCGTGCTGTCCGTCATCGAGCGCGAAATGAACGGCGCGACCGGTCTGATGTACATGGAAGCCGTGGCGCAGGCCGACGGCACCGGTACGCTGACCGTGAGCTTCGAGCCCGGCACCAACGCCGACCTCGCGCAGGTGGACGTGCAGAACCGCCTGTCGCGCGCCACCCCGCGCCTGCCGCAGGCGGTGACGCAGCAGGGCGTGCGCGTGGACAAATCGCGCTCCAACTTCCTGCTGTTCACGATGCTGTCGTCGGACGATCCGGCGATCGATCCGGTCGCCCTGGGCGACTACGCCTCGCGCAACGTGCTGCCCGAACTGCAGCGCGTTCCCGGCATCGGGCAGGCCCAGTTGTTCGGCACCGAACGCGCCATGCGGATCTGGGTCGACCCCGCCAAGCTGCGCGGCTTCAGCCTCTCGTCGGCTGAGGTCACGGCGGCGGTGCGTGCGCAGAACGCGCAGGTCGCCTCCGGCACCATCGGCGATCTGCCGAACGTGTCGGGCCAGGGCATCGCTGCGACGGTGATCGTCAACGGCCAGCTCGCCAACGTCGAGCAGTTCGGCAACATCGTGCTGCGCGCCAACACCGATGGTTCGACCGTGCGCCTGAAAGACGTGGCGCGCATCGAGCTCGGCGGCCAGACCTATGCCACCTCGGCACGTCTGAATGGCAAGCCGGCCGTCGGCATCGGCGTCCAGCTGTCGCCCAGCGGCAATGCGCTGGACGCCGCCAAGGCGGTCCGCACCACGATGGAAGGCCTTGCGAAGTATTTCCCGCCAGGCGTGAAGTGGACGATTCCGTACGACAGTTCCAACTTCATCAAGATCTCGATCACCCAGGTGGCCGAGACGCTGCTGGAGGCCGTGGCGCTGGTGTTCGTGGTGATGTTCCTGTTCCTGCAGAACTGGCGCTATACGGTCATTCCGACCATCGTGGTCCCGATCGCACTGATGGGCACCTTCGCCACGCTGCTGGCGCTGGGCTTCTCGATCAACGTGCTGACCATGTTCGGCATGGTGCTGGTGATCGGTATCGTCGTGGACGATGCGATCGTGGTGGTCGAGAACGTCGAGCGGATCATGTCCGAGGAGGGCTTGCCGCCGCTTGAGGCCACGCGCAAGGCGATGAAGCAGATCTCGGGCGCCATCATCGGCGTGACCGTGGTGCTGATCTCGGTGTTCGTGCCGCTCGCCTTCTTCGCCGGCTCCACCGGCAACATCTACCGCCAGTTCTCGGCGGTGATGGTCGCGTCGATCGCCTTCTCGGCCTTCATGGCCCTGTCGCTCACGCCGGCGTTGTGCTCGACGCTGCTCAAGCCGATTCCCAAGGGCGAGCATCACGAGAAAAAGGGCTTCTTCGGCTGGTTCAACCGCAAGTTCGCGAGAACGGCCAAGGGCTATGAAAGCCTGGTCGCGCGCCTGCTGAAGCGCGCAGCACGCTACCTGTTCATCTATGCCGCGATCGTCGGCGTGCTCGTGTTCGTCTACCTGCGCCTGCCCACCTCGTTCCTGCCGAGCGAGGACCAGGGCAACATCATCGTGAACGTGCAGCTGCCGCCGGGTGCGACGCTGGAGCGCACCACCGCCGTGATGGAGCAGGTCGAGGCCGTGGTGCTCAAGCAGCCTGAGGTTGAGAGCATGGTGGGCGTGCTGGGCTTCAGCTTCTCCGGGCAGGGCCAGAATGCCGGCCTGGCGTTCGTCACGCTCAAGCCGTGGGACGAGCGCAAGGGCGCAGGCATGTCGGCCGATGCGCTGTCGGCCCGTCTGTCCGGTGCGCTCTTCGGCATCCGCGACGCGTTCATCTTCGCGCTCAGCCCGCCGCCGATTCCGGAACTGGGCAATGCGACCGGCTTCACGTTCCGGCTGCAGGACCGCGCCGGTGCAGGCCATGAGGCGCTGATCAATGCGCGCAACCAGATGCTGGGCATGGCGTCCCAGAGCAAGGTGCTGACGCAGGTCCGTCCGGACGGCCTGGAGGATGCGCCGCAGCTGCAGATCGACATCGACCGCGACAAGGCGAATGCGCTGGGCGTGAGCTTCGACGCGATCAACACCGCGCTGTCGACGTCGCTTGGCTCTTCATACGTCAACGACTTCCCGAACCAGGGTCGTCTGCAGCGCGTGGTGGTTCAAGCCGATGCGCCGGCGCGGATGCAGCCGGACGACCTGCTGCAGCTCAACGCGACCAACACCCAGGGCCAGCCGGTGCCGCTGTCGGCTTTTGCCAGCACGCGCTGGGTCAAGGGCGCGCAGCAGACGGTGCGCTACAACGGCTATCCGGCAGTGCGCATCTCTGGTGCGCCGGCGGCCGGTTTCAGCACCGGCGCCGCGCTGGCCGAGATGGAAAAGCTCGCCACCCGGCTGCCCGCAGGGTTCGGCTACGAATGGACCGGCCCATCGCGCGAAGAAAAGCTCGCCGGCTCGCAAGCCATGATCCTCTACGGCTTCGCAATCCTGGCGGTGTTCCTCTGCCTGGCTGCGCTGTACGAGAGTTGGTCGATTCCGCTCGCGGTGATCCTGGTGGTGCCGCTGGGCGTGCTGGGCGTCGTGCTCGCCACGCTGTTGCGAAGCTACTCGAACGACGTGTACTTCCAGGTCGGGCTGATCACCATCATCGGCCTGTCCGCGAAGAACGCGATTCTGATCATCGAGTTCGCCAAGGACCTGCAGGCGCAAGGCAAGGGCGTGATCGAAGCGGCCCTGTCGGCAGCGCACCTGCGCTTCCGGCCGATCGTGATGACCTCGCTGGCCTTCGGGCTGGGCGTGGTGCCGCTGGTGATCGCCTCCGGCGCCGGCTCGGCCAGCCAGCGCGCGATCGGCACCGGCGTGCTGGGCGGCATGATCACCGGCACTGGGCTGGCGGTGTTCTTCGTGCCCATCTTCTTCGTGGTGGTGCGCGGCCTGTTCAAGGGCAGCACGCGTCAGCAGGAAGCAGACAAGCGCCATGCCGACGACGCAGCGGTGGAGCAGAACCATGTTTAAGAAGCCATTGATCCTCCGCAAGGCGCTGATCGCTGCGGCGGCCAGCGCATTCCTGGCCGGCTGTTCGCTGATTCCGACCTACGAGCGCCCCGCGGCGCCGGTGCCGACCACCTTCCCGGGCGACCCGGCACAGCCGGCAGGTGCGGCCGCGGCCAATACCGCGTGGCAGGACTTCTTCGCCGACGCGCGGCTGCAGTCGCTGATCAACACGGCGCTTGCCAACAATCGCGATCTTCGCGTCTCGGTGCTCAACATCGAGCAGGCCCGCGCGCAGTTCCAGATCAGCCGTGCCGCGCAGTTCCCCGCGGTCAACGGCATCTTCACCGGTACGCGGCAACCCTCCGTGATCGACGGCCGCCTGAGCAACAGCTTCCAGGTGGGGCTCGGTATCTCGGCGTGGGAGATCGATTTCTTCGGTCGTCTCGACAGCCTGAAACAGCAGGCGCTGGCTCAGTACCTGGCCACCGAAGAGGCGCGCAAGGCGGCGCAGATCAGTCTGGTCAGCGCCGTCGCCACCGGCTGGTACACGCTGCTGGCCGACGACGAACTGCTCGAACTCACCCGCCAGACCCTGGCCACGCGCGAAGACTCGGTGCGGCTCACCAAGCTGCGCTTCGACAACGGCGTGTCGTCCGAACTCGACTTCCAGCAGGCCAATTCGCTCGCCGAATCGGCACGAGCGTCCTATGCGCAACTCCGGCGCCAGCGCCAGCAGGACGAGAACGCGCTCGCGCTGCTGCTCGGCGCGCCGATGCCGTCGACGGCCATGACGGTCGCCAGCGGTCAGAGTCCGCTCGAGAGCGTCGCGCAGATGCGTGAACTGCCCGCCGGCCTGCCGTCCGACCTGCTGATCGAACGGCCCGACATCCGTCAGGCCGAGCAACTGCTGATCGGTGCCAACGCCAACATCGGCGCGGCGCGCGCGGCCTTCTTCCCGCGGATCTCGCTGACGGCGCAGGCCGGCACGGCGAGCAATGAGCTGTCGGGGCTGTTCAAGAGCGGCTCGACGGCCTTTTCGCTGGCGCCTCAGTTGACGCTTCCGATCTTCAACGCGGGCGCGAACCGCGCGGGACTCGAGTCGTCGATTGCCGGGCGTGACATCGCCGTTGCGCAGTACGAGAAGTCGATCCAGACCGCATTCCGCGAAGTCGCAGATGCGCTGGCCGGTCGCGAGACCTTTGGCGAGCAGGTGCGTGCACAGCGCGCCCAGGCCGATGCCGAGGGCGTGCGCTTCAAGCTGTCCGACCTGCGTTATCGCAACGGCGTTGCCAGCGCGCTCGACCTGCTCGACGCGCAGCGCTCGTTGTTCAGCGCGCAGCAGCTCGCCGTCCAGGCTCGGCTGTTGCAGCTGCAGAACCAGGTCACCCTCTACAAATCGTTGGGCGGCGGCTGGGCGAGTCGGTGAATAGGTGACAGGCCTTTCCCCGATCGGGTGAAGGGCCTCT